>CAUYUB010000555.1:0-47500 GCA_963575685.1 Gammaproteobacteria bacterium | reverse complement strand
TGAAGAGGGAAACAACCCAGACCGCCAGCTAAGGTCCCAAAGTCATGGCTCAGTGGGAAACGATGTGGGAAGGCATAGACAGCCAGGAGGTTGGCTTAGAAGCAGCCATCCTTTAAAGAAAGCGTAATAGCTCACTGGTCGAGTCGGCCTGCGCGGAAAATGTAACGGGGCTTAAGCCATGCACCGAAGCTGCGGATATGTGAAGACATATGGTAGGGGAGCGTTCCGTACGCCTGTGAAGGTCTGTCGTAAGGCAGGCTGGAGGTATCGGAAGTGCGAATGCTGACATGAGTAGCGATAATCCGGGAGAAAAACCCGGACGCCGTAAGCCCAAGGTTTCCTCGCGCAACGTTAATCGGCGCAGGGTGAGTCGGTCCCTAAGGCGAGGCCGCAAGGCGTAGTCGATGGGAAACAGGTTAATATTCCTGTACTTCGCTTTACTGCGATGGGGGGACGAAGAAGGCTAGACCAGCCGGAGATTGGTAGTTCCGGTTTAAGCGTGTAGGGAGATCCCTTAGGTAAATCCGGGGGGTCAATCCTGAGGCGTGATGACGAAGTCCGTGAGGACGAAAGTGGTTGATGCCCTGCTTCCAGGAAAAGCCTCTAAGCTTCAGGTAGAGTGGAACCGTACCGCAAACCGACACAGGTGGGCTGGGAGAGAATCCTAAGGCGCTTGAGAGAACTCGGGTGAAGGAACTAGGCAAAATAGCACCGTAACTTCGGGAGAAGGTGTGCCTCCGATACGTGAAGGGCGAACGCCTGGAGCGGAGGGAGGTTGCAGTGACCAGGTGGCTGCGACTGTTTACTAAAAACACAGCACTCTGCGAACACGTAAGTGGACGTATAGGGTGTGACGCCTGCCCGGTGCCGGAAGGTTAATTGATGGGGTTAGCCGCAAGGTGAAGCTCTTGATCGAAGCCCCGGTAAACGGCGGCCGTAACTATAACGGTCCTAAGGTAGCGAAATTCCTTGTCGGGTAAGTTCCGACCTGCACGAATGGCGTAACGATGGCCACGCTGTCTCTACCCGAGACTCAGCGAAGTTGAATTTGCTGTGAAGATGCGGTATACCCGCGGCAAGACGGAAAGACCCCGTGAACCTTTACTATAGCTTTGCACTGGACTTTGAATCTGCCTGTGTAGGATAGGTGGGAGGCGACGAAGCGCAGACGCCAGTTTGCGTGGAGCCGACCTTGAAATACCACCCTGGTATATTTGAGGTTCTAACCTGAGCCCGTAATCCGGGCGGGGGACAGTGCATGGTGGGTAGTTTGACTGGGGCGGTCTCCTCCCAAAGAGTAACGGAGGAGCGCGAAGGTACCCTCAGCGCGGTCGGAAATCGCGCATTGTGTGCAAAGGCATAAGGGTGCTTGACTGCGAGACGGACAGGTCGAGCAGGTACGAAAGTAGGTCTTAGTGATCCGGTGGTTCTGTATGGAAGGGCCATCGCTCAACGGATAAAAGGTACTCCGGGGATAACAGGCTGATCTCCCCCAAGAGTTCACATCGACGGGGAGGTTTGGCACCTCGATGTCGGCTCATCACATCCTGGGGCTGTAGTCGGTCCCAAGGGTATGGCTGTTCGCCATTTAAAGTGGTACGCGAGCTGGGTTTAGAACGTCGTGAGACAGTTCGGTCCCTATCTGCCGTGGGCGTCGGAGATTTGAGAGGATCTGCTCCTAGTACGAGAGGACCGGAGTGGACGTACCTCTGGTGTTCCGGTTGTCACGCCAGTGGCACTGCCGGGTAGCTATGTACGGATGGGATAACCGCTGAAAGCATCTAAGCGGGAAGCCCTCCCCAAGATGAGATCTCCCTCGACCCTTGAGGTCGCTGAAGGTTCGTTGAAGACCACAACGTTGATAGGCTGGGTGTGGAAGCACAGTAATGTGTGGAGCTAACCAGTACTAATTAGACCGTGCGGCTTGACCATATAACACCCAAATATTCTGTGGGTAGCGTACCTACACAACTCGTCACTGGGCAGATTGCCCATCTCAGTTTGCCTGGCGGCGATAGCGGGCGGGAACCACCCGATCCCATCCCGAACTCGGAAGTGAAACCGTCCAGCGCCGATGATAGTGTGGAACTCCCATGCGAAAGTAGGTCACTGCCAGGCGCTTAAATAGAAACCCACCATCTGAATAGATGGTGGGTTTTTTTTGGTCAATAAATAGCCAGTCACTCGGATATTTCCTATGATCAAAATGGATTGGTTAGCTGATAGGTAGTTGGGTCAGCTCAAACTGGTCGAATCCTGATTCTTCCTGAAGAAGATGGCTGGCCATGACCCGACGTGACTGATTCTGGTGATGGAGTTCAAACTCGATACCGCGACGGTAAAATCCTTTGGGAGCGGCAATGACCTCCTCCTCACCAGGGAAGGTCTGAAGGATACAGCGTTGCGGACCTTCTGCAGGTGCTATGCACCAAGCAGCGGCGGGGGTACCGGTCAATAGTTCAATTCCCAGTGCTGTTCCCCCGGTGTTGGGAGCCCTCAACCAACGAATTACTCCGACTACCCACTCTCCCTCTTCCGAGGCGGGTGCGCGCGCGATTCCCACCAGGTCGCCCACCGCAACTTGGTATTGTTCTGGGGAATTCAGCATAAAACTTTTACTATTTTCGTTGACCACTGTCCAGGTGCTGGGTTCGATTCTAGATACGGAGGAATCTCCCCCCGATAATGTCTGGTGTACTTCAGCGATGCCGAGGACCAGAATAGCCTCTGACTTTCCTGAGCGCCGCGGTTCGCGGCGTTGCCCGATTCCTCGTAAGCGGGTTGTGAGTTGTTCGGCAAGCCGTCGTTGAAGCCCCTTTTCTTCTTCGAATGCCGTGGTGCTTTGGTAAAGCGCATCCAGCACCGGCTGGGTGTCGATGACCCAGCGATCTGTCGTTGCGCCGGAAAAGTCGGTTTGCGCGGCGGGAAGGGGAGGGTGGTCTTCTTCAAGGTCTACGATGAATAAGCCTTCTACACCCGATATGCACGGGACACCCGGCATCGCTTTAGGGATGTTGGGAATCAAGTGCTGTCGTACCGCTTCCTTCCATCCCAAAAATCGCGCCTTCCCGGCTACCGAGACGAGGTATTCTAATGCCTGGTACAGATGTTCAGCGGTCAGGCTGTACGGATCACTGATGGAGAGCAGCAAGAGTTGTTTATAGAGGTCTGCGATACTGGTCGTACCTATTGTCGCGTCGGTACCCAATCCCGGATGGGTACAGCGTAATGGGTGGTTTTCAACCCCCCAATAGACGGCATAGTGAAAGATCTGGTGGGCTTCGAGAAATACCCCAGGCGGCAGCGAGCGGTAATATCGATAAGCATGGACCAACGCGTGGGCGAGTTGTTCCAATGCCCGCCATAATCCAAGCAGCAATAAATCATCGCTGACGGGTGTGGCTCCCTCTTGGCAGCATGCCAGAACGATGGCCTTGTAGCCGTCGGCACTCGCCAAGAACATTCTCCCTGGGTCTGATGGATTCCCTTCCCAGCCACCCAGTGGTGAGGTCTTTCGTAGAATGGGGGTACCGAAGGAACGGAATAGGGTATTTATCGGTTCTCGATAGAGATCGAGAAGTTGCAGGCGGGTGCGCGCCGCCAGCGGTTCATCACTCAATCCTTGTACCGCTTCAATCAAGAGTGGAACACTGATAGTTAGATTGAGTAGCGGTAAGTGGTTGAGGCGTTTTCGAATCGTGCGTTCGTGTAGTTCCACCGAGGGGTTGTGGAAAGTCCTAGGGGTGGGCGCAAAAAGACGCAAAGGCGATGGCGATCCGACTGGCGGTAGAACGGACAGTTTGCTTGTCCCTTTCCAATTCAAACGAGTGCGGAACCAATTCATCAATTCTAGTCTCCCACTTCCTTGCTCTCTTCCTGCGTTGGGAGTAATCGATTCCTTGTAGATTACATCCGTTTCGCTATTCTTTGTTTGTGCGGATGAAGGCGTTGGCAGCGTACTGTGTTTTCCTCCCGCGATAACTATCCCTGCCTCAGGCGAGGAAAGGGTGGGAGAAAAGCCGTTGAGGAGGGATACCAAGGGAGATACCCGCAACGGTCGGGTTAGTGTGGGAAGGGGAGTAGGCTCACTGCCGGGGGGGAGCACCGTTACGATAATGGCGGTTGAACCGGCAAGCTCTGTATCGGTACTCCGAACGCTATTGGCTAAGACCACCTCCGCCTCTTGGCGAGGGACGAGCACCCAGGTCTCTTTGAGCAGAGGCTCGCCGAGTTTCAATAGGGAGCGCAGCAGTAGGATATCCTGCTCGGAAAAACCAAGGAGTGCGAGGGTGCGTATAGGCACGACGGGGCTCTATAGTGGATGCTTTGATACTCGTTGCAGTTACTTTCCTCCTATTGACCGTGATTTTTGGTCATTACGGTGATGCAACGGCAACGAGGATCAAGGTCATCGTTGATAATACTCCTTGTACCATGCCACGAATTGTGCGACTCCGGTTTCGACACTGGTTGCCGGTTTGAATCCAACATCGTGTACCAGATCTTCAACATCGGCATAGGTATCCGGTACATCGCCGTCCTGAAGCGGAAGGAAGCGCTTTTCAGCTTTTCGGCCCAGACAGTCCTCTAGGACTTCGATATAGTGCATCAAATCGACGGGGTGATGATTTCCTATATTATAGAGGCGGTAGGGGGCTAAACTGGTGCTGGGGTCGTCACCATTCCAATTGGGATTAGCTGCGGGGATACGATCGAGTACTCGTACCACCCCCTCGAC
Organism: Gammaproteobacteria bacterium; assembly: GCA_963575685.1. Classification (GTDB taxonomy): domain Bacteria; phylum Pseudomonadota; class Gammaproteobacteria; order CAIRSR01; family CAIRSR01; genus CAUYTW01. Next base: position 42,762 of record CAUYUB010000555.1, on the reverse strand, counting down.
GATATCATCGATATAGGTAAAATCCCGCCGGTGTTTCCCGTAGTTGTAAACATCAATTGGTTTACCAGCAAGGATATTGTGGGTAAATTTGAATAGGGCCATGTCCGGTCGGCCCCATGGACCATATACCGTAAAGAAGCGCAATCCTGTGGTGGGGAGTCGGTAGAGGTGGCTATAGGTATGCGCCATCAATTCGTTGGCCTTTTTGGTAGCGGCGTAGAGGCTCAACGGGTGGTCCACATTATCATGCACCGAGAACGGCATCCGGGGATTGGAACCGTAGACCGAACTGCTGGAGGCATAGACCAAATGTTCGACGTTATGGTGACGACAGCCTTCCAGGAGGTTGGCAAAGCCGACCAGGTTGGTTTCAACGTAGGCGAAGGGGTTGATTATGGAATACCGTACCCCGGCCTGGGCGGCAAGGTTGACTACTCGTTGAGGGCGATGGTGGGAGAAGACTTCATCCATCGCGGTACGGTCCTGGAGATTGACCCGTAAGTCGGTGAACCGTGGGTGGACAAGCCGCGCCAATCGTGATTGTTTGAGCGCCACGTCGTAGTACGGGTCGAGGTTGTCAATGCCGATGACTTCATCTCCCCGTGCCAAGAGGCGCAGGGTCAGGGCCGCACCGATAAAACCGGCGGCACCGGTGACAAGTACTTTCATGGTCGGTCTCGTTTTTAGGGCGGAGGTTTTTTAGAGAAGGGGTTCAGAGTCGGCCATCGACTTGATCGGCGGGCAGTATGTATTTTGCGTCGAAGCAGACGGCGCCTGGTTTCCCAAAGGCTCGGATACCGGTAATCCCAAGTTCTCGGAACTGGTGGTGGGCTACTGCGATGATAACGGCATCGTATTTGCCAAGTTCAGGGGCGGCAATGGGAGTGATGCCGTATTCATGTTCCGCTTCTTGGGGATTAGCCCATGGATCAAATATCTCTACCCGCGCATTAAAATCCTTAAGTTCAGCGACAATATCCACCACCCGAGTATTGCGTAGGTCGGGGCAATTCTCTTTGAAGGTCAGACCCAAGATAAGAATATTGGCGTCGGCGACCGGAATCCGGCGTTTTGTCATCAGTTTGACTACTTGTTTTGCAACGTAACTTCCCATGTTGTCGTTGATGCGCCGTCCAGCGAGAATGATTTCCGGGTGGTAACCAATCTCCTGGGCCTTGTGGGTAAGGTAGTAGGGGTCAACTCCAATGCAGTGCCCGCCTACCAAGCCGGGTCGGAAGGGTAAAAAATTCCATTTGGTGCCAGCCGCTTTCAGGACTTCTTCGGTATCAATGTCCAACCGGTTAAAGATAAGGGCAAGTTCGTTGATCAGGGCAATATTGACGTCGCGTTGGGTATTCTCGATAACCTTGGCGGCCTCGGCAACCTTGATACTGGCGGCAAGGTGGGTGCCGGCTTGAATGATGCGGCGATAGACGGCGTCGATGTACTCCGCGCACCTCGGGGTTGAGCCGGAGGTGATCTTGCGAATCGTCGTTACGCGATGCTCTTTGTCGCCTGGATTGATGCGTTCAGGACTATAGCCCGCAAAAAAATCAGTGTTGAAGCGTAGACCGGATTGGGCCTCCAGTATCGGTACGCAGACCTCTTCGGTTACTCCTGGGTATACCGTCGATTCATAAACTACGATGTCGCCTTTTTTGAGTTGGCGTCCAATGGTCACGCTGGCCTTTTCTAAGGGGGTAAGGTCGGGGCGTTTGTAGCGGTCAATGGGGGTAGGAACCGTGACGATGAAAAAGTTGCAGGTTTGGAGATCGGAAGCCTGCGTCGTATAGCTGAGGTGGATAGCTGTGGCCAGTTCTTGCGCGTCTACTTCCAAGGTATGGTCTTGGCCGGTACGTAATTCAGCAATACGCGTCGTGTTGATGTCGAAACCTACGGTTGGGAAAATTTTTCCGAACTCCACGGCCAAAGGGAGTCCTACATAACCCAAACCAATGATACCAATACGGGTGTTGTCGATGTCAAACATGGTTTTTAGTGAATAATCCAAGAGAAATCAATCGTGGCATCCGGTAAGGTTTCCGGGGCCATGGAAACTGGAAAGGGTAGCACCAATTCCTCGCGGTACCCCTTGGCGGTAGGGTAACGGTAGCGGTGGAATCGGCTACCGTGGAGGTCAATGATCCACAATTCACCAATATCGTGATGGGCGTAGAGCGGCGCTTTGACCTTTCGGTCGTAGCGTAGGGTTGTATCGGAGACTTCTACCAGCAACAAAATATCGGCGGCGGTGGGATGGGCATTGCAATACCAATCTGCCTGCGGGCGTAGCAACGCTAAGTCGGGTTGGGGTTCAGAGTGTTTGTCCAATCGTATGACGCCTTGTACCAATACGATGGCGGAATCTCCCACAGCGTGCGTAAACAATTTGGTGAGGCGGGCAAGAGTTCCGTTGTGAGGACTGCCAATCGGCGACATATCGATGATCTCTCCATCGATGAGTTCGACATGGGTCTCTGGCGGAAAGATGCCCGCCTTTCCCATGGCGTGATAGTCATGCACCGTATAGCGGTGTCTGCGATAAAGGTCGAGGGCAGGGGGAGGCATGATGGCGGTGTGTCTACTCTGCGCTTTTCGTTGATTTCTATAAATAATAAATAATCAAAAGACTGAAAAGATTTTTCTTTTAAGCGTAAAAGAAAAATTTTTTTAGTTTTTTGATTTTCGACTTTTGTCTGTTGAATTTTTGGGGATCAGTAATCCTTAGCGACTCGGTCGGCCAATGGCGTAGTGGGAGAAGCCCTCTTGGGCCAAGCGTCGTGGGTCGTAAAGATTGCGGCCATCGAAAATTACGGGGGAAGTAAGTAGGGCGCGGATACGTCCGAAATCGGGGCTACGGAATACGTTCCACTCCGTGACCACGGCCAAGGCATCGGCCCCCTCCAGCGCGGCATAGGGAGTTTTGCACAGTACCAGATCGGGACGTTCGCCGTAGAGGCGCAGGGCTTCGTGTTGTGCCTCCGGGTCGTGGGCCTGGACGCGGGCACCATGCTTCCAGAGGGCCTCGATCAGGGTACGGCTGGGTGCCTCACGCATATCGTCGGTACTGGGCTTGAAGGCCAGGCCCCAGAGGGCGATGGTACGACCGGCCAAATTGCCGCCGAAGTGTGCGTTGATCTTTTGGAACAGAATGTCCTTCTGTCGGGTATTGACGGCTTCCACTGCGCGCAGCAATTCGGCAGTGTAGCCCACACTCCGTGCGGTATATTCCAACGCTTGGACATCTTTGGGAAAACAAGAACCGCCGTAGCCGCAGCCCGGATAGATGAAGTGATAACCGATTCTGGGGTCAGCGCCGATACCGATGCGGACCTTTTCAATATCGGCCCCCAAGCGTTCCGCCAAGTTGGATAACTCGTTCATAAAGCTGATCTTGGTGGCCAGCATGGCATTGGCGGCGTATTTGGTCAGTTCCGCCGAACGGATATCCATGGCGATCAGCCGGTCACGGTTACGATTGAAGGGGGCGTAAAGGGCGCGCAACAGTTCGGTGGTTCGGGGATTATCGGTACCGACCACAATCCGGTCCGGCTTCATGAAGTCATCAATGGCCGCACCCTCCTTAAGAAACTCCGGGTTGGAGACGACATCGAATTCGAATTCGGTGTTTCGCCGGGTCAGGGCCTCCGTGACGGTCTGCCGTACCTTGTCGGCGGTGCCTACCGGAACCGTTGATTTGTCTATGATTACCCGATAGCCCTCCATATGCTCCCCGATGGTTCGGGCCACGGCGAGTACGTACTGGAGATCGGCGGAACCATCCTCATCCGGGGGCGTACCGACGGCAATGAATTGGAAGAGGCCGTGGGCGACTCCCGCAGCGGCATCCGTGGTGAAAGACAACCGACCCGCTTCAAGGTTACTGCGCAACAGCGCTTCCAGTCCCGGTTCGTAGATGGGCGTCTCACCCCGTTGCAGCATGGCTATCTTGTGTTCGTCCACGTCCACACCCAGGACCTCGTTGCCGACCTCTGCAAGGCAGGTCCCGGTGACCAGCCCGACGTATCCAGTTCCAAAAATAGTGATCTTCATAGGGGTGCGTCGCTAGGGTGGTAAGGGAGTGGGGGGAAAGATAACAGATCATTACCAAAATCTGGAGATAAGCGAGTGGCATCTTAACCCAGATGACTGAACAGAGAGAGACCGGAGACCTTTACATAGGCCTGTTGGGCGGCCTGTAACCCCAACGTCTGGAGATTGAGGGTGGATACTGCGGTGGTGTAATCCAGGTCCTCCAGGGTGGATAGGGTGGAGTGGAGCTGAATAGAAAAGCCTTCGTTACTGTCCTTGGCATTGCTGACGCGATTTAGGCGTGAGCCGATGGCGGAGCGGGTGTCCAGAGTACGGGCGTGGGCCTGGTCGAGATCTTGGATGGCTCGCGATACGGCGTTGGCCACCGTCGAATTGGTTTGGGGGCCGCTGGTATTTTCCAGGGTGGTGGCCAGCGTATTGATGGTGGAAAAAACATCCTGCTGGGTGCCGGGGGCGATGACAAAACTATCCCCAATCGCAGGGGCACCGGTAATGGAGGTCCGAATCCCGCGAAAGGTGATTGGGTTGCCGCTCTGATAGGTACCATTCCCGACCAGCTTACCGGCACTGTCTTGGATCTGATAATCATTGGCGGAACTAAACGATAGGGTATAGATATCCTGCTGCCAAGCGGTGGAATCTACGACCGTGCTGTGATTCATTGCCCCCGTGCCGCTGTTGGTTGGGTTGGGGCCCACCGAGGTAATGGTAAAACTGTCTCCTACGATAGGGTCGCCGGTGATCGTGGTTTGAATACCACGAAATGCGATGGCATCACCACTGCTATAGGCGCCACTCGCACCCGGTACCAGCCCGCCGGCGCTGTCTCGTACTTCATAGGTGTCTGCCGTTGGGAAAGAAATGGTGTAGCTATCCGGTTTCCAGGTATTCTGATCTACTACCGTGCCGGGGTCTATCGCGCCGCTACCGCTGTTGTTTGGACCGGGGGCCGTCACAAAGAGGCCATTACCGTTACCGGTAGGGATATTCATAAAGACGTTCCAACCCGAATCCCCCGTTGCCACTTGGTCCGATTCTCCAATCTGGAGAAAACGGCTACCCTGGTCACCCATATAGCTCACCTTATTAGCGTTTACGTTGAAAGGTTGGGTTTGGGTATTGTAACCAGAGAACAAATATTCGCCATTGGCGTCGCGGGTATTAGCTAATCCGACCAATGCATCGAAATTCTGTCGCATTTCTACGGCGATGGCGTGACGATCGGAATTTGTCAAATCAGCATTATTGGACTTTAGGGCCAGTTCCCGTACCCGCTGGAGAACATTGCCGACCCCGGTGAGTGACGATTCTTCCAGATTGAGACGAGCCGTTGCGGTATCGGCATTGTTTTGGTACTGCTCGGTTGTGGCTACGGTTTGACGCAAGGATAATGCCTGGCTGGATGCCGCAGGGTCATCGGAAGGATTGAGCATACGCCGGCCTGTGGCAAGCTGTTGTTGCGTTTCATCGAGCTGAGACTGTGCGTTGAGCATGGAAGTGATGCTCTGCTGGTGAAACATTGCAGTGGAAATACGCATCAGCTGTCCTCCTTCTCAAAATAGGTGATTTAACGGCTTATCTTCCGGTTACCCCGAGGATGGTCTTGAATAGCGTATCGGCGGTGGCAACCAATTGTGCAGAGGCCTGGTAGGCCTCTTGGTATCTAAGGAGATTGGCGGCCTCCTCGTCCAGATTTACCCCCGCCACTTCCTGTTGGGCAGTTTGCGCTTGAGTCAGCAAAGTTTTTTCGGCACCGTTGTTGAGTTCCGCCCGCCGTGTTGCCGTTCCGACATCCGCTACGGTTTGGCCATAGGCCCCTTGGAAGGTGGTAGTACCCCCTGCCAGTAGCGGCGTGCTTTGCAGGTTGGACAACGCCAGCATATTGCGGTTGTCGCCTTTCCCGCCGGTGTTGTAGTCAATGGTGAAGGCATCCCCTGGTTGAGGAGTGCCGGACAGGGTCACGCGATATCCATAATCGACGCTACCGTTTGGAAATACCGCCGAATCTTGCGCTGGATTATAGGGAATACCTCGGAGCGGTACCGGATTGATCGGGTTGGTATTGTCTTGGAGCAGCACCGGATTGGCGGGGTCGGTATTGTTATAAACCGAATAGGTAAGCCCACCACCTGCCGCCGGTGGGTCGTCGAAGCGAATCAGTATGGGTGGCGTGAGTGTCCCCGTGGAGGCAAAGGCCGGATTGTTGGTGTCAATTACCTGGTCTATGCTGAGTTGCCCACTGCCGATATTGCCATCTGCGGTTTTGGCGCGAATTGGGCTGGCGGCGGCCAAACGGGAAGGATCCGCAATCGCTACCGATATCTGGCCCGCTGCCATTCGGTTCGGCCGGATTAAAAAACTATCTCCCTGATTACCGGTACTACCGGAAGCACTGTTAAGGGTCAAGGTTACCCCATCTACCGGCGGATCTAGGACGAGTGAGCTGGTTCCGTCGCGGTTGATTTTGTTCGTGAGTGTCGCGGTCGTCGTTGTGCCGTCACTGAGTTTGGTAATGCGGTAGCCGGCACCGGTGATCGTAAGCTGATAATCACTGGTGCTTAAGGCAGAAGCATTGGTAATCTCGGCCTGAATTTGGAGATCGCTCGTATTATTCGTGTCGGAAAATGTTTGAGGTGTACCTACATTGAATAGATTACCCCCCAAAACTCCATTCAAATCCATTCCCTGTTGGTGTTGTTGATTGACCTCGGTGGCAAGGCCCGCCGCGACGCGTCCTAATCCGTTTTGGGCAGGTTCCAATACCTCGCGGCGAAACTGTAACATTCCTCCCAGTGAGCCGCCAGTAATCTGTCCTGAGATGATAGCGATTGGAGTGTTTGGCGAGGACGCTGCTCCCTTGCTGGTTTGGTTGTTGGGATTACTTCCCACGTTCACGGATTGCCCCAACGCTATTTCATTCTGGTTGCCATCATAGGGATTTTTCACTACGTCCAGGTACCGTACCTGGGTCCCGGTTACCAGGGTCTGGCCATTGCCGACGAAGACGTTAAAAGTTCCGTCGTCTTGTTTGAGAACGTTTACTCCGATTTTCTCCGCCATTTGGCGTACCGCTTCGTCTCGGGAATCCATCAGGTCGTTGGGCTGTCCCCTGCCGGCGATTTGGGTGGTTGCAATGGCAATGTCATTATTGAGTTTGGCGATGTTGGATGCCAAATGATTGACCTCGTCGACCTGGGTCGTTATCTGGCTGTTCACCTGCTGTGCCAAGTCGTTCAGGTGTGAAGACTGGATATTGAAACGCTTGGCCAGTGTCGTCGCGGTGGAAAGCATGTCTTGGCGCGCGGCGGTGGAGGTGGGATCGTCGGCCACACCGTGACTGGATTTGAAAAAATCATCGACTGCCGGCGACACCCCTGCCGTTGGATCTGCCAAGAGGTTGTCTACCTGGGTTGCCAGGTCGTAAAGGGACTGGGTTTGGCTCTGCCGTCCAGTGGTATCACGTACATTGTTGGTCAGAAACTCATCGTAATTACGTCGTACCTGGGCGATGTTTACTCCGGTACCAAGGTATTGGCCTCCCTCCGGTAAAGTGGGCTTGGTGGCAAAGTCCACCACTTGGCGGGAATAACCCGGCGTGTTGACGTTGGCAACGTTGTGACTCGTGGTGCTCAGCCCTCGGGACGTGGCAAATAAGGCAGAGCTGCTGATATTGAATAGGTCGGGCATGGACCGTCTCCCCGGATTGCTCAGGCGCATCATCGAGATTCGCTAGAGCGCTGCGCGGAGTATCACCATGCAAAAAAGAGGCCACCTTGCGGGTGTAGGCCGGATCGGTGGCGTAGCCCGCCGCCTGGAGGCCGCGCAGAAAGGCTTCTGGGCCATCCGCCTGGAAAGCGGTAACCATCCGTGGATGTGTGGGTGGCGGACTGGGTGTACGGATACAGAGGATGGTGACGCGGGTAAAAGTGACGAAATTGTGGCACTGCTACTTCCGTCAAAGTCGTTTTTATGGCGTCATGTTCGAAGTCCCGCAAGTTCGTGATGGCAGATAGCAGTTTCTATCCCTCCGCGCTCGAAAAAGGGGGTTTACAGGCATGGCGCCAACATCCTCTCTCGGGAAAACCTTTCTACGTGTTCCTGGTGCTCGCTATGAACGGGTACGGATTAGCTTATTAAGCACCTCATCACGCGACGCTACGCAATGCTAGACCTTGACTCCGCTCCTCCCCTGTATCTATCCTCCTCCCGTTGCTGTCGCCCCCACGGCAATAATCAATCAGTTAGGATGAAATCAGACTGAACCAGTCCCAGGTCCTCGCCATGCGTAGTATATTTCTCTCCGGCCTCGTCCTAACCTTATTCCTCGGAGCGCCGGTGGCCGCCCAACCCATGCACGGCCAGGAATTGCACAATTATCTAGAGGAATACCTCAAGGTCCAGGGAGGCTATGAAGGGAACTCGATTAAGGCAGGAATGTTTCTGGGATATGTTCGGGGGGTGTTGGATGCCCTGGAAGGGACCGCCTTGTGTCCTCCTAATAATATCTCAGCGGAATATCTAATCCAGCAGGTTACCCAGTACCTTCGTAATCATCCCCCATCCCAGCGGAGCGTTGCGCGCACCTTGGTATTCGAGGCGCTACGTGGTCAGTTTGCCTGTCAGCGATGATTTTCCGATCTTGGCCGCCCACTCCAGCCAATCATTTGATATTTGATGAAAAATGAAAATAAAAAATAAGATCTATAGCAAAGAAGTGTCCTCGCAATTTACATACGAAAAAAATCATATATTTAACAAGGCAAAACCTAAAGATTCAGATACCGGATACTGTGGAGCCTTTCGACTTTGAAGATGCTTTGGTAATCTTGCCGTTAATAACCTGACCGTGAAACTGGAAAAATCCATAAAATGGATGATATAATTCCGGTTTGTCGAAGACCTCACTCCAACGTGTATCCGTATGACAATCAAGGTGCTGGTGGTCGATGATTCGGCCCTCATCCGTAGCGTACTTACGGAAATCATCGGTCGGGAACCCGACCTGGTGGTGGTGGGTACTGCGGCTGACCCTTATCAGGCACGGGAGAAAATCAAGGCGTTGGAGCCGGATGTCCTCACGCTGGACGTAGAGATGCCGCGTATGGACGGGTTGGATTTTCTGGAACGGCTGATGCGGTTGCGGCCCATGCCGGTGGTGATGGTATCTTCCCTCACCGAGCGCGATTCTGAAGTCACCTTCCGCGCCCTGGAGTTAGGTGCGGTTGACGTAGTTTCCAAACCACGCTTGGATATCCGCCGCGGGATGGAAGATTACGCCCAAGAGATTACCGACAAAATCCGCGCTGCCGCTGCTGCCCGCTTCCGTCCTCACACGATCCGCGCCGCGACGAAGATGCCTTCTTCCCCGGAGCCGTCCAAACCGATGTGGTACAGTTCGGAACGGGTCATCGTGATCGGGGCCTCGACAGGTGGTACCGAGGCGATTAAGGAAGTACTGTTGGGTATGCCGCCCGATGCCCCTACTATTCTAATTACTCAGCATATGCCGGCCGGCTTTACTCGACCGTTCGCCGAGCGTCTGGACCGCTTGTGCCGCCTTCGGGTCCAGGAGGCAGTCCATGGCGAGCGTGCCTTGCCGGGGCATGCCTATGTCGCACCTGGCGATGCCCATCTTACGGTGAGACGTTCCGGAGCGGATTATGTCCTGGGACTCAACCAAGACCCCCCGGTCAACCGCCATCGCCCCTCGGTAGATGTGCTCTTCCACGCCGCCGCTGACGCGGTCGGACGCAACGCCATCGGGGTGATCCTCACCGGAATGGGCAAAGACGGTGCTGCCGGGATGCTCGAATTGAAAAAAAGTGGCGCCTATACTCTGGGTCAAGACGAGACGACCTGTGTGGTCTACGGGATGCCCCGCGAGGCGTTTCTGATGGGAGGGGTAGACGAGCAGGTACCATTGTCGGAAATCTCCGGCAAGGTGTTGAGTTATCTGGCACGCAGTGGCGGCCGACAACTCCGGGTATGACCCGCCACATTCCGCTTTCAAATACGTTAGGAGATTTCCATGCCCATGCAGATCAATACCAATGATGCCGGCCAGAAAGCAACACTAAAACTCGAAGGCCGCTTTGATTTCAACGCCAGCCGCGAATTCCGGGACAGCTATGAGCGCATCCTGAGCCGCCGCGAGGTAGAGTCCATTGATGTAGACCTCTCCGATGTGAATTACCTGGACAGTTCGGCGCTGGGAATGCTGCTGTTGCTTCGGGAAAAAGCCGAACCCAGCGGCATCAAACTCAGCCTGGTGAACAGCCGTGGTGCGGTGCGCCAGATCCTAGAAGTAGCCAACTTTCATAAGTTGTTTACCCTGCGTTAGTAATTTATTGTTTTATTTAAATCTCCAGAATAACGAAAGAGACCAAAAGAAAAGGCTCGAACTGCCGAACCTTTTCTTTTGGTTTCTTTCGTTATTCTAGCGAGGAATTTTCGCAGATCTTTTGACCTTACCCGGTACCAGGACAAGCCTTGAAGATCCTGATCGTGGATGACAATCGCCTCAACGTGGTGACGACATCAACCTACTGTCGCACCTGGGGGCACTCTGTAGTCACCGCCATGGATGGGGCACAGGCGGTGGAGCGCTATCAAGCCGAACGACCGGATTTAATCTTGATGGACGTGATGATGCCGGTAATGAATGGCTTTGATGCCACGGCCCGCATCCGTACCCTGGCGGAACCGCACTGGGTTCCGATTATCCTGCTCACCGCCTTGGGCAGCGAGGACGATCTGGTACGAGGAATCGCCAGCGGCGCCGACGACTATCTGACAAAACCCGTCAACTTCACCATCCTACGCGAAAAGATTCGCGTGATGGAGCGCATCGCCACCATTCAGGGCCAGCTTACCGAGAGTCTGGCAGGGCTTCAGGACTATCGAGACAAAGCAGAAGAAGAGCGTCACCTGGCCGCCCATGTAATGGACCGGATCGTGGGCTTCGGACAAGAAAATGACGAACTGGTCTCGTACCGGATCATCCCAGCCCTCAATTTCAGCGGCGACTTGGTAGCCTCTGCCCGTACTCCTGCCGGAGACCTGCATGTAGCCTTGGCCGATGCTACCGGCCATGGTCTGGCGGCCGCCCTTAATGTCATGCCGATGATTGAAGTCTTTTATGGCATGACGGAAAAGGGATTTCCCATCTCGCGGATCGCCGTTGAGATGAATCGCAAGATTCGCCGTCTCATGCCCCGTGAGCGCTTTGTCGCGGCGATACTGGTCTCCGTCGAGTTTTCCAGCAATACCCTCAGTGTCTGGAACGGTGGGTGTCCTGCGGCCTTGTTCGTGAACGAGATGGGAGAAGTGTTGCGGACCTTTTCTTCGGTACACCCTCCTCTTGGTATCCTGGTGGATACCGCCTTCAGTCCCGCCTTGGAGGTCTACCAGTGGCCAGTCCCCGGCCAACTCCTGATGTGTTCCGATGGCCTGCTGGAGGCCGAAGACCCCCAAGGTACCCCCTTCGGTCCGGCAGGTCTTACGCGCATTTTGCAGGAAACACTGCCTCACGACCGACTCGACCACATCATCACGGCACTTCACCAACACCTAGGAGGGGCGCCCCAAATCGACGACGTCTCACTGATGGCGCTGGAGTGTCGGGACACCTGCCCACTAGTAGCGGAGGCACCGACGCATCCGTCGCATGTCATCCAAGACACGGGACAGTGGTACCTAGGCGTGCGTCTGGGACACAAAGAGGTGCGCGGGATTGATGTATTGCCGTTCCTGCTGGATTGGTGCCGTCAAGCAGGATTGAGTGAGCATCACCTCAGCAATTTTTTCATCATCGTCGCCGAGTTGTACAACAACGCCGTGGATCACGGACTACTCGGCCTGGATTCTCGTATCAAGGTCGAACCCGATGGCTTTGAGCGTTATATCCGTCTGCGCGCCGAACGCCTGGAGGCGCTCGACGATGGCCGTATCACCATCGATCTGTCCATCGTAAAAGAACGCTCGCCTATGTTGCGGGTGCATGTCGTAGATAGCGGACCGGGATTTGATTACGCTGCCTATGGACGCACCATTGAAAATGACCATATTCCCTTCGGACGAGGCATCGTCTTAGTACGCCACTTGTGTCAGAAAGTAGAATTTCGCGGGAGAGGAAACGATGTGGTGGTCTATTACCCCCTAACGGAATCCTTGCCGGATGCAACTACTGCTGACGGAGAAGTTCAAGAGGCAGATACGCCGTGAAAATTTTGATTGTGGATGACAGTCGATTCAACCTGGAGATGATATCGATCTCCTGTTGCAACTGGGGGCACTCAGTTGTCACTGCGGTTGATGGGGCGCAAGCGGTGGAATGTTACCGGCAGGAACGACCGGATTTGGTACTAATGGATGTGATGATGCCGGTGATGAATGGCTTTGAAGCCACGACCCTCATTCGTGCCCTGGCAGAACCGCACTGGGTGCCAATTATCCTCCTCACCGCCTTGGACAGCGACCATGACTTGGTCGAAGGGATAGAGAGCGGCGCTGACGATTATCTGACAAAGCCCATCAATTTCACCGTACTGCGTGAAAAAGTCCGGGTGATGGAACGCATTGCCAAGATCCAGGGACAGCTTACCGAAAGCCTTACCCGACTGGAAGATTATCGCGACAAGGCCGAAGAGGAACGCCTCTTGGCGGCACGGGTAATGGACCGAATCGTGAGTTTCGGACAGATTGACGATCCGCTGGTAATACGCCGCGTCATCCCGGCCCTTAACTTTAGCGGCGACTTGGTCGCCTGTGCCCGCACTCCAGCCGGGGAGCTGCATGTGGCGCTGGCGGACGCCACCGGTCATGGCCTAGCCGCAGCCCTCAATGTCTTGCCGATCACCGAAATCTTTTACGGCATGACCGCGAAGGGATTTCCCATTCCCCGCATCGTTGCCGAAATGAACCGCAAGCTCCACTTGCTCATGCCCCGAGAGCGATTCGTTGCGGCGGTACTCGTTTCCATCGCGATGCCTCGCCGCACCATCAGTGTTTGGAATGGGGGATGCCCCACGGCGTTATTCGTCGATGAAACCGGCAAGGTACTGTACTCCTTCCCTTCGGTACACCCGCCCCTAGGGATTTTGTCCGAAAAAGACTTTAACGCTGTCGTTGAGACCCATCCATGGCCGGTTTCCGGCCAACTCCTGATGTGCTCCGACGGTTTGTTGGAAGCAGAAAACGTTGAAGGGATCCCCTTCAGCTTGGAAGGACTGGCCCGCGCCATCGTTGGAACTGTACCGCGCAACCGACCGGACCAGATTATGGAGACCCTCCGTCAGCATCAGGGAAACGCTCCACAACTCGACGATATCTCGCTAGTGACGGTAGAGTGTCATGACTGAGACATTACCATCACCGCACGATGCCCATCATCCACCACCCGTCATTTAAGCAAATCCCCCGATCAACGGGAGGGTAGCCGTCGCTGCCGCAGCTCCCAGGATTGCCCCGCCTAGGACATCGGAAGGATAGTGCAGTCCCAAAACGACCCGCGAGAGGGCGACCAACCCCGTGAATGGACCGACCAACCAAACCAGCATCGGATGGTATCCAACCGCCACGATACTGAAGGCAACGGCATGTAGGGTGTGCCCAGAGGGAAAGCTGTACTGGTCCAAGGGGGGGCTGCCACGCCGAATGCGCACTTCTACTTGGTAAGGGCGGAGGCGGGTGGTCCCGATCTTGACCCCCTTATAGAGGGTCACGCAAAACAACCCAACTACGAGCAGGTGTAGCACCGGGCGCAACTCCCCGGAGCCATAGAAAAGGGGTAGAACAAGAGTCAAGGTATACCAGAACACCCCATCCCCGAGCCGGCTGACGGTGGTGAATAACCACCGCCCGCCCGGACGGTCGCCTACCCGATTGGCGGCTAGGCACAGACGCAATTCCCAGGCAACCATGCGCGACAGGGACGGCGGGTAGCTCATGAAAGAATTCCTCCGTTGAGGGGGCCGATATTTTTTGCAGAACGCCTCCAAGGTAGATGCCATGATGCCGTCACACCCAAGCTGCCAGAGTAGCATGGAGTGGTCTGTCACAGGTGATTCGACTACAAGGTATGGGTAGGGCGGTCGGTTTTGACGCCGGCTAGGTAGGTTTCGATTTTGCCGCGGACAATTCCTTTATCCTGATCGCTGAATTGGACGCCAATACCGGCCGAGCGGTTGCCTTGGGCGCCGCGGGGAGTAATCCAGACAACTTTGCCTGCTACTGCTAAGCGTTCCGTTTCATCCATAAGATTCATGAGCATGAAGACCTCATCCCCCAATTGGTAGCTCTTGTTGGTGGGGATGAAGAGGCCTCCATTTTTTAGAAAAGACATATAGGCGGCGTAGAGGGCATTCTTGTCCTTGATAGTCAGCGACAAAATGCCCTGGCGAGCACTCTGGGGCGGGGAAATGGGGCGGGGAGCCTCGGACACGGTATGACCTCCTGAGAACGGCACGGCGCAGATACGCCGAGGATATGAGCGAATTTTTCGAAGGGTAAGGCGCTCAGGCGCGCCAGGGAATGAGCAGGTCTTCCAGTAAGAGTTGGAGATTGGGATTGGTCGGTCCTCGGACCAACCGCATGGCCTCGCTTAGGTGATCCAATCGCGCGTATAAGCGGCGTACCCCTAGCCGTCGGGCCAAGGCCGTTAGGCGTGGCGCCAGATCGGGGTTGGCGAGACCCGTATGGGGGGCGAGGGAAAGGCGGATCATATCCGCCGTCCAACCCCACTGAAAGTCAATAAGCTGTGCTACCTCACGGGTAAGCCAAGATTGTGCGACGGTCACCGGGGCCAAACGTCCCATGATTACCCCTTCCAGTTCCCCGAACAGCGTTAGGCGGTATTCCAGTATGCCACTCTGGGCCAACTCCAAGGCGGTGAGGGGCCCTCCCTCTGCCAGGCCCAGCAGCAGTGTGGCGATTTCCTGATTGCCGACTCCCTGGGCGACCAGCCAGGGTACTGCGGACGCGGCTGCGATGGGTGGAAAGGTTACGGTTTGGCAACGGCTACGCACGGTGGCGGGGAGTTGAGCGGGATGGGCGGCGGCAAGCATCAGCAGTGCCTCACCGGGGGGGGCCTCCAGGGTCTTGAGGAGGCTGTTGGCGGCGTTGATGTTCATCTGTTCCGCCGGCGTGAGAAGGGCTACCTTGCGTCCGCCGTAATGGGGTTTGAGGGAGATCCATTCACTGAGGGCACGGATCTGGTCGATCAGAATATGACGACCACCCTTTTCAGCCCCTTTTTCACTCTTGGCGCCCTCATTTTCTTCACTGCTCTTTCCTCCCTCTGCGGTTTCGTCACGGGCGGTCTTGGTTCCGGTCCGGATTTTGGCTTCGGGTTGTATCCATAAAAAATCGGGGTGAGAGCCCACCAGGAAACGTCGACAGGCGGGACAGGTGGCGCAGGCGATGCCGTTATCGGTAGGTGCTTCACAAAACAAGGTTTGGGCAAAGCAACGGGCAAAGGTTGTTTTGCCCACCCCACGCGGGCCTGCAAAGAGCAGGGCGTGGGGAAGGCGTTTGGCCCGAAAACGGGCCACGAGGTGTTCCCAGAGATCGTATTGCCAGGGCAGGATGGCGGGATCGGACATTCAGGGGATTTTTGCAGGATTCATCCTACTACGGACGACCATAAATTCTTAGGCTGGTACCTCGCGATACCACAGGGCGCCGGTAATTCGACGAGTTAATCTCCACATTACCCAACCCAGGGCCACCGGCAATAAGACGATTTCCAAAGCCATGACCGCGGTCATGGTAAAAATGGCATCGAAAAAGTGATCGAAGTTGTCTTTGAGGACGGAAGCTGCGGCACGTACCCCATCTACCTTATCGGAGGCGGTATCGAACCAGCGCGAAACTACCCATTGCTCACTGTGATCCTTGGACTCGGTGATGCTGGTATACATCGCCTTGGTTTTCTTCTGGATGTCGTCCAACCTTGCTTGCGCTTGTTCGTAGTGGGGAGCCAGGAAAATATCGTAACCCTGATGGGAAGTAATCATGATCAGGGGTAGGCCGAAGCGGAGTAATACCACAAAGGCTAAGACCGTCTGGCATAAGCTGCCGATATGGAATTTCCAACCACTTCGGTTGTGGCGCAACAGGTAGACGAAGAATCCCAATATGAAACAAAAAGGAACGACCAGGCTGAAGCCCACGCTACTATCAATAACCAGGATCAATTCCGTGAGCGTAGCGGCGGTTGCTGCTACAAGCAGATAATCGGAAAAGTCGTCGATCAGGCGATCGAAGGGGTCCAAGACTTTACCGGGCTCAATAGAGCCATTGACGAGGGCACCGGCGCCGACGGTGAAGGTAGATGCGACTGAGAGCGCACCGTTGACCGATTTGGCTACCAGAAACGCCGCTGCGGTTTGTTCCACCGTCTTTCTGGCAATGACTTGGGCTTTTTGATCAAGAGCCCCCATGAACTGTCCGCTGGTCGCGTAGCCAAGCCAACTGACGAAGCACAACATGGAGACCAGTGCGCCGATCTGGAGGGAGCGGGGGACCCTGGTCCTGAGAAAGTGGAGAACCCCCCGCTGAGTTGGAAGCGATGGGGTAAGTTGTTCTGGATGTTGTAATTCTTCGGGCGGTAGCGAGCTCACCGGGGCCTCCGGGTCTTAGGTAAGTCTTTCAATAGAGTCTAGTGTACACGGGTTATGTCTTCATGTGGGGGATTGAGCGTAGAGAGTGCGTAGAGTGTTTTCCCTGCTCCTGTCCCCAGGCCGGTACTTCATACTATCCTATCGTCCCCGTGTGGGTGCGGTCGCGAGCCTGGTACGGCGCCTAACCGGAACGAATACAAGCTATATGCTCCGCGAAGAGGTCGTACGCTCGTCAACATCAAGGGTACCTAATGTACCGATAGACTCCCACCGACCGATCCTCCTAAATAATCAGTTTAGCCGGAGGTAATCTGTTGCCCCCGGCAGATTGCCCCTCCTGCAGTGCCGGTATAGCGGCGCGGCCGGGGCGGTGCCGGACCCCGCAACCATCCTAAATTGAGGCAAGCCCATGCGTGGAACCAAACTCCAGTTCTTAGCCACGATCCCCTTACTGGTCATCGGGTTAAGTGCCTGTTCGCCGCACCAACAATATCGAACGAAAGTTGACTTGTGCGTAAGCCAGACGTCAACTCCCTCCGCCGAGTGTGAGCTTCACGCCCTCCAGAGATATCAGCACTTCCAGGAGCCGGCCAGCGGTTCAGGCCAGAATGTGGCCGTTGATCAAGACTATCTTCTGGGGTTCGTAGAATTCGACGATCAGGGATTGGCCTTCGATCGAAAGCAGGTGGATGCGGTATTGAACGCCATTTATGAAGAAGCGGTGAGTAAGGACTTGCTGGTGACGGTATTCATGCATGGCTGGCAGCATGATGCCGCTCCGGGGGACGATAATATCGATACCTTCCGCAACTTATTGGGGCGTCTTAGCGAATCAGAGAAACAGATTAGCCGGGACAGTAAGGAATCGCCACGTCAGGTGGTGGGGGTCTATCTGGGCTGGCGTGGGCGATCGATTACGACCCCGGTTCTCGACAATTTCACCTTCTGGGAGCGCAAGAACACCGCACAAAAAATTGGTGAGATTGGCGTCGGTGAGGTATTAAGTCGTCTGGAGCGGATTAAGCAAGATAAGGACAGTATCGTGGTGGGGGGGAGTCGTACCCGGCTTGCCGTTATCGGGCATGGTTTCGGGGGAACTGCCGTCTATTCCGCAGTGTCTCACACCCTCGAGAGTCGGTTTATCCAGACTATGGCCCCGGAAGGTGCCCAAGGGGATGTGGCAGGTTTTGGCAATCTGGTGGTTCTGATCAATCCGGCCATCACGGCGCTCCAGTTTTCCGCATTAAGCGATATGGCGTCCGCGCGTAGCACCTATTTTGGGTCGCAGCTTCCGGTGTTGGCGATCCTAACCTCGGAGACGGATTACGCAACAAAAATGTTATTTCCTTTGGGGCGTCGCTTATCAACCTTGTTCGAGAATGAGCGGGAGATCAGTCGCTGGAATGCGATTACCAGAAAAAGCGAGAATATCGACGAGGGCGCGGTTAATGTGACGGTGCCGGGTCATTTCCTGCCATACAAAACCCATTATCTGCATGCGGTCGAAAAATCCCCTTACAGTGAGCGTCCCGATCTTATCGAGAACTTCCATAAAACCTATAGTTCGTGGGTGCTGGATTACCCGGGGAGCCAAATTCCGTTTGATGGTTCGGTACTCGAAAGGACCGATCATTCGGCTGGGCGTAATCCCTATTTGGTGGTCCAGGTCAATCGCGATCTGATAAAGAATCATGGCGATATTTCCGATGGGCGGATACAGGAATTCGTCAAGGAACTTATTATGATCTCCGGCCAGACCCCGAATATGATCGAGAAGACCCGCTCCGAGGTCAGCTCGATTAGACGCTGAACAGATACCCCAATCTTTCCCCCCTCAATACGGGTTTTCCATGACCAAATTTATCTTCGTCACCGGCGGAGTCGTGTCTTCCCTGGGCAAGGGTATTGCCGCGGCCTCGCTGGCTGCCGTGCTGGAGGCCCGCGGTATTCGGGTCACCATGATCAAGCTGGATCCCTATATCAATGTTGATCCGGGGACGATGAGCCCATTCCAGCATGGGGAGGTATTCGTTACCGCCGATGGGGCTGAGACCGACTTGGACCTTGGCCACTACGAACGGTTCGTCCGTATTACGGTGGGGCGTAAAAACAACTACACCACGGGACGTATCTATGAAAACGTAATCCGCAAGGAGCGTCGGGGCGATTATTTGGGGGCGACGGTCCAGGTGATCCCGCATATTACCGATGAAATTAAGCGGTGCATCTGCGAAGGGGCCGGGGATGCCGAGGTCGCCCTGGTCGAGATTGGCGGTACGGTGGGCGATATCGAGTCGTTACCGTTTCTGGAGGCGATCCGTCAGATGGGGGTGGAGCGCGGCCGGAACAATGTGCTCTATATCCATCTGACCCTTGTGCCGTACATCCCCTCGGCCGGAGAGATTAAGACCAAACCCACCCAGCATTCTGTCAAGGAATTGCGTTCGATTGGTATCCAGCCGGACATTTTGATGTGTCGTGCGGATCGCCAGTTGCCCGATTCTGAACGGCGGAAGATTGCGCTCTTTACCAATGTTGAAGAGCGTGCCGTAATCTCCGCCATGGACGTGAATACTATTTACCGGATCCCGCTGCTCTACCATGCCCAGGGTCTGGACGACATCGTGGTGGAAAAATTGGGCCTGATCGCTCCCCCGGCGGATTTACGGGAGTGGGAACAGGTGGTGGAGGGGTTGCTTAACCCCAATGGGGAGGTCACCGTCGCTATGGTTGGCAAGTACGTCCATTTGGCGGAATCCTATAAATCCCTGTCCGAGGCCTTGATCCACGCTGGGATCCATACCCGCACCAAGGTGCGGATTGTCTATGTCGATTCCGAGGAGATCCAGCGTACCGGTACCGCTATTCTTGAGGAGATGGATGCGATTCTCGTTCCGGGCGGTTTTGGGGAGCGCGGCATTGAGGGCAAGATTGCGGCGGTGCAGTTTGCGCGGGAGAAAGGTGTTCCCTACCTCGGTATTTGTCTGGGGATGCAGCTTGCCGTCATCGAATTCGCGCGCCATCGGATCGGCTTGGCCGGGGCGCACAGTACCGAATTTAACAAGAAAACCCCGCATCCCGTGATCGCGATGATCTCCGAGTGGACCGCCACCGACGGTACGGTAGAGCGGCGGACGGCGGATGACGATCTGGGCGGGACCATGCGTCTCGGGGCTCAACAATGCCGTTTGGTGCCCGGTTCGAATATCCGTGAGGTCTACGGCCGGGGGGTGATTGTCGAGCGCCACCGTCACCGCTATGAATTGAATAACCGCTACCTGGAGGCGCTCCAGGATGCCGGTCTGCTCATCGCCGGCCGTTCCATGGATGGAAAGCTGGCGGAGGTCATTGAGCTTCCCGGCCATCCTTGGTTTGTCGCCTGCCAATTCCATCCCGAATTCACCTCTACACCTCGGGATGGTCATCCCCTGTTTATCGGCTATATCAAGGCTGCCCGTTCCGCTCGGGAAAAAAGGGCGGGGTTGTGAATGACGAATTCCGATGTTCTAACCCCCCCAGTCATCAACCGGATAGTGAGAAATAGTGGCCGATTATGAAACTCTGTGGTTTTGAAGTCGGCCTTGACCGACCCTTTTTTCTCATTGCGGGACCCTGCGTTATCGAGTCCGAGCAACTTGCCCTCCAGACTGCTATTCAGCTCAAGGAGATGACGACACGCTTAGGGATTCCCTTCATCTATAAATCTTCCTTCGACAAGGCCAACCGTACTTCCGGGCGGAGCCCGCGTGGGCCGGGGTTGGTACAGGGCTTGGCGATTCTGGAGCGGGTCCGACGGGAGATTGGAATCCCGGTACTCACTGATGTCCACGAAGATACTCCCGTGGAAATGGTGGCGGAGGTGGTGGATGTGCTGCAGACGCCTGCCTTTTTATGCCGCCAGACGGATTTTATCCAACGGGTGGCGCGGGCTGGTCGGCCGGTCAATATCAAAAAAGGACAATTCCTCGCCCCCTGGGATATGATTCATGTGGTGGAGAAGGCGCGCCAGGTGGGTAATACCGAAATTCTGGTGTGTGAGCGGGGGGTCTCGTTTGGTTATAACAACCTGGTTTCGGACCTGCGCTCCCTTTCCGCAATGCGCGCTACGGGTTGTCCGGTAGTATTCGATGCTACCCATTCGGTGCAACTCCCGGGAGGGCAGGGGGGCGCATCGGGTGGGCAACGGGAATACGTACCGGTACTCGCACGAGCGGCGGTAGCCGCAGGTATCTCCGGTCTATTCATGGAGACCCATCCCGACCCCGATCATGCCTTTTCCGATGGTCCCAATGCCTGGCCTTTAGAATTGCTGGAGCCCCTGCTCATCACCCTTCAAGCGATTGATGCGACAGTCAAAGCCGCAGGGTTTATCGAGCAGCGAATGGTCTCCGGCTAATTTTTTAATCCTAGAGGGAATTGCAAAATCGAGGGAAACCGAGAATTTTAACTCCTGGATTTGCTGATATTGAATAGGTCGGGCATGGACCGTCTCCCCGGATTGCTCAGGCGCCATCATCGAGATTCGCTAGAGCGCTGCGCAGAGTATCACCATGCAAAACAGAGGCTACCTTGCGGGCGTAGGCCGGATCGGTGGCGTAGCCCGCTGCCTGGAGGCCGTGCAGAAAGGCTTCCGGGTCATCCGCTTGGTCTAGAGCGTCTTGGTAGCGGGGATTGGAACGCAGGAAGTGGGCGTAATCGGAGAAACTATCCGTAAACGAGTTATAGGCGCGGAACGGGTCCTGGCGGCGTACCGCGATACCGTCCTGATATTCCAGGGTGGAAACGATGGTGCGGGATCCGCTCCAGCGGCTGTCGGCCTTGATGCCGAACAGGTTGTGGCTGCTCCGGCCATCGGGTAGATGTGCTACCGAACGACCCCAGCCACTTTCCACGGCGGCTTGGGCCACCAACACCTCTGGGTCTACCCCTAGTTCCTCTGCCGCGTCGCAAGCCGCCGGCCAGACCGAAGCGACGAATTCCTCCGGTGTGCGGATTTTTTGCGCGGTTTGGGACGTTGGAGACGATGCCTGAGAAGCGGTAATTTCCTTGGATGGTGTGGGCGGTAGCGTGGGTGTAACGGATACCCTGGATGGCGACGGTGAAAATGACGAAATTGTGGCGCGATTACTTCCCATCGAAGTCGTTTTTATGGCGTTGGCAGCGGGAGCGGTTGTGTGGTCGGAGGAGCCCGGCAGGGTGTTTTGGAGCTGGTGCACCAGCATTTCGGCGATGCCGATCCCTTTGCCTTTGGCTAGCGTTAGGGCGAGTTGCTGGTCGTACATTTGTTGATAGGTGTCGCTGTGCGGTCCATCCAGTGCCCCAGGGGCTAAGCTGGCGGCGCGGGCGCTTTTGAGCATGTTCTGGATGAACAGGGCCTCGAATTGGCTCGCCGCCTCACGCAGTTTCTTTTCCGGATCGCGATGGGCCTGGCTGCGGAGGGCAGTCAGGCCTTGGAGATCGGTATAGACGGAGGGGTTGGTCGTCATGGCCGCCGACTCAGATGACGATCAGTTCCGCCCGGAGCGCCCCGGCCTCCTTGAGTGCTTCCAGGATGGCTACCAGGTCGCCGGGGGCGGCACCCACTTGGTTTACGGCGCGTACGATCTCGTCCAGGGTGGTCCCGGGACCGAACAAGAACATGCGATTCTTTTCTTGCTCCACCTTGATGTCGGAACGCGGCACGATTGCCGTTTGCCCCTTGGAGAGGGGAGCGGGCTGGCTGACCTGGGGCGACTCGGTGATCGTGACGGTGAGATTACCGTGGGATACGGCGGCGGGTAGGACGCGGACGTGGTTGCCGATGACTACGGTGCCGGTTCGAGAGTTGATGATGACACGCGCAGGGGCGTCACCTGGGTTGACTTCCAGATTCTCCAGTACCGATAGAAATCCTACCTTCTGACCGGGGTCGAGGGGCGCGCGAACTCGTACCGAGGTGGCATCCAGTGGGATGGCGGTGTCTGCGCCCAGGGTCTTGTTGATGGTTTGGGCCATCTGTTGGGCGGTGGTGAAATCGGGGGTATTGAGGTTGAGGACGATGAGGTTGCCGTCATGGAAGTCGGTGGAGACAGTACGTTCTACTGTGGCACCGTTAGGGATCCGTCCGGCGCTGGGTACATTAATGGTGATTTTTGACCCATCCTGACCCTGAACCCCCAGGCCACCGACCAGCAGGTTGCCTTGGGCCATGGCGTAGATGTTGCCGTCGGCGCCCTTGAGTGGGGCTAGGAGTAGGGTCCCACCGCGCAGGCTCTTGGCATTGCCGATGGAGGCGACGGTAACATCAATGGTTTGACCCGGTTTGGCGAAGGCGGGAAGGTTGGCGCTAATCGATACCGCAGCCACGTTTTTGGGTTGAGGATTGACGTCGGGCGGTACCGAGATCCCTAGCCGGGTGAGCATGCTCTTGAGGCTCTGGACCGTATAAGGTGTCTGGCTGCTCTGGTCACCACTGCCGTCCAAACCCACCACCAGGCCATAGCCGACCAGTTGGTTGATACGCACCCCTTGTACTGAGGCGACATCCTTGATGCGGTCGGCTTGGACGGGCGAGGCTGTAATCAGGGCGGCGAGGATGGCCCCCATCAAATGGTGGTGTCTATAGGTTGTGTTCATGGCATACCCCTGGGCCGGTTTGGCGTCATGCGAGAATTCGGAAATCATTATAGATGATGGGCATTACATGCATTTTCCGTTCCCATGTTGGGGCTTAGCCATCGTTTCGTTCGGTGAGCCTCGACCACGCTGGCGTAAAGTTGCGCGGAGAATGTGGTGATCTTCTGGCTCCCAGAAGAATGTTGCTAGTTTAACGATTGTAACGAATGACTGTACCTTTCTGTTGGTTGAAAACCCGCGGCTAAATTCATCATGTCACTACGTGGCGCTCGACGGGTTGCCACCAACGTAAGATTGCGCAGATTGGTGTGCTTCGTACCTCAGCGCACCCTACGCTTTCTCGAAAAGGGCGGATGGCAGAAAAAGCACATTTCGTAGGGTATGCTGAGGTACGAAGCGCACCAGTCATGGACGATACGCTGGCTCATTTAAACGCTCTCTGTCCTCTGCGCAACTTTATGCTGGTGGCCCGAATAAGCAGCTACCCACTTCATGAATTTAGCTACGGATTGAATCTTTAGAAGGGGAATAGCGCACTAATAAAGAATCGCCCCAGCCAACCCATGGCGTTTGCATCGTCTGTGGCGCCCTTGCCGCCATAGGAAATAGTGGCATTGGCGATGGCCGTAGAAGGAACGGTATTGTTGGAGCGGATATCGCTGGGGCGTACGATGCCGGAGAGGCGTACGAATTCAGTGCCTTGGTTGAGCCCAATGACTTTATCGCCTCGTATCATCAGATAACCGTTGGGCAGTACCTCGGTTACCGTCACGCTGATGCTGCCCGAGAGGCTGTTGCTCTGGCTGCTGTCGCCGCTGCCGTCGAACGTAGATGAGCCTGAAAGTTTGTTCTTGGGCCAGCTATAGAGGCCACCGGCGCCAGGGGTACGTCCAAACAGGGTGGTAGCGGAGATATCTACCTCATCGGACTTACCGATCTTGGTTTCGGCCTTCTTGCTAGCGTCGGTCTTTTCCACGAGCTGGACGGTGAGAATATCCCCGATCCGGCGCGCCCGATCATCCTCAAATAGGACGATGTCGTAGCCGGAATGGAAGATGGCCCCATCCCGCGGCGGTGGTGTATGAGAGGCGAGCGGTAGGGTCGGGGCGTAGGCCGGGTCGTGTTGGGGGGTCTCGGCGCAGCCTGCGAGGAACAAGACACCAAGGAACAACAGGGTGATTCGAATCTGGGTGGTCATGATGATGGACCTTACACGTTGTTGGAGAGGTAGCCGAGCATCTGGTCGGTGGTGGAGACCGCTTTGGAATTCATTTCATAGGCGCGTTGGGTCTCGATCATGTTCACCATTTCCTCAACCACATTGACGTTGGAACTCTCTACCGAGCCTTGGATCATGGTGCCCATTCCGTTAAGACCCGGCGTGCCGGTCTGAGGCGAACCGCTGGCACCGGTTTCCAGGAAAAGGTTATCGCCGATAGCCTGTAGCCCAGTAGGGTTAACAAAGTCAGCGAGCTGAAGGGTGCCGAGCTGCGAAGGGGCGGCCACTCCCGGAAGTTGGACGGATACGGCCCCATCGGTGCCGATGCTGATGCTTTGGGCATTGCTGGGAATCGTAATCGGGGGCTGCAACAGCAAACCACCTGCGGTTACGATTTGGCCCTGATTATCCAGTTGGAAAGAGCCGTCGCGGGTATAGGCGAGGGTGCCGTCGGGTTGCAGGATCTGCAAAAATCCATGGCCATTGATGGCGATATCCAGAGAATTCTCGGTCTGGACGAGGTTGCCCTGGCTGAACAATTTCTCCGTGGCCACGGTGCGTACCCCGGTTCCTAGAGACAATCCCGAAGGCAGGATGGTGTTCTGAGAGGACTGGGAGCCTGGTTGGCGGATATTTTGGTAGAGCAGGTCTTCGAATACCGCTCTCCCTTTCTTGAAGCCAGTGGTGCTGACATTGGCCAGGTTATTGGAGACCACGGCCATGCGCGTCTGTTGCGCATCCAGACCAGTTTTGGCAATCCACAGGGCACGGTTCATGGTTTTGACTCCGGTTTTTATTTTTCTAATTTTGGTTAATTAAACGTTAAACCAGTTATTTTAGCTTTCGCTTTGCAATATAAGGTCGGTCCGCCGGTAGCTTGACTCTCTCCTCAAGTGGGTCGATCACCACATCCATATCCTCCAGCGGTATTACCCCAAGCAGAACCTCCACTTCTCCAGGGAGTACCACCGCATCCCCAATC
Organism: Gammaproteobacteria bacterium; assembly: GCA_963575685.1. Classification (GTDB taxonomy): domain Bacteria; phylum Pseudomonadota; class Gammaproteobacteria; order CAIRSR01; family CAIRSR01; genus CAUYTW01. Next base: position 17,273 of record CAUYUB010000555.1, on the reverse strand, counting down.
GTCCGGCGTGTTTCAAATCGAATCTCTATCGGGCCGACGACATTCATCTTTCTAAGTGTTCCGTCCGCCATTTCCACAAAGATTTCGTCCACCTTTTCCAGTCCAAGCTGGGCGTTGATATTTTCATTGATGCATAGTTTGTAGGCGCTGCTATCCACCAATGCTTTTACGTGTACTTTCCTAACGACTTCTGGTGTTATATAACCCTTACTGTGTAGCCCTTTATCTAACAGATTAATAAGTTCTAATTCTGCGTAGGCAAAACCCATGTTGGGAACTCCTTCAGATAAATTTAGGATGGCTATTGAAGCTGTAACAATTTTGAGGCCGATGCAGAATTATCTTCTCCGCTCTTCATCATTTTTACCTGCATTTCATATTGGCGTTGAAGGTTAATCATCGTCACCAGGGCCTCGACCGGATTGGAATTGCTGCCCTCTACCGCCCGTGAGGCTACGGTCACGCCGGCATCAGGAGGTGCAATCGATTTATCCTGGAGGTGGAATAATCCCTCCAATCCCTTTTCTAATTTTTCCAAATCGGGCTTGACCAGCTTGATCCGGTCCAAGATCACCATGGCATTGGGGGCCTGTCCTAAAGGACGAGCAGTAATCGTGCCATCTTGGCCGATTTCAACCTTTTCGTAGGGGGGGATGGCGATCGGGCCATTATTACCCATCACGTAATGGCCTGCGCCCGTGGTGAGTACCCCGCCTGGTCCTAAGTGCAGGTCGCCGGCCCGGGTGTAGGCTTCATTTCCGTCCGGGCCTTGTACCGCGATAAATCCCTGACCACGTACTGCGATATCCAAATCGTTGTCGGTAGTGATGAGGGGGCCGGGGGTAAAGTCGATGCCGGGGCGTTCGCTCATGGAGTAGACCCGCGTAGGGTATACCTCACCGAAGACCGGCATCGCCCGAAATTGGTTAAGGTCGGCACGAAAGCCCGTAGTGCTCACATTGGCCAGGTTATGATTATTCGCCTCTTGGGCCTGCATTATCTGTTTGGCCCCAGACATAGCGACATAAAGCATACGGTCCATGGTCGTTCTCCGGGCGGTGTCTTAACTTATCTAATCATCTAATCATTAGCGTAGATTGACGATGGTCTGGGTGAGGGTATCGACGGCGGAAATCACCTGGGAATTCGCCTGGAAGCTACGCTGGGATACGATCATATCTACCAATTGTTTGGTGAGATCAACATTGGAAGCTTCTAGTGCTCCGGATTGGATTGTTCCCGTACCCGCTTCACTTGGGCGTACCAGTAATGCCTGCCCGGAAATGGAACTTTCCGCCCACTCGGTATTACCAACCGGCCGTAGGCCCTGAACATTTGCAAAATTGGTCATTACTACCTGACCTAGAACGCGGTTTCTACCGTTAGTGAAAAGGCTAGATATAGTTCCATCATCATCTACATTTATGCTGCTGATATGTCCGGTGGTATAGCCGTCTTGGCTTACGGAGGATATTCCGTTAGGGCTTCCATATTGAGTGGTTTTCCCGATGTCCATCGCAAAGTTAATGCTAGCAGCCCCGTTGGCCATCGTAGCGGTCAATGGGATCTGACCGAGGGTGGCGGGTGGTATTGGGGCGGGAACAGTACTAAGTAACGCCCCGTTGTTGTCAAAATTTAATGTAATCGGGGAACCGGTACCATTAGGTTGTGTATTTGGCGGAGTAATCGTTGAGCCATCGAGTTCTAATCCATCCACGAAGGTATGCATATCCCAAACATTGGCGCCAGTTTTAACGAAGTACATGGCAGCCAAATGGGAACTCCCTTGCGAGTCGTAGATGGTGGTCGATGTGCTGTAATTATAGGTCGTGGGGTCTGGAAGGTTACCGGAGGTTGGAGCAGTCCAGATTTTTCCCGTATTACCGTTAGTATCTATAGTAGGGGGCGCATCCGCACTGTCTGTTAGACCCTTGATGCTGAATTTGAGGGGGTTGGCTGGCGTGGCACCTCCCGGGCTGGCGAAGGTGTATTGGAATTGAGTTGGTTTCGTATTAAGGGTGCCGTTGGGATTGGCCGTTACCGTTACGGGAACTGGATTGTTTGGGTCAGGGAATACTTCTTGTCCTGGGGTTACAGGGCTGCCATTAGCGTCTACTGGATCTACGATTGTGTGCAGTGTCCAACTGTTGGACCCTATTCCGTTTGAAACAAAATATAGATGGGCATCATGGGGGACACCGTTAGAATCTTTGATCATGGCGGGTCTATCGGCCAGAGTGGTATAGCTTGCCGGATCGGTAGGATTGAAGGCGGTGGTGGGTAGCGTAGCGTTAGTGTCCAGCGCTAGGGTGGTCAGGGTTTCCCCGGCGGTTTGGGTAGCAGTAGTAAGACCACCGATGGTGAGACTCAGGGCGTCAGCGCCTCCATTTGGGGTAATAAGGGTATCGTATTTGAGTTGAACTGGTGTTGTGCCAGTGAGGGCGCCGGTAGAGGGATCAAAAATTAGCTTTGCGGCGGTAGTGGGATTTGCTGGATCGGGAAATACCTCTGTGCCACCCTGAACACCATTTATGCCGTCTACCACAGTATGCATATCCCAGGTGTCAGCCGTGCTTGTCTTGACGAAATACTGTGTGGCGGTATGGGCGACTCCCTTGGAATCGTAGATTGTGGTGGAAGCTTTGGTGTTATAGGTAGTGGAATCGTTTGCATTAAAGGTATTAGTGGGTGTGGTATCTTGGGCATTCAATTGCAGGCCCTTAAGGGTTAGAGACGTGGTTGCCGTCGGGAAAACATCGCCCGCATTCAGATTCATGGTGGCGGTGAGGCGGGTCGTGGGTGCCGGGGCAATGTCCGACTGGTCTATGTTCACCTTATTAATGGTGCCGATAATTTGCCCCGTTTTGGGATCAGCCTGGTAAGCATTAAGGTATTGGCCCTGAGAATTAACTATATCGTTGTTTAAGTCAAGGTGGAATGCACCGTTTCGAGTGTATAACGGGTTTTGATTTCCAGCATCCGTGACCCGGAAAAAACCATCACCAGCGATGGCTAGGTCTAGGCTTTGGTCAGTAGTATTGGCATTTCCCTGAGTGAATTGTTGGACAACGCCTGATACCTTTACACCAGTACCTATTCGAGCACCGCTGTAGGTTCTCAGTGACGCACTATAAAGATCGGCGAACTCGGTACGCGAGAACTTAAAACCAGTGGTGTTGGCATTGGCAATATTATTGCCAATCACCGAAAGGTCAGTAGATGAAGCATTGAGGCCGCTTAGTGCGGTATTAAAGGACATTGCCATGACTATCTCCTCTACTTAGGGTTCTTGATCTATCAGGTTAGGTTTGTTCTTCTGTACAAATAGAGTTACAGCAGAATTCCGGGTTACATCAACATGGATACCTGATCTAGGCTCATTTCACCCAGATCTTGTAATCTCAACGTTAGTCCTGAAGAACCTAGGGCCACGCTATTCACTCGGGCGGCTACCAAGGTATCCGCGGCGACTTGCTTGTCGCCTTGGAGGTAGGTCGCTTTTAGTTGATAGGTTCCGCTAGGTGCCTGTTGGCCGTTGGCGAGAGTTCCATCCCAAGAGAACGGGACCATGCCCGTCTGCTGATTGCCCAGGTTGAGGGTTTGCACTAGATGCCCAGCGCTATCTTGGACTTGGACCGTCACCGAATTTGTCGAGGCGGGTAGATTGATGGCCCCCATCAAAGGGGATGCGTCGGACAACTCCCCGCGACTGCCGGGGGCGAGCACCTGGTGCCCCACCAATGATGTCCCCTGCACCAATTGATTGGACTGCAAGTTCGTGGCAACCCCTTTCATCGTCGTATTGAGGTCGGTGATGCCGGCCAGGGCGCTGTATTGGGCGAGTTGCGAGACAAATTGAGTCGAGTCCATGGGTTTGGTGGGATCTTGGTTTTTAACCTGACTCACCAATAGGGTTAGGAAATCTTTCTGGCTCAGACTTTTGTCTTGGTTAATCGCGCTCAGAGGATTGCTTTCGCTGGTTCTTGTGGCGGTATTAGCAGCACTGGCGGCATTGGTGGTGTTGATAGTGGTCATGGTATTTCTCTTGAATAGGGTATGATTTTAACGACCTAGATCCAGTGTACGGGACATCAACTGCTTGGAGGTATTGAGTACCTCTACGTCGTCCTGATAGGAACGGGAGGCGGAGATCATGTCCGCCAATTCTTCCGCCGGATTGACGTTCGGTAGGTAGATATATCCTTGGGAATTGGCTAGGGGGTGATCGGGACGATATTCCATACGTACCGGTGCCGGGCTTTCGACAATCGCTCGGACCTTGACCTCAGCCCCGGCAGCGTCCTTGGCCTTGTCCAGCAAGGCAGAGAAGACCGGGTGGCGTGCGCGGTAGGTCTGGTTGACGCTACTGCTGATGCTCTCAGCGTTTGCCATATTGCTGGCGGTGGTATTCAGTCGCACGCTTTGGGCGCTCATCCCCGAGCCGGCAACATCAAAAATTCGATAGAGGGACATGGCTTATTCCCCTTTAATGGCGGTGAGCAGGGTACGTGCCCGCCCGTCAAGGAAGGTAATGCTGGCTTGGTAGCCGAGGGCATTACTGGCGAATTCGGCGCGTTCCCGATCCGGGTCCACGGTATTGCCGTCTACCGAAGGTTGAAATGGAATCCGGTATTTGGTCCGAGGCAGTTCGTTGCCGAGGGTGCCCTCCAGATGCGTAGGGTTGGTGCGCTGCAGCGCGACCTGCGGGTCCTCGTCTTGGTCTTTGATCCCGGCCAGAATTGCCTTGAAATCAATGTCGCGGGCCTTGTAGCCGGGGGTGTCGGCATTGATTAGATTCGCCGACAGTATCTCGGCGCGACGGGCGCGCAGGGATAAGGCTTCAGGGTGAATCCCGAGTGCTTGATTGAAGTTGATGGCCATGGGACAGCCTCCGGCATTGCTCTTGTTGGGAACAAAGGCAAGTCTCGGGCCATGATTTTTTTACTTATTAAAATTAGTTAGTTAATGGGAAGTGCGGGAGGCGGGGTGGGGTAGGGGTGGCGGGATTTTGGCGCTATGCGGAGGAGGGGAGCGACGGAAAGAGGGCGTGCGCTGTTCTTCTTGCTCCCACGTTCCAGAGCGCAGGAGCCTGGGAGGGAGCAAGAGGAATGAAGTCCAAATCAGTACCGTTTTCCGACTGTTGGGTCTAATGCAGCAGTGATAGCGCAACACGCGCCAGCAGTGCGAGTGTGGCGGTGGACACCGCGATGGCCAAGCCAACCATCCATTTGAGCAGCCGGATGTCATAGTCCATGCGCTGGATTTTGTAGTCCATGCGCTGGATTTCGTTCTTTAGCGACGCTTCCAGCTTGAGCAGGTCGCCTTTGGTGGCTACTTGCGTATCTAAGATCTCGGAGAGGGATTCCTTCTGCGCTTCTGCCATTGCTGCGGCGTGCTCGCGGGGTACCCCGGCCTTTTCCAGCCGTTCAACAAATTTGAGGGTGTCGAAGGTGATCGCGGTCATAGTTGGCTCCTAAGTTAATTTATTGTTCTAGCCATTGCCCATGATATTACATGTTTTATCACTCACCTCTACATCTTGCCGCTCTTGGTTCGTTCCTTTTCCGCTGCCAGTTCCTCCTCCAATTCCTTGAGCCGGGCATCGATACGCGAGCCTGTATAGAAATCCATGTTCGGCAGGGTCTGGGCCTTATGCAGTTCGTGAACGGCAGTGCGGGTCTCTCCGGTGAGATACAGGTATTCCGCTACCGCCTCACGGGAGGCAGGGGTATTTCCAGATTCTCCTTCAGCGCGCGCGAGGAGTTTATACCAGGCTGGGTCTGGTGAGCGGTCGCGCATAAAGCTTTGGAGCAGATCGCGGGCCTCTTTCGGACGGTTGGCCTGGAGTAGGGCTTGGACCTCGTTTACGGTTACCGCCGGATTGTTGGGATAGAGACGTTGGGCCTGTCGGTATATCGCTAAAGCGGCAGCAGTGTTGCCGGTCGTTATCTCGATATCGGCTTGGGTGAGCAGGTAGGGGATACGTTCCGGGTCAGTGGCGAGTAGATGCGCAACTTCGGCGTGGGCTGACCCCGGATCGTGGTTGGCGAGCAGGGCCAAGGTGTAGGCGTAGTGGGCTGCAGCAGCGTTGCGGTAGCTGCCGCTGTCGAGGGCGTGTTTCATCTCCTGCACCCCCTGGGCCGGGGTATGTAGGGTGCGGACCTTGAGGCGGGCGCGCACCAAGTGGTAGGTGAGGGAATCTTCCTTTTGACGGTAGGGAAACTGTTCGGCCCGGTTGCGGGAGTCGGCGATGCGTGATTCAGTGACGGGATGGTCACGTAAAAATTCAGGGAGTGTGCCTACGCTATAGCGCGAACTTTTTTGTAGGCGCTCGAAAAATCCTGCCATGGCGCGAGGTTCGAAACCCGCCCGCTGGAGCGATTGGATCCCCACCCGATCCGCCTCCTGTTCGTTGCCGCGCAGGAAGTCGATCTGGAGTTGGGTGCTGCCGGCCACTGCCGCTGCGATTGCGGCCTCACCCGCTTGACCGCTCTGACTGGCGATCACGATGGCCGCCAGCATCGCGGCAATACTGGGGATGCTCATGCGATCCGCCATTTCCAGGGTGCGCGCAATGTGATGCTGGCTGACGTGGGCCACTTCATGGGCGATGACCGCGGCCAGCTCGCTCTCCGAATCGGTGGCGAGGAGGAGCCCGGTGTTGATCCCAACATGGCCGCCAGGGCCGGCAAAGGCATTGATGGTGGAATCGTCTACGGCGAAGAAATCGAAGTTCTGCGTCGGGGTGTCACCGGCGGAGGCGATCTGATACCCCAGGGAGCGGAGATAGTCAGTTATGATGGGGTCATCTACAAAGGTCAGCGAGCGGCGTAGGCTGCGCATGAAAGCCTCTCCCAGACGGCGGTCTTCTTCAGGAGAGAGGTAGCGCCCTGCGGATTCACCAATGGTGGGTAGGTTTAAGTCCAACGGATCGGCGCTGGTGACGGTGGGGGATCCGAGGAGGCTTACAATCAGCAGCAAGGGCGGTAAAAGGAGATGCTTCAAGGTAGGGCTCCTGGTAAGTCTTGGTAGTAGGACGATAGCGGTTTGAAACTGTCCGTATGGGATAAATGGTAGGGAATAACGGTAATTTTGTGGGTGGGGGGTCTCCCGGCTGGGCAGAAGCGGACGAAATGGGAGTCTATGGTAATATGGCCGGTGCTCAAGCCCACGCTAGGCGGGAAGACCGCAGGGGTGGTGCGTCTCGGATTGTGCCCGAGCGGACACTGCCCGTGTTCGGCTGACCTAACCCAGTCTTTCATACCCCTAATTATAGGGGACCACTTTGTAGGAGAGTAACGATGGCGAATTACGATCAAGTCCTGGATGCCTCCGGTCTAAACTGCCCGCTGCCGATTTTGCGCGCCAAAAAGGCGCTTTCGGCCATGGAAAGCGGCAAAGTGTTGCGTATCATCGCTACTGATCCCGGCTCCGTTAAGGATTTCGATTCTTTTGCCAAGCAAACCGGCAATCCGCTCCTGGAGTCCGGTGAGGAAGACGGTAAGTTTGTCTTCCTAATCAAGAAAGCGTAATCCTGCCCCCGTTTCCGGAAGGCTACCTATGTCTCAGAAAAAGCTTGCCATCATTGCTACCAAGGGTACCCTCGATTGGGCGTACCCGCCCTTCATTTTGGCCTCCACCGCGGCTGCTTTGGGGTATGACGTCCAGGTCTTCTTCACTTTCTATGGCCTTAAGCTCCTTGAGAAAAATCTGGACCTCCAAGTAAGCTCCCTCGGCAACCCCGGTATGCCTATGCCCATGCCGGTGCCGGTGCTCATCCAGGCTCTGCCTGGAATGCAGCGCATGATGACGATGATGATGAAGAAGAAGATGAAGTCCAAGGGGGTGGCAAGCCTCGAAGAACTTCGTGCGCTGTGCATCGAGGCAGAGGTCAAAATGATCGCCTGTCAGATGACGGTGGACCTCTTCGAGTTCAACCCCGCCGATTTTATCGGTGGCATCGAGTTCGGCGGGGCTGCTACGTTTTTTGAATTCGCCGGGGAATCAGATATCTGCCTTTATATTTGAGGCGTGATAAGGTTAGGCGGTTGGGAGTAAAAAATACCCATCGTTTCTCTTCTTACCTGCTGTTTTTTTGTGGGCAGGAGAGCGACGATGGGTATTTTTTTACTCCCAACAGATTAAGTGGGTACTGGTCTACTTAGGCTCGATGGAGTCAAACCATGGGTAACTCGTTGCGCGATGCGTTGACAAAGGCAGGTGTGGTCAGCACCAGTCAGGCCAAGGCATCTGCCCAGCAGGCAAAAAAAGAGGTGCGCAAGGAACTCCACGCGAAGCGTACAGGGGCCGCTCCGGTCGTGAATGAAGCGGCCTTAGCCGCGGCCAAAGCCCAGGAAGAAAAGTTGGCGCGTGACCGAGAAATAAATCGGGAACGAGAAGCTGCGGTGTCTGCCAAGGCTGCCCGTGCCCAGGCCCGACAGATATTGCGGGATCGGATGCAGAACAACGAGTCTGGCGATCTTGCTTTCAATTTCGTGGAAGGTGGCCACATCCGCCATATTTACGTCACTGCGGCCCAGCGAGAGGACCTCGCAAAAGGGCGCCTCGCCGTCGTTGCTTTGGGGGAACGTCACTACTTAGTTGCTACCGAAGTGGCGGATAAGGTACAGGCCCTGGTCGCTGATGCCTTCATCTACCGTCCAGTACCCGAGGAGTCCCAGGCAATCCCCGCCGATGATCCTTACGCCGCTTATCAGATCCCTGACGATCTGATGTGGTAGTCGGCGTTCTAGTAGGCACTGGTTCAGTTTAATTCCATGGAAACATCTTTGTTTGTCAGTGGGTCAGTGGATTGTCAGAAAGCTCTACCCACCTCCATCGCCACGGAATCCCAAAGGGTGTGTCAAAATTTTAGAACGGAAAAAGGAAAAAGCGCATCACCTCTCTCCAAAAGAACCTTGCGAGATGAAAGCACTTATCTGCGGCGTTACCGGTCAGAACGGTAGTTATCTTGCGCAGCTCCTGCTGACCAATGGTTACCCGGTCTGGGGAACGTCGCGTGACGTGCAAACATCTTCCCTCTCACAAAATGCGTGCCATCGTAACAATGATGTGCAAAGCTGCTAATCTGACTGACCCGCCATTTCTTCATAAGAACTGAATCAATGAACGAGAAAATTACGCTCGTGCAACGAGATGGAAGCAGGCAGGCATCATCGACATTCTCAGAAGTTTATTGGAGTTATATGTTTGAGATTATGTAGCCATTCAAACATATAGCAACGTAGTGATAGTGAGGAAGATAATCTTTATGGATGCCACGAAATGGGCGTAAAAATTGCGTAATCTCGTAACCAAAACCAGTGAAGGCGAGGTTCTTTACTGTCTCGCCTTCACTGGTAGCGGATTTTACCCATTTTGCAGATGGGCAATCCGTTTACTTCGCTAACCGGCTGAGGATAGCCGCCCCCATCTGCGCGGGAGAACGAGCGACCGCTACGCCGGCACGTTCAAGTGCCGCGATCTTGCCCGCAGCGGTACCTGCCCCTCCACTAACGATGGCGCCGGCATGTCCCATCCGCTTGCCGGGGGGGGCCGTAACACCGGCAATATAGGCAGCTACGGGTTTAGTCATAAACTTGGCGATGTATTCTGCTGCTGCCTCTTCGTCGGTACCGCCGATCTCACCCACCATGAGTACGCCCCGGGTCTGCGGATCAGCCTCGAATAGCTCCAGGCAATCGACGAAACCCATACCATGGATAGGATCGCCCCCCATTCCTACGCATGTACTCTGGCCCAACCCCACCTGGGTGGTCTGACGTACTGCCTCGTAGGTGAGTGTCCCGGAACGAGAGACGATGCCGATACTACCGGGCTGGTGGATGAACCCAGGCATGATGCCGATCTTGCAGCCGCCGGGGGTGATGATCCCCGGACAATTCGGCCCAATGAGACGAACTCCGCTGCCGGCCAGGGCGGCCTTGACGCGCAGCATGTCCCGTACCGGGATACCTTCAGTGATACATACTACGACCCGGATACCGGCATCTGCCGCTTCCAGGATGGAGTCCGCAGCATAGGGTGCGGGGACGTAGATCATCGTAGCGTCGGCCCCGGTCGCGGCGACTGCGTCATGGCAGGTGTTGAAGACTGGCCGTTCGAGATGGGTCTGCCCCCCTTTGCCCGGAGTTACGCCCCCGACCAGGTTGGTACCGTAGGCAATGGCCTGTTCGGAGTGGAAGGTGCCCTGCTTACCAGTAAAGCCTTGGCAGATTACTTTGGTGTTTTTGTCGATCAGGATGCTCATGGTCTCACTTCCTTACTGCTTACTGGCGGCAATGACCTTTTCCGCGGCTTCGGTAAGGTCGTTGGTGGTGATGAGGGAAAGCCCACTTGCATCAAGTAAAGCGCGGCCACGGTCAACGTTGGTCCCCTCCAGGCGTACCACCACCGGTACCTTTACGCCAATCTCTTTCACGGCCTGAATAATGCCTTCGGCAATCAGGTCACAACGTACGATACCGCCAAAGATGTTGACCAGAATGGCGCGTACCGCACCCTGGGAAAGGATGAGTTTGAAGGCCTCTGCGACCCGTGCTGCCGTAGCGGTGCCGCCCACATCCAGAAAATTGGCTGGGGTACCGCCATGGAGTTTGATGAGGTCCATTGTGGCCATGGCCAGACCGGCGCCATTGACCATGCAGGCAATGTTCCCGTCCATGCTGACATAGTTGAGGTCGTGGACACGGGCCGCGACTTCGGTGGGGTCTTCCTGACCGGTATCGCGTAGGGCCTCCAGTGCCTTTTGACGATAGAGGGCGTTCTCGTCCAAATTCACCTTTCCGTCCAGCGCCAACAGATCGCCGGTGGAAGTGACTGCCAACGGGTTGACCTCGGCCAAACTCAGGTCGCGTTCCACGAACAGACGATAGAGCCCCTCCATGAGATTGGCGAGTTGTCCCACCTGGGCGCCCGAGAGACCGAGCTTAAAGGCGGCACGCCGACACTGATAAGGCTGGAGCCCGACTACCGGATTTACCTCCAGGGTCAGGAGGTCTTGTGGCCGCTTGGCGGCAACCTCTTCAATGTCCATACCACCGGCAGCGCAAACCATGAACACCAGACGCTCACGGGCACGGTTGGTAAGGACGCTCAGGTACAATTCACGCGCTACGGTGTGGGTTCCCTCGATCAATACGGTATCTATCGGCAGTCCGCCGGGACCGGTCTGATGGGTTATCAGCCGTTTCCCCAACAACTCCTTTGCCGCCGTTTCCACGGCTTCGAGGCTATCCGCACGTTTCACCCCTCCTGCCTTGCCGCGTCCGCCGGCATGGACCTGGGCTTTCACCATCCATACGTTTCCTCCGATTTGAATCGCCGCTGCGCGTGCCTCTTCGGGAGTACGTGCTGGGGCACCGGCAGGAACCGGCAGACCGTATTCTCTAAAAAGTTGTTTCGATTGGTATTCATGTAAATTCATTGGCCCCTCCGGGGTACCTGTTAGGTCCAGACAGGGAAAATCTGGCAGTTTTTGTAGTATTTAAAGCAGGACTGAGAAATTATTTAATGATTCCTCGTTCATGTCAAAAACCATCCGTCCACTGAACTGCCGGCTGTGGCAACCCAAGCCACCTCAAGAGTGACCAAATTATGACCTCTGCTGTTTCCCTCCATCACTATCTCGACCTCGATGACGCCGCCTGTGAGGAACGCATCATCGCTGCCAAGCGTACCCTGGGTGAGGATCTGGTCATCCTGGGCCACCACTACCAACGTGAGGAAGTTTTCCGCCACGCGGACTTTTCCGGCGATTCGCTCAAACTCTCTCGGCAGGCCGCCGCGTCTCGGGCGCGCTACATCGTCTTTTGCGGTGTCCATTTCATGGCGGAAGTAGCGGATATCCTCTCGCGTCCGGAGCAGGTATCCATTTTGCCGGACCTCAGTGCCGGATGCGCCATGGCAGATATGGCCGATCTGCCCAAGGTCGAACGGGCATGGCGGGAGCTGGCCACGGTCCTAGACCCGGAGGCGTTGGTCACACCAGTGACCTATATCAACTCCGCTGCGGATCTAAAGGCCTTTTGCGGACGTCACGATGGTATCGTCTGCACCTCCGGCAATGCCCGCTCGGTCTTGGAGTGGGCCTTTGGGCAGCGGGAGAAGGTACTGTTTTTCCCGGACCAACACCTAGGCCGCAATACCGGTTATGCGATGGGGATTCCCTTGGAGGAGATGGTGGTGTGGGACCCGGAGCTGCCGCTGGGAGGGTTGACGGAGGCGGCGATACGCCGCGCTCGGATCCTACTTTGGAAGGGCTTTTGCGCCGTTCACCAGATGTTTCGACCAGAACACATCGATACCTTTCGTGCCCGCTTCCCAGAGGCCAAAGTCATCTCTCACCCGGAATGCTCCTTTGAGGTCTGCCAAAAATCCGATGAGGTGGGCTCTACGGAGTACATCATCCGGACCATTCGCGATTCCGCCCCAGACACCCGCTGGCTGGTGGGTACCGAACTCAACCTGGTCAACCGCCTCCGCGATCAGAGTCTCCCACAAGACAAACACGTCCACTTCATGTCCCCCGTCATCTGCATGTGCTCCACCATGTTCCGCATCGATCCTCAACACTTGGCTTGGACCCTGGAAAATCTGGTGGCGGGACAGGTGGTTAATCGCATCCAAGTACCCATCCTAGTCGCGGACCAAGCCCGAAAAGCACTGAGTTTAATGCTGGAAGTGTCTCCATAACAGTCAAAAGCCCCCATAGAAAGCTATAAGATATTGTTATTGTTTTATAAATTAACGCTCCCGAGACACTGCTGGTTTTTCTCTTGCCTGTGGACGATGCTACGCTCCATAATATGCCCACTTTACCTTCTCGCCGCCGGAGTGGCGAAACCGGTAGACGCGCCAGACTCAAAATCTGGTAGTGGAAACACTGTGCCGGTTCGAGTCCGGCCTCCGGCACCATCCCTAGTCCTCGTGATACCGCTGAATGTAGTTTTTAACTGTACATCAATACGTTGCACCCTCCTACCTCTTACGGGATACCGCACAATCCCCGCTATTCTCGGTAGTCTGTGTCCCACCATTGCCCCAGTAAGTGTCCCAGCAGACTGCCATGGCTACTATTCTTTACGCGGGCACAAATTGCACTTTTTTAAACGTCTGAAAATTTAATGCTAGCAAAGATTTTAAAGCCAGTTTATGTCTTTTATTTGTATCACTTAGACATTCAGTTATTGCCGCTTTGAAAGCTATAAAATTAGGATAATATATCTCCCCATTCGCTATAGCCAGCACGACTATCCTGAATTCCGTAGCTGTCCATAAATGCCCTCCAATCCCAGCCTATTCAGGATATTCTGTTGTACCGCCGACAATGGAGTTAACGAACGGAATACTTCATTGCCGACACCATCCAGAATAATCGTCAGACTGATATTAGAAAAAGCCTTTAGGATACGCTCAGCGGTGGGTTTGTCCGTTTTTTTCTTCCGATTTTCAGGATGGAGATCAGGCAACCTAGATTTATCCGCCTGCAAGGAGCGACGGACGACGAATTCAAGCAGGGTCAGTACTCGAACGCCAAAAGTTAGTAGGTACGTCAAACCCTCAATTTGATCATCACGCTTTACAAATAACGGCGCAATGTTCAAATAACTTTTAAGACGATTAAAAATCCGCTCAATACGATATTCGTTGCGGTAGGTTAGTATCGCATCGTTGAGCGATAATGCCGTTATGGTTGTGTTGGTAACGAAGGCTTTCCAACCGAAGTGCTGGCAAGTAATGGTGATGGCTTCCTCGTTACGCTCCACCTTAATAATTTGGTAGCGAACCCTTTTTATTTCCCGCTGCTCCCGGTTCGCTGAACCCCGCCCTTTACCGACATAGCGGGTATGAACTTCGCATTGTTGTTCGTAGTCAACGTCCAACAATCCCTCCACGCGATATTTTTTCAAAATCGCGGCAATCGCCTCCTTTAGGCTATCCTCTTCCTTAAATTGGCGCTTACCTCTACCCACCGGTGGAGTGAGATTTTCTATTGCTTTCCGCGCAGCCTCCAGCCGTTGCTCCAATCCTTGTTCCTGTTGCTCGGCATGGGCTGGAGAACACACAACGATCACCCGTTCTTCCCAAGTTATTGTTTTATCATCTATCTGGGCGCTTTGAGAACGCTCGAATTCATAACCACAAGCAGCCAGCACCGTTTTTCCTTTATCATTTTCGCGAAATATTGGTTCGAGAGCTCCGTTCCGATCTTTTTCTAGTCCAATATTTATCCATTCAGGAATTTCCTTTGATGTTATGCCTGTTCTGGGTAGTGGCGACAGATAAAAATCACCTCCCTCTACAATTTTTGCGCGGATCTCCAATGCACTCATCTTACAATCCCCCACGAACAACAATCCTGTCTTCTTTAGGGTGTCCTTTACTCGTTCGATAAGCCCACGGTATAAGCCATCATCCGCATTTTCCCCAGATACAACTTCTGTCACCAAGGGTATACCCAAAGGGTCTAATGACGCCGCTGCCAACTTTATTTGCGGTAAAGTTGGATCGTCCTTGGTGTGTCCGAATTGCATCAGGCCATCGTCCTTGATTTTGTGGTGTCCAGATACTGTGGTTGGATCGCAACGCACAACCTCCTTCTGCAATTCATATACTTCTATACAATGTTCACTCAAATCACGTTCCACCGCTTGCCATATATTGATATTTCCTATATGCCGAAGGAGATGCGATAGCCTGTCATCATCAAAATCCAATGTCTCTATTGGTTGCCCCGTCAATGCGTTTAAGGTGTTAGCCATTTCGGAGACGTATTGTGCCACCGAAATTTTACGGTGGTCTCCTTCGCTCAGGATGTAGGATAACCATATTACTGCTGTCCATCCCCAACTCAATTTTCGTTGTTTCCCATGCTTGGGAATGTGTTTGTCCAATATTTCCGGCAACCCCATCCTTATCATCTGTCCTATTAACAGGGGCACGTCTCCTACCCGTTCAGTGATAACAATCAATTTATCCTTATCGGAAAGTTGTTGCGTCGCACTGCTTTGGCTGGCTATCATTGTGGTTATCTGGGATGACTGGATATCCGGCAATGATTGCAAGTTGTTGTTTACTAGGCAATTCCTTATCCCAACGGGAAATTAATGTTTACTGTTCCAGGTATAGCGAATGGAGAGTTGTATTGTTTCATTTCTAAACCATAAGACTGACACGTAAATATAGGTTATTTTTATCGAAATTTTGCAAAATATCAGATTAAGAATATTAAACGTAATCCATGCAAGATAATTAAGAGTTGATTTAATTTTCCTGACTGCGCGAGGGAAGGAAGTTATTTTTCTATCATAATTATCTTTGCGTGGTTAATAATGCTTCACAGAAGATAGCAAGGGTTTCCGATAATGGCTATTAATGTGATCGGAACGCCAAAATTCAATTCAACAAGTTTGTAAAGTAGTTGCTGAACACTGATAGCGTTTATATAAGTATCGTTAGTCACGGTAATTAATTCGTGAGTAATTGCATTTAAAGCACCTAACACATTAAAACGTTGTCTCCCAGCTGGTGCCTTAATAAATAATCGTTGGAAGCACCACAAAATACCTAAAAAAGGTGCTAAAACAAAATGTGCTGCATCTACAAAAAATACAACACGATGGCCAGCTTGCGCTTCTTTCAGGCGCGGTTCGATTTGTTCGGCTACGAAGGTAGCTTGCATGTCAGGATCGGCTTTTGCTGGTATCATCCCAATCTTACGACATTTCATTCCTAATTTTCTAAGAAATGCCCTGACTTGGGTCTCCTTTCGCTCTATACCAGTTAATTCTTTAATTTTCGCAGCAGCTTCCTTAACTGTTGCGGGAGGGTTCTGACGGAAATAATTTTCCAGCGTATCTCGGTGTGCTTCCAGTTCACTCGTTGGTTGATAGAAATTTATTTCCTTTAATTTTTCAATTCCTCCATTTTGATAGTCTCTGAGATAATTATATAAAGTACCTGGAGAAATATCAGCTAACATACAAATATCTTGATGGGGCACATCATTACTTTTTAACCACAATACTTCCATTTTGCGTTGAACATGAGGGTGTGGATGGTGATAACGCTCATAATTTAATGTCTGCTGTTCTTCTGCTGTAAATTCTATATGAATCATAGCATTCCCCTAAAATTATAATAAGATTTTATCACAAATTTCTAATTTATGGCCGCGTTGAGTATAGAAAGTGCTACCGGATCCCAACTTATCAACCATCTAATTTATGACTGAAGTCGGAACCAAGCTCACCAAATAATTGATGGTGTAGTCTTTTATAGGAGCCGCCCGGAAGGATAGGACAGGGAGGTCCTGTCCTGGAGGGTGGCTATATTTTATGATAGGTAAGTTGAAGAGCGGACAACTATCCTGACAAACACCGCCGGCCACCCGCCGCTACCCAGCGGGCCCCGAACCGGAGAGAGGATGGGAAGCCGCCCCGTTCGGTCTTCCTGTTCTTTGAGAAGACCAGACCCACATGGGGGGAGCGGATTTACCGCTATGCTGTTGGTTATCCAACCAAGAGAATGAGCCATGACTGCGATTACCTTTATGTACCAAAACCTTTTAGCTTCTTTTGCTGATGCGCAAAATTTAGCCGGGAAAGCATGGGAGCACGCTGTAATAGTTGACTATCTGAATCGTGAACCGATTAAGGATTGCTCTGTTCATTGTTTTCATTATCAACAGATACTCGAATGCTTGTTAAAACATATCTTGGAAACAAAGAGCGAGCTTGGCTTTTATTCAAAATCACATGAATTAAATAGATTGCTTGAACAGGTAGTTAGCGTAACTTCATTTAGAACCGACAAAACCAAGTACCGTGGTGATCTAAATGGAATTACGGTATGCGCTTCCGAATATCGATATAACTTTGATATCAACTGTAAATCATACTTTGAGATGGTTGAAGTATGCGATGGATTGCTAAAAGAGTTGATTGATTATGAGAAATCGTAAACCAGTCCCCGCTCTTCCTAGGAATCGGGCTTAAGTCCTCGCGTTGCGAGGCCGTCACGCACACTGCGTGGCACTGGTCTATTTTGATTCTTTCTATAACTTGCTGAAAATGTTACATTATATCATCACTATATAAATCATTCCATTTACGCTAATTTAAAAGAGAATAATAATTTTAACTAAAATTCATTGCCCTCGCTGCAATTCAGAAGACTGTATCGTCTCTAAAACTTATACTAACCTGCGCGTTGGTTAGGGGACAAGCAAGTAAAAATAATCTATTATTAGT
>CAUYUB010000554.1:0-19477 GCA_963575685.1 Gammaproteobacteria bacterium | reverse complement strand
CTGGCCCTGGGTTTGGCATTTTGGATCGGGTTGAGCATTACCCAACCTTTGGCTAAAACCATGCGCCTGATTGGACGCATCGGGCGTGGTGATATCCCCGATCCGGTGCAAGAGACTTGGCCAGGAGAATTCGACAATATCCGGGAGAGCCTCAATACCTCCGGCGTTGCCATCCATGCACTGATTCAGGACGTACGCATTTTGGCGCAGGCAGGAGCGGAAGGGCGGATGACAGTACGCGCCGACGCTACCCCTCACCAGGGAGACTACCGACGCATCGTAGAAGGATTCAACGCCACCCTGGACGCGGTCGTCGGTCCGATCACCGAAGTGGTGCGCGTCATGGCCGCCCTGGAAAAAGGCGACCTAGCCCAACGCATTGATGCCCAATACCAAGGGATGCTGGGTCAGCTACGCGATTCAGTCAACAACACCGTAATACAACTCGCTGCCACCATTGAAGAGGTGGTGCGGGTCATGGCCGCCATGGAGAAGGGCGACCTCAGCCAACGGGTTGAGGCGGAGTGCCAGGGGAGGCTGAGTCAACTGCGTGACTCAGTCAACAATACCGTTACCCAGGTTGCTCATACTATCGAAGAAGTACACCACGCCAGCGGTGAGTTGGCCAATGCCGCGACCCAGGTCGAGGCTACCGCCCAGTCCTTGAGTCAGGCCAGCAGCGAACAAGCGGCCAACGTCGAAGAGACCAGTGCAGCGGTAGAACAGATGACCGCCTCCATCACCCAAAATTCCGACAACGCCAAAGTCACCGATACCCGGGCACGCCAGGCTGCCGCCGAAGCCCGTGAGGGGGGAATCGCGGTCGGCGAAACCGTCACGGCCATGAAACAGATCGCCGACAAGATCGGGATCATCAACGACATCGCCTATCAGACCAATCTGCTCGCCCTCAACGCGGCCATTGAGGCGGCTCGGGCGGGAGAACATGGCAAGGGATTTGCTGTAGTAGCCGCCGAGGTACGCAAACTCGCCGAGCGGAGTCAGATCTCCGCCCGTGAGATCAGCGAACTGGCGACGGGCAGTGTACGACTCGCCGAAAAGGCCGGCGCACTCCTTGATGAGATCGTACCGGCTATCACCAAGACCTCAGACCTGGTCCAGGAGATATCCTCCGCCTCAAAAGAGCAATCCAGCGGCGTCTCCCAGATCAACACCGCCATGAGTCAACTCTCTCAACTCACCCAAACCAATGCCAGCTCCTCCGAAGAATTGGCCGCGACTGCCGAGGAACTCGGGGCGCAGGTCACGCAACTCCAAGACCTGGTCGGTTTCTTCCAGATCGCCGAACAGGTCGCACCGGGAACCTCAACCCGCCGAGCGGTAGCCCCTCAAACTGCCCCGCGCCAAACCGCCCCACGCTCGGTAGCAATAGCTCGATCGCCATCCCGACCCGGTCGGCCCGGTAGTTCATTGGGCAAGCGCAAATCGGTCAACAATACCGATGGCTTTGAGGAGTTTTAGACCCCAGATTTCACACCCACACATGAATTCATTAACCAACGGAGGTTATTCAATGTTCCAGCGTATGAAAATAGGTGTACGATTGTGGGGAAGTTTTGGCCTAGTATTATTGCTGATGGCCTGGATAGCGGGAATCGGAGTAAACAGTCTCGATAAGGTACAGGATGCGATCAATGGCATCGTGAAAGACAATTACCCGAAGGTGGGGCAGATTCAAGAATTCATGAACCAGATCGACCTCGCCGTTCGCCACACCTTTATCGCCTTGCTCCTCAAAGATCCGGAAAAGGCCCGAACCGAGATTGAGACGATTACAGAATTACGTCGGACCATTGTGGAACAGTTGGAAGGATTAGAACGTACCATTCATTCCGAACGGGGCAAGGAGATCCTGCATGCCATCCATGATAACCAAAAAGTATTCCTGGCCACTCAAGAACGGTTGCTAGAGATGGTCCGCGCCGGCCGTTGGGACGAAGGGACGCAATGGCTGTTTCGTGAAGTGATGCCGGCGTATGCCGCCTATGACAAGAATGTGGACGCCATCATTGCCCACCAGGGCAGCCTGATGGAGCAGGCGGGGGTCAAAGCGGACGAAATCGAACACAGCGGTGTCACCCTGATGTCGTCCCTGGCCGGGATTTCACTGGTATTGACGTTGGGTTTGGCGCTGTGGATTGGGCTCAGCATTACGCGCTCTTTGGGCAAGACCGTCGTCTTAATTGAACGCACCGCCCGCGGAGATATTCCCGAACCAGTCCAGGAAATCTGGCCTGGGGAGTTCGATCGAATCCGGGAAAGCATCAATACCGCCATCGCCTCGCTACGCGCCCTCATCGACGACTCGACCTTGCTCGCCGAAAAGGCAGTAGATGGTCAACTGGCTACCCGTGCCGACGTCACCCGTCACCAGGGGGCCTATCGACGCATCATGGAGGGGGTCAATGCCACGCTGGACGCGCTCATCGGTCCGCTCAACATGGCGGCCGAACACGTCGCACGCATCGCCCGCGGTGACCTCCCGCCCCCCATCACCGCCCAGTACCACGGTGATTTCAGTATCATCAAGGACAACCTCAATACCGCCATCGCCGCAGTCAATACCCTCATTGAAGATTCCCGCTTGTTGACCCAAGCCGGGGCCGAAGGGCGGTTGGCCGTACGCGCCGATGCTATCCGTCACCACGGCGACTACCGACGCATCGTCGAGGGGTTCAACGCCACCCTGGACGCCGTCGTGGGTCCAGTCACGGAGGTAATGCGGGTCATGGCAGCGGTGGAAAAAGGTGACCTGGGGAGCCGGGTTGATGCCCAATATGAGGGGATGCTTGGCCAATTAAGCGATTCCGTCAACAACACCGTGGCCCAACTTGCCCACACCATTGAGGAAGTCCGCCACACCAGCGGCGAACTGGCCAATGCGGCGGCCCAGGTCGAGGCCACGGCCCAATCCTTGAGTCAGGCCACCAGCGAACAGGCCGCCAGCGTCGAAGAGACCAGTGCCGCAATAGAGCAGATGACTGCCTCCATCGCCCAGAACGCCGATAACGCCAAGGTTACCGACACCCGGGCGACCCAAGCCGCGGTCGAGGCCCGAGAGGGCGGAACAGCGGTGAGTTCAACCGTCACCGCCATGAAGCAGATCGCCGGCAAGATCGGCATCATTGATGATATTGCCTACCAGACCAATCTGTTGGCCCTCAATGCGGCCATTGAGGCGGCACGGGCCGGAGAGCACGGCAAAGGGTTCGCGGTAGTGGCCGCCGAGGTACGCAAGCTCGCTGAACGTAGCCAGGTGGCGGCCCAAGAGATCGGAGAACTGGCCACCAGCAGCGTGCAGCTCGCCGAGAAGGCTGGCAATCTATTGGGTGCAATCGTCCCTACCATCACCACGACTTCGGATTTGGTCCAGGAGATTGCCGCCGCATCCAAAGAGCAGTCCGGCGGTGTGGCCCAGATCAACACCGCCATGAGCCAACTCTCCCAACTCACCCAACACAATGCCAGCTCCGCTGAGGAACTGGCCGCTACCGCCGAGGAATTGGGCGCCCAAGTCACGCAGCTCCAGGACCTAGTTGCCTTCTTCCAGATTGCCGACGAGCGTGCCGCGAAGCGAAGTGGACCAACCCTCCAGCGGCCGGCGACCCAGGCAACCACACCACAAGGAATGCCGAGTACCCGCTCACCAACCCCTCGGGCGAGTGGGGTAGCGCCGGTGGTGGGCAGATTTTCACCCGCTCCCGGAAAAAAACCAGTGATGGCGCGACAGCCCTACAAGGGTCAGGATGATTTCGAAGAGTTTTAACGCAACGAAATTAGAAATAATTAGCAGAAAGAAATAAGAAAAACAGGCACCGCTGGTGCCTGTTTTTCTTATAGTTCTCCCTCTATGACAAAACCCAACGCCTCCCTTCCTTTGCTATCCCCTTTTTCCATTCCCCTTCCGACCGGCGATGCACTTGGTTTGGCCGTTACCCCGCACGGAATGGCCTACCTGGAACCCGCCGCCGGCGACGACGACGATCCCCTACCCCCCGCGGTCGCTACCCGTTTGCGTCAGTCCTTTACTCAGGGTTGGGCACACGGCCTGCTACAACTCGGCGGCGGGGAATTGTCCACCCACCTGCCACCATCGCTGGCTTTTGGTCGTGACATCGGCCACCTGTTCATGGCGCAATTATGTGCGGTACCGGATCTGGAATCACAATGGGAAACGCTGAATTTCCCCCCCCCTCACCAAGAACTAGAGCAACGGGCGGCCTCCGCACCGCCTATGACTGGGGCTGAGTATCTGGATCTCAATTGTCTGATCAGTTGGTGGGCAGCACTAACGGCCGCAGCCTGCGCCGGAATTGCCGCTACCGGTGGCAACGTCCAGCAGTGGTTGCAGGCCAAGGCCCCGGTCTGGAATCTGGTGGGTCGCGTCTATTTTCATCTCGCCGAGAACAAGAACGATGCCGAGACCCCATTCGCTTTTCTTGCCACCTATACCAACCGCATCTCGGCACACACCGCCCGTATACAACACCTACCGCTCGGCAGGGCATTAAAGGAATATGCCGGGGCATCTGACCGCGATGCATTACTCAAACTATTACTGCCGATCCAAAAAGCAGCCCAAGAAAGTTCCTGGCTCAAAACCTTGATGGATTCCGGCGCCATCCATCATCCCTTGGCTTGGACGCCACGCGAGGCCTATTACTTCCTCAAGGATATCCCCAAATTCGAGGCCTCTGGTATTTTGGTGCGCATCCCTGATTGGTGGAAACCCAAACAACCGCCACGCCCGCAGGTAAGTGTCAAGATTGGAAAAAAGACCGCTGAAGGAATGGGCATGAAAGCGCTGCTGGATTTTTCGGTGGAACTCACCCTGGAAGGCGAGACCTTGACCGCAGACGAATGGAATCAGATATTAGACAATACCGACGGCTTGGCCCTGGTGAAGGGGCATTGGGTGGAGGTGGATCGTGAACGATTACAAGAGGCGTTGGCGCACTGGCGCGGGGTGCAGCGCGAGGTAGGAGATGGGGTCTCCTTTTTGGAAGGGATGCGTCTGCTGGCGGGGGCCAATATAGACGGTGCCGTGACCACACCGACGACAGCGGATGCCAATTGGTCGCAGGTAACTGCTGGAGACTGGCTACGCAACGCCTTGGGACATTTACGCAGCCCCGGCGGTGCAACGGATATCACACTGGGGGAAGATTTCACCGCCCAATTGCGCCCCTATCAGCAGGTCGGGGTAGAGTGGTTGTGGTGGCTCAGTCGGTTGGGATTGGGTGGCTGTCTTGCCGACGATATGGGGCTGGGTAAGACCATACAGCTCATCGCCTTATTAATTCAATTGAAACGTCACGGCGAACCCGGCCCGCACCTGCTGGTGGTACCGGCCTCACTGATCGCTAATTGGCAGGGAGAGATTCGCCGCTTTGCCCCGAAGCTGACCATCTTCATTGCCCATCCTTCGGAAATTCCCACCAAAGAATTGGCCAACTGGCCCCAGGAGCAGTTGGATTCCGTCGATCTGGTCATCACCAGCTACGGCACCCTGTCGCGCCTGCCGTGGATGACCGAAAAGACTTGGTCGCTGGTCGTTTTGGACGAGGCCCAGGCGATCAAAAATCCCGGCGCACAACAGACCCGCACGGCCAAGACCCTACGCTGTCGTACCCGATTTGCCCTAACCGGAACCCCAGTGGAAAACCGATTGAGTGATCTATGGTCGCTATTCGATTTCATCTGTCCCGGCTTACTGGGTTCGGTCAAGGTTTTTAGCCGTTTCGCCAAACATCTGGCGGAAGATGAGCAAAATGGGTATGCACCGTTACGCAACTTGGTGCGGCCCTATATCCTGCGACGATTGAAAACCGACAAGCAGATCATCACCGATCTCCCCGACAAGACCGAAGTCAATGCATGGTGTGGGTTGAGCAAAACCCAGGTGGTTCTTTATCAACAAGCCGTCGATGAACTCGCCTACACGCTGAACACGGTTAACGGGATCGAACGGCGTGGGGCGATATTGGCCTATCTACTGCGCTTCAAGCAGATCTGTAATCATCCCTCGCAATGGTTGGGTGATGGCGGTTATACCCCAACGGAGAGCGGAAAATTCGCGCGTCTGCACGAAATCGCCGAGGCAATTGCCGCCCGCCAGGAAAAGGTCTTGGTGTTCACCCAATTTAAAGAGATGACCGACCCCTTGAATCGTTTCTTGGAAACGATATTCGGTCGGCCGGGGTTGGTTCTACATGGTTCAACTGCCGTAAAACAGCGCAAGGTATTGGTGGACGCCTTCCAGCAAGAACTAGGACCACCGTTCTTCGTGCTGTCGCTCAAGGCCGGCGGGACCGGGCTCACCCTTACCGCCGCTTCGCATGTCGTCCACTTCGACCGCTGGTGGAACCCAGCCGTGGAGAATCAGGCCACCGATCGTGCTTATCGTATCGGCCAACACCGCAACGTGTTGGTGCATAAGTTTATCTGCCGTGGTACCGTAGAAGAAAAGATCGATGCCCTGATCGAATCGAAACTCGGGCTTTCCAATGCCTTGATGGAGGGCGGCAATGAGTTATTATTGACCGAGATGAATGATACGGAACTACTTCAGTTGGTGGCATTGGACATCCACAGCGCCGCCGATGACCTTTGAGCGGAGATTGAAATGAGTAGATACAGCCCCTGGCCACGCTATGTACCGGTTGCCGAACGGCGCCAAAAAGCGGCAAAGAAGGTCGCGACCATGAAAAAACAAGGCAAGACGACGCAACCGGTATTCATTACCGGACGCAACATTGCCAACACCTTCTGGGGCAAGGCCTGGTGCGATAATCTGGAGGTCTACAGCGATTGGGCGAACCGCTTGCCGCGCGGACGTACCTATGTGCGCAACGGTTCGGTATTGGACCTGCAAGTGGAATCGGGGAAGATTACGGCACTGGTGATGGGATCGGAACTCTACCACATCAACATCAGCATTTTGCCCCTTGACCCCTCGCAGTGGAAATCCATTCAACATGCCTGTGCCGGCAAGATCGATTCTCTGGTAGAGTTGTTGCAGGGAAAGCTCTCCCGGGGCGTGATGGAGATCATCACCAAACCCGGAACGGGTCTGTTTCCGCATCTGCGGGAAATCGATATGCAGTGTAGTTGTCCGGATTATGCAGGGTTGTGCAAACACCTGGCGGCAGTGCTGTATGGTATCGGCGCACGTCTGGATCAACAGCCTGAATTATTATTTTTGCTACGTCAGGTAGACCATCGTGAATTGATTATCCAGGCCGCCGGACCAATTCTGGAGACTGACATTCCCGACGATGCCAAGCGCTTGGATAACTCGCAGCTTTCCAATTTGTTCGGGATCGATCTGGCGGACGAAGACAATCCGTCACCACCACCACCAGCGGCAAAACCGCCCTCTCCGGCGAAGCCATCTAAATCAGTAGTTGTGCCCCGGCCACCCACTATACCGATACCGACACCGGCAAAACCTGCCACGACCACGCGCCGTGCCCGTACCCGTCAGGTCACGCCACCACCCCCCACCCAGATGACTGCCCGTGAATTGAAGGCACGCGGCATCTCGCCCTCTACCCTGCAAATCTGGCTGGCATCGGGGGTGTTGTTGTCGAGTGGAACGCGTGGAGTCTATTTGACTACAGGACAGACCGAGGCGCGGATTTCGCGGTATCTGGAAAAAAAGGCCGAGTAAATTAAGACGATTATACGTCCAGGGGACAAATGGATTTAGGGTCTACTTCGGCATTAAAGGTTTCACGAAAGGCCCGCACCTGTGGGTCACGCTCAATGGAGACCCGAGCGGCGGCCTCTCGTTCCTGTTGACGACGTTCCCGAAGCTGGGCCGGGGTTGGCGCGGAAGGCGTGGTAGCAGTGGCGGTTCCGCTGCTTATGGTCGTAATGGAAACTCTCACCCCTTCGCCCAAATGCGCCTGCACCGCCTGTTCCAGACGTCGCTCACGTTCTTTACTCAGCAGAAACCCTTGGCCCTCGTCCAAGGTGAGATGCAGAGTGGCCCCTTCTACCCGACGCAACGAACAATTCATCGCCAATTGCTGATTCGTTGCCGTCAGACCCAGTGTCTCCACCAAGGTAGACCAGTTCAGATTCGACAGCGTCGCCGCGGACGCCACGATAGGTGCGGCAACCGGCGACACCACGGCAGGGGAAGGCATGGAACTAGGCGGAGGTCCGACCTTTGTCTGGGATGGTATCAGTGTCGGTATGGAAGACGGAGGTGGTGCGGCAGCGACTGCACGGGGGGGCAGCCTTCGGCTGGGTAGGTCGTGCCTCTTCTTCCGGCAACGGCCGAAAAGCGAGCATCCGTAGCAGCACCATCTCGAACCCACCCCGAGGTTGCGGGGCGAGGGGAAGATCACGACGGCCCAGAAGACCGATCTGGTAGTGGAGCTGAACATCTTCAATCGTCATCTGTTTTGCCAAGGCCAAAATTCGATTCCGATCACCGAGGTGGTCGTCCACCGCTTCCGGTACGAATTGGGCCAACGCAACGCGCTGCAACAGACCCACCAACTCGCCGAGCAGCGCCCCCCAATCCGGCGATTGCTGGGCCAGCGACTCCACGGTCGCGATCAACGCCTGCGCATCTCCAGTCGCCAAGCTTTCCAGCAAGGCGTAGACCCGGTCACGGGCCAGGGTCCCGAGCATGGCGTGGACATCCTGTGTCACCACCCGACCCCCACCGTAGGCAATCGCCTGGTCCAAGAGACTAAGACCATCGCGCATACTGCCATCGGCGGCACGGGCCAATTCGCGCAGTGCCGCTTCCTCGAAAGGCATCCCTTCCGTTTCCAGGATACGCGCCAACTGGTCGCGGATTAGGGGCAGCGACAGGCGGCGCAGATTGAATTGCAGACAACGGGATAGGATCGTGACCGGGAGCCGCTGCGGATCGGTGGTAGCGAGCAGGAATTTGACGTGGGGCGGGGGTTCTTCAAGCGTTTTGAGGAGGGCATTAAAACTGTGGTTGGAGAACATGTGAACCTCGTCAATGAGGTACACCTTGTAGCGACCGCAACTCGGCGCGTATTGAACGTTCTCCAGCAATTCCCGAGTGTCTTCCACTTTGGTGCGGGAGGCGGCATCCACTTCGATGAGGTCGACGAAACGGCCTTCGTCGATCCCGCAGCAAGCGGCACAGGTACCGCACGGCTGCGAGCTGACGCCGTGTTCGCAGTTTAGGGATTTGGCGAGAATACGGGCGATGGTGGTCTTGCCCACCCCGCGGGTGCCGGTGAAGAGGAAGGCGTGGTGAAGCCGTCCTGAGTCTAGGGCATGAATGAGGGCGCGCAGGACGTGTTCCTGACCCACCATTTCGACGAAGGTATGCGGGCGCCACTTACGCGCCAGAACCTGGTACGCCATCGTCCTCCGTCCCGACCCAACAAGGGGGATGTTTCGTATGAGGGAGATAGGATGAAAAAAGGCGGCGCCCTGTGTCAGACTTACTCCGGCACACGCGTCTTCCGTTACCGCTGCTTCCTTCCGGACCTGACGGGGTTCACGGCGTATCGTTGCGGAGGACCAACACAGGCCGCCATTGATTCAGGATCTAACACGACAACTACGATGACAGGAAGATTGGCGGAGAGGGAGGGATTCGAACCCTCGGTACGGGTTAACGTACACACACTTTCCAGGCGTGCTCCTTCAACCGCTCGGACACCTCTCCAGTAGACGCCTTCCGTACCGTCCGCCTGACAGCACCGTAAGGGAGCGCCATACTACCGTGCCATCTCCGGTCTGACAACCCCACATAACCAGAGACCGGTGTTTGTCAACATAGTTGTCCGATGTCCGCATAAAATATGAGAAATATGTTTGATACTTGGTTCAGCATTATTGGGTAGCCCGATAGCCTATCAATCCTGATGCGGCGGAACCATCACAAAGCGTAGATCTATCCGACGATTTCGGACCTCCGGGAGTTGGCGTTGCGTGCGCGACGACTGGACGGCCGTCGCCGTAACCGCTTACCGAAAACAATGGTTGGCCGCGATGATTGACCAGCGTACCCAATCCCGGATGTGCCCGCAAAAGGAATCGGGTGGCCCTGTTTCTGTTACAGCACTTCTATAAGGCAAGTCCCGGTTAAAAAACTACCAAGGTAACAACTGCCGCGTAGCGGCGGTTAGCTCTTGGTAGTTTTTTAACCGGAACTTGCCTAAACCGGCGACAGGCATCGGCTCGGGGGCCCAGCAATAATCAAATCACCCAAATATCGGTAACACTCAAGGTTGGGTGACCGGTCAGAACGGCAAATTGAACTGCCACCCTAGCGCCATTACCATCAGCATCGTAAAACAGCGCACCGCTGTCGGTGTCGTAAATGATGCGATCCGTTGTGTCATGCGACACACCCGCCGTATTTCCATAGAAGCGATTGTCGACATCATTGAAATGGCCCGTCGTACCGATATTGGCAAAAGCCGCATTATCGAGGTACAACTTATCCTGGTCCGATACAAAACCATCAATGGTATCGATATTATGGTTTCCCAGGGTGGTGTTGAATATGAAAACATCTCTCCCGGTACCGCCAGTTAAGGTGTCCATGCCCAATCCACCATTCAGTGTATCGTTGCCGTCGTTGCCATTGAGAATGTTATTGGCTTGGTTGCCGGTGAAGTTTACTGCCGAGTTGTCTAAAGCGTAGAGATTTTCTACATTCGTAGCAAGCGTGCTGATATTGATTGATGAATATACAATATCAATACCCTCGTCGGAATTCTCAATAACGGTATCAGTCACGTTATCGACCAGATAGATGTCGTTTCCTGCTCCTCCTCTCATGGTATCCGCGCCCAGGTCACCATCCAGTCTATTGCCCATGGCATTACCAGTCAGCGTATTATTCAGCTCATTACCGGTAGCATTGATTGAATCGGTGCCGATCAACGTCAGGTTTTCGATATTAGCACCTAGGGTGTAAGACACCGATGATCGTACCGTATCCGTGCCTTGATTAGCCTGTTCCCTCACCCGGTCGGTACCAACATCGACGATATAGGTGTCGTTACCCGCGCCACCGACCAAATCGTCTGTGCCACCATTACCGTCCAACACATTGTTGGCAACATTGCCGACGACACGATTGGCCGCATCATTGCCCGTACCGTTAATGGCCGTCGTCCCAGTCAGTATCAGGTTTTCGACTTCGGTTGGTAGCGTATAGATCACACTCGATTGTACACTGTCAAACCCGCCACCAGGCAATTCACTCACAACATCGTTAGTATTATTCACGATATAAGTATCGTCACCGGTCCGGCCGATCATGGTATCCACACCTGAACTGCCATCCAGCGTATTTCCGCCTGCATCGCCGGTAAGTGTATCGTTCTGGGCAGTTCCACGAATAATGGTACCAGGAGCAGCGAATCTAAAGTTCTCTGCTCGCAATTGATCGGGGGTGACGCCATACAAGGTGACCATCCGATTCAAGGGATCGTCGATCACATCAATTACCGTGAGACGTGAATCACCCAACACAAAATTTCCGGGATGGATATCAAGCTTCTCAAAGGAGGTTGCTTGACTGATGAGTGATAGATCAATCACATCAATGGGGTGTCCCGCCGTACCCACCTCAAAATCATAAATGATATTGTAACAAGTGACCGTACTATCATTATCCGTTATTTGCCTCAAAACAAAGCGATCCGCGCCCTCATTTCCGCTTACCAATACGTTAATGTTATTGTCATCACGGAAATCATCACCTTCCAGGAAAATAATGTCATCACCTCGAGCGCCCTGCACAAAATCAGCTCCCTTACCACCAATCAAGGTATCGTTGCCATCAGTACCGATAATGTGGTCATTGCCAGTGCCACCATCAATAACATCCCCACTACTGGTTGGTTCCCCCCGCAGAGTGTCATTTCCAGCGCCGCCATAGATACAATTGTTGTCTATCGTGTCACGAATCGTATCGTCTCCGTTTGACCCAAATATTACTGGGTCACGCAACTGTTGAATGGCATCATCAGTAATGAAAAATAGGCGGGAGGTCGACATTGAGGACGCAACAACATTCTTCAGTAAGATAGAACATTCACTACCCAGATTGACCAGTGTATCCGCGCCCGTCTGAGTGAAACGTGGATGGATCTCATCCATTCCCACCAGTACCAAGGTATCCTTAGTTGGCACAAAATTCGTAATTGTATCAGTATCAGAATTTGTGTAGACCACGAAGTAGTCATTACCATTTCCGCCACTCAATGTATCATTGCCCTGACCTCCATCAATAATATCATTGCCGTCTCCCGCGGAAATTACATCGTTACCAAGTCCGCCCAGCAGATGATTTGACTGGGCATTCCCCGTGAGGGTATCGTTACCTCCGCCACCGGTTGCATTCTCGATATTGGCAGGCGTTGTAATCGTAAGCGCCGTATCAGCGATAGTACAGGTACCCGTGGTCAGATTGATGATACTGTTGCCTGATGCAGCTGCCCCGTTGATCCAATCCAATCCGCCATCCATGTCCGCCGCCAATGTTTGTTGCGCCGTCGGCGCATACCGGTATTCATCGGTGTAGTAGTAGGTATCATCACCATTATCTATTTTGCCATGGAGATTCAGACTCCAACTGGTGAGTGTACCCGCGCTGCCCTGCGCCGCGTCGATCACCCGTAGCGTCCAAGTGCCATTGACCGATTCGCCCCAATCACGCACGGTAGTAAACGTGTATCCTTAACGAGCCAACCATTCCCTGTTTGGGTGAGTCGGTATTCAGCATAGCTACCGGTCATCCGAATGGCGTCTCGGCCATCACCGCCGTCGATTCGGTCGTCGCCCTCCCCCCCATCAAGCACATCATTACCCACCCCACCAGAGAGCATGTCGTCATCCTGTCCGCCTTCAATGAAGTCGTTCCCGTTGCCACCTAAGGAGCTGATCCATGCCCCGTTGACCACGTACGATGTCGTTACCCGCGCCGCCGTCAATGAGGTCGTTATCATCTTCGCCTGAAAGGGCATCGTTGGCGGCACCGCCGATAATAATATCGTTACCCCCTCCCCCGCCGATGAAGACAGAGCTTCTACCTCCACCGCTGAGGAGGTCGCCGCCTCTGCCACCCCGCGCGATTTCAATTCCGGACTGGGCGAGGTTCAACGTGACACCTGCATCACCAATAACCTGCGCGATATCTCTGCCTGCTCCCCCATGGATGTTGGCTTGCCGGTCTTCCTCATCAATGAATAGAACATCATCTCCGGCTCCGGCATTAAAGGTATCCGAACCAGCATTACCCACCAACCAGTTAGCGTTTCCATCCCCGGTCAGAGTGTCGTTGCCGATGGAACCGTAGGCGTTGTTGACCCTTTTGACGGTAACATCGATAGCTTCACCGGTGGTTCTGTTGGAAATATAGGCTTTGCTCTGGTCAACCGCGACACCATTCACGGTACCGCTTTCGGTGGTGACAAGGGTGCCATTACTGCTACTAACAAGCGTGCTGCCGATGGGATTGGTGAGAAAATTGGCGGCAATAACTTCCCTGGTTTGCCCGTTCTGAACAAAAGTGCTGGTGGCGAGTATTTCATTGCCATCGCGGACGAGCCCGGATTGATTGGTTGCGGAAAGGTTGATCCTGGTGATAGCGAGGCTGGCAAGGGTTTTCAATTCACTACTATCGGTCTTGCCGTCGTGATCGGTGTCTACCCAGATTTTAACCCTGGTCCAAGCGGCATCGGCGGAAGTGAAGGCGTTATCGTGATTGGAATCCAAACTCTTGAGTGCGGCCAGCCCATTGGCAAAGGGTTTGGTCCCGGCATTTCCATTCCTGCCCGCGGTTCCATTGAAATATTCCGAAAGAGTTTCGGAAATATTGTCGATCTTGCCATTTCCATTGAGATCATAAACGACAATTCCATCTTGCGCGGAGACCCAACTGGTCTGCTCCAGGGAGCCGCCATCGTTGTCGGTATCAAAGAGGACAGGGTTACTACCGTAGCTAGTGAGCTTGACACCGTTTCCATTCAGATCCAAAACGAGGGGATCAATGGGAGTGGTGGTGAAGAGCCCATAGGCGCTGGTATTGATTGCGACTTGCTGGATCTGATCACTTCCTAAGGGATCAAGTTCATCCGCGTAGACATCATTAGCGAGGCTATCGGCAAGAGTGTTGTTGCCAGGGCGGTAACCGTCGCTGAGATAATCGTTCATTACCGCTGAAACACCGCCGTCCTCATTAACATTGTCTACGCCGGTGACGAAAACATTGTCATCATGGATCAGGGTGGAGTTGTCCGCGCTGATAGGCGACTCACCACTGACGTCCGTGGTCCTAATAGAGAAGGTGGTGGTAGTGGTGAGGGAGAAGTCATTGGTCGTACCAACAGATGTATCTGCCTGTTGAAATATATTCTCCCAATCGACTTGGCTTTGTGGTTCCGGGGTTGGTGTATACTTTAGGTTATTAATAATTTCCGGCGAAATCATTCTATTATCGAGTCCGGGCTCTAGCACCCCAGGAAAATCATGAATAGGCACACTCATGATTTCGCCAAAAGTACGATAGGCTGAATTGCTATTTACCGTGCCAAATAGATCGAACCCGGATATCGGATAATTTAAATCAAGACTGTTAAGAAGCGGGATGGTATTGACTGCTGTACTCCATCTAGCCAACGCCTCTTCCTAGCTACCCGTGAATACAATATGAAAATCTTGGCCCTCCCTATATTGTCGGACAGCTCCTATGGTTGTGGCGCCAATCTGCCCCGTATATTGGGAATCAAGAACATAATGGAAAACTCGCAAAGAATCGTCGTCAGTACTAACCTGCGCGTTGGTTAGGGGACAGGTGCTAATGGCGCTTTGCCGCTCTCCTGCCAGCTCGCAACGAACTTGGAGCACAAACCAAGCAAGATCAATTAGTTGACGTATTGCAAGCAAGGGGTGGGGAATCGGAGGCCTGGGGTCGGGAGGGTGCTATTTAGCACCTGTCCCCTAACCAACGCGCAGGTTAGTAGTACCTATAGCGATCACTTGGTTGCTGGTCCTGTTGTATGCAAGCCCATCCAACTCTGCCACAACGCGACCAGTGCTACTATTTCTGAGTATCCAAAAGTCATGAGAGGCAACTCCCAATATGGTAAGGGAGCGTGCCTCGATAGTGAATTGGTTGGATGGCATGATTTACCTCTGATAGATGGTTAATGGTTAGTAAATTGGCTTATTGATCGTTACATCAATAATTTCCACTTCCAACTTAGATATCTCTTTGATAGGAACAATATAAAATCTAAAAACCAATCTTGCGCCCGGCTCCGGCCACGAAGGATCTTCAGTTTCAAAAAAAGGAAACTCAATTTTTTTAAGATTCCACCATCGTGATACGTGACACGTTAGCAATAATCTTCCGTCTATCGGCTCAAGAGGTGCGCATTGGCCACCCTCTCGTTCAAAAAACATCAACACGTCGGCCTCTTTCTTCCCTATAAAGAATTCGCTAACCCGCTGCTTGATTTGTATTTGATTTATTCCGAAAAATCCTATAGGTCCAACTTTTTCTGAGCCAGCGTTTTTGATCAGTATCGAGAAATAATCATTTCCCATTTTGGAAAAATCATTTCTTCCTGCCGCTGTCATGATGCAAGCGGTCAACCATGTCGTTATCACCGCTATCAATAAAATCCGCATCAATCGCCTTAAATTTCTAGCATATTTTTGGACTTGATTACAGATTGCTACAATATCCAATCGGTCACAACATAACCTTGCGCATAACTCTGTTAGGTTTTTCTCGACAATGCCTTTTATTTCTCTAGTGTTAATGTGCCGTACTTGTAACATGATGGTTATGCCCACGGATGAGGTCATGAAGTTTTCTGTACAGAAGGCACCACTTATCTGCTTTCAAGGAAAGCTTTTAGTAAGCGGTTCATGATTTCGTCGTTTAGTTTCTTCCCTGCCTCGTAGACCAGCTTGGCGCGTTGTAGAAATGTAGCGGGGAAGTCAATTCGATGGACGATGCGCTCATTACCTATTTTAATCTTCCCTCCACTGGACATGCGCACGTCTTCGGCATTAAGAAATTCCATAAGAACCTTTTCTGGTCCGGTATATTTAGGACATACTCCCATACCAATAAAACTAATCAGACCTACACCATCGAAATATTGACGATCAAATAAAACAAACTCGCCAAACCCAGGTCTAGTTTCTCCGTGGAGTAAAGCACCACCAGAAATCATCACATCACGTGCTTTTTTCTGATCCGAGCGGATGATTTCCGGGTAGTTCCATGGGAGTTCGATCCGGTTGTCGTAGTAGATGTCCATCTGGCAATCCAGAGGTGGCCAGCAGTTATCAGCCGCCCTCCAAAACCGCATCTCGTGTCACCAATGGTGCTCATGCGAAAGGCTACCGCCAGCGCCCCCTTGAGATCAGGCTCAATCCATTGCTCCGGCATATGAAAACGTTCGGCAAATTCTTTCGTGTAACCCCAGGTCCAGGGGTCCAAAACGTAAGGTTTGCCGTGCTCGAAGGTATACTCGTCTTCATAATGACCGTTGTACTGCCGATCCTCCCAGGAGCGTTGATCCCAGGGAACTTCCTGACTTTCCGCAGGTTGCGCAATAGCCGTGATGCTAATACATGAAAGAAGCAGCGCAATGTTCTTGATTGCGAAAAGATTCATACTGATTTCTCCAAGAAAAATCATTCACAACTAACCGTCATGGCCTCTGGTGCAATTGCTGGTAGGGGATAGTTGAGTGATTAGTGTTGTTTGCGTGGACGACCAATGTCAAGGGGGGAGATCCTGATTAAGTAAAAATTTTTCTTGACATAACTTTTACCTAATTCTTTTCGCAGGTGTTATCTATATCTATATCTATATGCCTCTCAGCCTCTCTATCTATATAGTTTCGCCAGTCGATGTCGTTGCCGAATATCGAATAGTGATTTCGGTTCTGAAACCAAGCTCGCTCCGGATACTGAAATAACCGCCCCGCTCCTCAACCCGTTCCCGTAACTGTCGAAGCCCCAAACGATGAGTATGGGACAAGCTGGCCACGTCAAAACCAACACCATTGTCCGCCACGGACAGGAGCACGCCCCCCGCGGTTTCAACGCTTATCATCACGCGCGCTTCGCTGGCCTTGGCATGTTTAGCGGTATTGTTGAGGCACTCCTGGATAACCCGGTAGAGTTCTACTTCCAATTCCTGCGGGATGGTTCCTGTCCCCGTGCATTCGAGCCGTATCCTCAATCCAGTATACAGGCCGAAATCCTTGACATAGCGTTCCATGGCGTCCAAAAAATCGGCACCGTCCAGATCCAAGGGACGGAGGGCAAAAATCGCCCGCCGTACCTCGCCGATGTTTTTACGCAATAGATTTCCGAATAGCGCGATTTCCTCGGTCATTTTTTCCGGGTCGGAACGCACCAGATGATTCCAGATGCTGGCGCGCATATTCATCATGGCTAAATCCTGCGCCAAACCGTCATGAATATCACGGGCGATGCGGCGGCGTTCTTCGGCAATAGCGGTCTCCTCGGCATGGCGCGCCTTCTCCAGTAATAACCGCGCACTGATTCTCTCCTCCCAATCCCTCGCGAGGATGCGGTAGAAAAGCATGGCCATCACGACGAGTAGTCCCCACGGATAAAGTAACGGGCCGGAAGGAATCAGGCGCAGGCCAACGGCCGCGTCGAACAATCCAGCAGCGAACATGGGAACGAATGCCGCTCGGATGAGGGCGTAATCGCTCGATACCGTCTCGTGGAAGCGCGACGAAAAAACAATCAGGCTGAACCAACAGGCCACTAGCATGACCAGCCACAGCGCCCGGTCAAAGGAAGTATCCCAACTGACCAAGCCGGCCAGATCGAATAACGAGGCAACTAGGGGATAAATGGAAAACAAGCGGACGATCCAGGTGACGGTGAAACGGTTGAATCCATCGGTCATCGGTGCGAAATAACGCCCAAGACCGATGATGAACAGAAAGAACGACAGATAATGAAGGTACGAGGCCAAGAATGGCGTCGTGACAATCCACTGGTACAGATCCGATTCGGACAATAAATAACACCCAGCACCCAGGGCGGTCATGGCAAAGGCGGAGAGTTGGGCGCGGGAGGCGTCCGTAAAGAAATGAATCGCACTCAACGAGGCAGTGCCGATGAGTAGAAAGAGCGAGGCCAGAATGGTCAGTGGGAGTTTAGACAAAACAAAGTGGCGGAGTAAATCAGGGGCATCGCCCAACCATGGCGGATTGATCAGGCCAATAAAATAGGGATGGGAAGAGAAGAAATGAAAAACGATGCGCTTACCGGCAACCCCGTAGGGTAAATCAATCAAATGCCACAGGTGATAGAGATGACGCGCGCCCAAGCCGGAGGAAAAGGGACTGCTGCGATACACCACATGATTATCCAGGGCTACTTCAAAGGATTGATAGGCGGAATAGGCCGGGACGAAGAGCACGTGGTTTGGTTGGATGTCGCTCGGGAGTGTTGTCTCCAGCCAAAGCTCCTCGTGCTCGCTCCGTTCCATCGGTTTTTCAATCGTATAGGGCCGCCACGACTCCGCCGGATTCCAGCGCCAATACCAATGTTCGCCGAACAACGTCGCGACGGGAGGACGCACGGGAGCGTATTTCCATACCACCAAGACGGTTACGAGCACCAGCAAACCGACCGTCACGATCCGCCGGGGAGGTAGGATGTTCGACATGATTCCGTTATAACTCGGCCCAGCCCTTGCGTAGCGCGGCAAGGGCGGCCTGAGTGCGGTTCTTGACGTGTAGTTTGCAATAGATGGTGTAGAGCCGATTGGCGACGGTCTTGACGGTAATATTCAGCGCCTCGGCGATCCGCTGGTTTTCCTCGCCCCGCGCCCCCCGGACCAGCACATCCATCTCGGCCGTGGTTAAT
This sequence comes from Gammaproteobacteria bacterium, assembly GCA_963575685.1. Lineage (GTDB taxonomy): Bacteria > Pseudomonadota > Gammaproteobacteria > CAIRSR01 > CAIRSR01 > CAUYTW01. Next base: position 559 of record CAUYUB010000554.1, on the reverse strand, counting down.
CGTTCCTCCGGCGGATGGTTACCTTCCCCGGCGACGCGACGAAACTCCTCGAAAACCATGGCCGCCATTTCCGGCGGCATGATGACGCCCCTCCGCGCCACCTCCCGAATCGCGGCAATCGCCTCGTCGCCGGAGCAGTCCTTGAGCAGATAACCCCTGGCACCCGCCTTAATCGCTTCAAAGAGATAGCTATCCTGGCGATACATAGTCAGAATGATGACACCAATCCGAGAGTTTTCGGCGGTAATCGCGGCGGTGGCGGGAATCCCTCCCATTCCAGGCATTTGGACATCCATGAGGATTATCTCCGGTTTCAGCTCCCGCGCCATTCTCACCGCTTCCTCACCGCTGGCGGCCTGACCGACGACATTGAATTTTCCAACGACAGTGCATACTTGATGCAAGCCTTCCCGAAAGAGTCGGTGATCGTCGGCCAAAATGATTGTCGTAGTATTCATGGCGGTCTCAAGAAACGAGAGGAAATCCAACAAGACCACGCCGATGGATTGGACTTTGGACAACTTAAAAGAACCGTGTTGAAAAACGCCGGATAATCTGT
>CAUYUB010000553.1:0-1236 GCA_963575685.1 Gammaproteobacteria bacterium | reverse complement strand
ACCCTCGATATAGATGGTCTTCTTGATTAGATTATTTTCTTCGACAAAGGAACGTCGAATTAGATAGTCCGTATTCGAGAAGAGGAGAACTAGGTCGCTAGTCTGGCAGCAGGCAAGCATTTGGCAAGGTAAAACATATTCCCGTTCCGTGGTATTACTCGCCTTTGCGCTGCAATATAGATGGCAGTCAAGTTGTTGAAGCCCATCGATAATGGTGGCACATAGGAAATCATAGTGGGGTGGAATTAAACAAGCTATTCGGGCGGGGCGGTTCAGCATTAGCAGATTTTTGATGGTTAATGAATATCTATTGTGAGCATGAGCCTTGTGGTAACAGTCGTGTTTTCTATTCACTGGAACACGATATCTTTTTACCGTTGAAGAGACGGCTGACCCCATAGGGTGTGCCGCCACTCCCTCGATCCAAATACCCCACCATCGCGCCAGTAACCAACTTAACACCAAAACCGGCCATCCAGGCACGGATACTGAGATCCTGCTCTTCACAACCGTAAATCTCGAAATTGGGATTGTAACTTCCCAATTTATGGTAGACAGTACGGCGCAGTGCGTAGCAGGCGCCAATCACCATCGGAATTTCAATTAGAGCATCGTTAGGCCGTCTGTCGCGCACTCGATAACCAATACCTGGATTACGCCGTTTTGCGTAATTCCGTTCGGCACACCAGCTAAAATCGGCCCCCAAGCAATATGTCTTGGTTCGGGTGTAATCCATCCATGGCGAGCAAACCAGAGAGTTGGTTTCAGTCGCAACGAGCAACGGCTCCAGCCAGCTAGCTCCAAAGCTCATATGCGCATCAAGGATAACCAGAACCTCACCGCTGCTGACTTGGCAACCCTGGCGTCGAGCGCGACTGGCACCGACCGGTTCCGGGTTGCGCAGGACAATCACCTCGGGATGCGAAAAACTCACCGGGTGTATGTCGCTTCCGTCATCAATTACGATGATCTCCCGCCAAAATCCTTGGCTGGTCGCGAGGAGACCCTCAAGCGTAGCCGCAACTACGGATGGATTTTCGTTACGCGATGGGATTACGAAGGAAACCCGAGGTTTCACCCTATTGTGAGCCCAGTCATCTTTTCGTCAGGTGGGGTTGGTGGACGCAGCGCAGGCCGGGGTAGGTGCAACGATGGAGGAAACCACCGGGAGCAGTGCCATCACTCCCGCTATGTTACAAAATTTTTGCAGCACACTTCGTCGGCTAAGTGCGGGGG
>CAUYUB010000552.1:0-1237 GCA_963575685.1 Gammaproteobacteria bacterium | reverse complement strand
GGAATGGCGATGGAGGGTATGATCGCCAACCTGCGCGCCACGGCTACGGTTGCGGAAGAAGTCTCGCGGGGTAACCTCACCGTCCAGGCGAAACGCTTATCCGAAAAAGATGTCCTGGGAATTGCCTTGGAAGGCATGATTGCCAATCTCCGTACCACGGCTGCGGTTGCTGAAGAGATCTCGCGGGGAAATCTCAGTGTCCAAGCCAAGCGTTTATCCGAAAAGGATGTATTGGGGATTGCCTTAGAGGGCATGATCACCAATCTACGGACGACTGCCGGAATTGCGGAACAGATCTCGCGTGGGAACCTGGGCGTTCAGGCCAAACGGTTGTCCGATCAAGACGTGCTGGGCATTGCCCTAGAGGGCATGATTGCCAATTTGCGCACCACTGCCGGAATTGCCGAACAGATCTCGCGAGGGAACCTTAGCATTCAGGCCAAACGGTTGTCCGATCAAGACGTGCTGGGCGTTGCCCTGGAGGGCATGATCGCCAATCTGCGTACGACGGCCGGGATTGCCGAGAAGATTTCGCAGGGAGATCTGAGCGTTCAACCCAAACGGCTGTCCGACCAGGACGTATTGGGTATCGCCCTCGAAACCATGGTCGAGCGCCTGCGTGAGGTGGTAACCGATGTCTCGGTCGCGGCTGCCAATGTCGCCGCCGGCAGCGAGCAGTTGAGCGCCAGTGCCGAAACCCTATCCCAGGGAGTCTCCGAACAGGCGGCATCGTCGGAAGAGGCCTCATCGTCGATGGAAGAAATGGCGGCCAATATTCGTCAGAATGCCGACAATGCCGGCGAGACCGAGAAGATAGCCCGCCAGTCCGGTGTTGATGCCGCCACCAGTGGTGAGGCCGTAAACAAGGCGGTAGCGGCGATGAAGACTATCGCCCAGAAGATCACCATCGTCCAGGAAATTGCCCGCCAGACCGATTTGCTCGCCCTCAATGCCGCAATTGAGGCGGCGCGCGCCGGCGAACATGGTAAAGGTTTTGCGGTAGTCGCGAGTGAGGTACGCAAACTCGCGGAACGAAGCCAGACCGCTGCCGCCGAAATCAGCCTGCTTTCCACCCAGACCGTCGGCGCTTCCGAAGTAGCCGGGCAGATGTTGGCCAAGCTCGTTCCCGATATCCAACGCACTGCCGGCCTGGTTGCCGAGATCAGTGTCGCCTCCCGCGAACAGAATTCTGGGGCCGGGCAAATCAACACCGCCATCCAGCAACTCGACCAAGTAA
>CAUYUB010000551.1:0-1238 GCA_963575685.1 Gammaproteobacteria bacterium | reverse complement strand
TTACTCACCTCTCCCCCTCCTACCGCCTCGTCGATCTCGTCGTGAGCGGTCGCGCTCAGGCCGGGACGCTGATACTCAAGCACGGGAAGCCCGCCGTCCCCCAGGGGCCTTTCTCGGAACTGAAAACCGAGTTCGGGGCCGGTTCCGTGACCGACCTGAACCTATCCGACAATCACACCCCCCTCGTCCTCCTCGAAAAAGAGGATATCTATTTTACCGCGTTCTGCGCGGCGGCGAGCGGAATTGTCAACGCGTTCGCCAAGTTCGAAAAAATCTAACCGGAGGCCCCTAGATGGCAACTATCATTGCGCGAATGCTCCAATCGACCGGTCTGGGGGCTAACATCGGGTCAATCGCCTCCCGCGAGCTCGGCATAACATCCGACACGGAGCGCCCGATTATCGGAACAACCGTTGCGGGTCCGAAATGGATGGGGACGGAAGAACTGTTGACCGTAACCACCGCCGTTCCCTCCGCGATTCCGCAGCTCAAAAGATCGGTGACGACTATCCTCGTTGACACGGCCAGCGCTGGCGGTCATGTAGCCCTCGACATCCAGGCCGGGGCACAGATCATTGGCTATGAGGCCAAGGTCGCTGTTTACGGAGCCACGGGGAAATACGCCAAAATAACCTACGCCGCTGGGGCCATCGAATATGCTGCCTCGGGGGAGAGCGTCAGCTTTATTTGGATGGGAACGGCGTGGGTTGTGGGGCGGAAACGCTCTCGAGACAATGCTCTCGGATCTTTCCTCTTCCACCCGGCGAAAAAATCAACCGCGTGGGATTTCCCCGCCATCGCCCTTTGGGATTCGGACCACGACATCAGCGCGGCCAATTATCCCCTCCTCTTCTCCGGGGCCGACGACATTCGGGCTATAAAGGTCGAATCGTGGAATCTCACCACCCCGGGCGGAGCCGGGGCCTTTGTCACTGACCATAGCGTAACGGTCGCCGCATCGGTCCTCACGGGGGCCGGGGCGGCATGGGACAACCTATTAGCCCAGCTTGCCGATGATACGACGATCCACGGAAGCTATACCAACTGGCGCAGCATCAACGTCGCCGGAGTCGATTTCCCCATCGCCAACGTCAACACAGGCGGGCATACGATCACGGTAACGGGTACGCCTACGTCTGGCGCTCAAACCGCCATCGTCTACGGCGCTCGCATTGCGGGCTCGACGACCACGGCCCGCGTGTTCAAGGCCGCTGGCCGTTCGCTGATGTCTCCCGACG
>CAUYUB010000550.1:0-1241 GCA_963575685.1 Gammaproteobacteria bacterium | reverse complement strand
CCCGCCGCTCAAGCGTGGGAGTAAGAGGCGAATTCTTTATGGAAAGAAGTCGGTATCCATCCTCTGCGAAAAGCTATAAGGACGGATTTCCGGAAAATAAGTTTCCCGCCCGTAACAACGCGGCCTGCTCATTGGCCCAAGCGTAGAAATCATGGCTGTATGAGGTCAAACTCATCGTTTATCCATCCTGTTAATCAGACACCAGCACCACTAAATGGCGCTCAGCCGCCAAATCGGGTACGTGCAAAGGAATCACCTCGCGTAGCGTGCATCCCGAAGGTAGCGCGTCCAGTTCAGCAGTGGGGCGTATCCCCTTCATTGCCAGCCACACCCCTCCAGGTGCCAGGAGATGTGCGGTAGCGATAATGAAATCGGAAAGACTCGCAAAGGCCCTGGCAATCACTGCGTCATAGCGCACTGTCGGTGAATGGTCTTCCACACGGCGATGGACTGCCGTTAGATTCGGGATACCTAGCTCCAATGCTGCCTGGGTGATAAAACGCACCTTTTTTTGATTACTATCCAGAGCGGTTACCTGTAACTCGGGTCGCGCCAAGGCAAGGGGCAAAGCCGGTAGCCCGGCACCGCTCCCCACATCCACTCCACGCGAGGAAAACGCCCGGAATTGGTGCTCAACCCTGAAAGAACGAGGAGGAAATGATTGTGTCGTTATGAAAAAAATACGCACTGCCTCTCCTACCAGTTGGCAGATCCAGGTCATTGCGCGGCGCAGTTTGATTGGAGTCAAGGCATACCGCCGGCACTTGGTTACGCAGAATGACGATCTGTTGAAAGATTATAAATTGGCGATCACAATGAATTTTGTGTTCGCAATAACTTCTTCTAGTAATTTTTGTAGTTTATGACTCTTACTATACGAACCAAATTGACTTCTAGTCTCCAGCAGGTGCTTAAAAAATAACTCCATCATTTGTTGATAATGAAAACATTCTATTGAGCAGTCTTTAATGTCTGTTGCTGCTAAGACATCTATCGCAACGGCATGTTCCCAAGACTTGCCCGCCAAATTTTCAACATTTTTAAATTTCTGTAATTTCTCTTGATACATATTGTGGTCACTACACTCGCCAATTGACTGCGCTGAACTGGGAATTCAAAAAGCCGAACTCGGATCCCCCCTTGATGATGGGGGGTCCGAATAATGCCTAATGAATTGATTCCCAACCCACTTCCTGGCAAGGTTGCTACAGGGGCGGATGTTTGATCAATGGCCCCAAGAC
>CAUYUB010000549.1:0-1242 GCA_963575685.1 Gammaproteobacteria bacterium | reverse complement strand
TAAGCATACCGTGTCTGGTTACAGGGCGTGGTACCAACTCTCCAGTTATCTGCCAGTGCAGGGTGGAGGGGTCAATCTCCGTAGATTGTCCGTAGCGGAAGGAGAAGGTGCCGCTGCTTACCACCTGCGCATCCGGTCCGTCGGCGGGGCCAACGCTACCGAAAGACAAGGTCCCACGGATGACGCGCAGATCCGGCGGAAAGGGAGGAATGAGGGTGGCGGTCACTCCTCGATAGTGGTTGCCGTCCCGGTTCGCGACTTCGGCTTTGTAGACATAGTCGTAGTCGGAACCAGTTTGGCTAACCCAAGCTTTGCTCTCCAACACATAGCGGTCGATGGTGATAGTGTCGATCGGGCGGGCTATTCGTTTCGGCGGCCATAAGGACGGTTCCGTAGCGGAGGCGGAATCGAATATTCCAACCGTGTCGAACCAACTCGCCGCGAAGGTGATATTGGGGGGGGGCGAGCAGGTTGAAGGCTACCAGGAGGGCGGGGAGAAAGCTCAAGGGCAGAGGGTCTATCGTAGCAATGAGTAGGGTCTATATGTTGCCGTGGTTGGCATTATCCGGCAAACGGACCATCTTGATATTGACTTTATTCTTCCGCTTTCCGATTTTTACTACGACGCACTACCGCAGTGCGCAAGTAAGCAATGCGCACTATTACGGTGCAATTTTATTGCGATAGGGTCTCAAGAAACCTGAAGGTCTAGTAGGTAGGTGATTGGCAATGCGCTTCTTTGGGGCATACATCGGGAGACCGTTGGGGCTGGCTCGAATTTCGCTTCCGGGACCAAATCTTTACTTAATCAAAGCGCATCCCAAGAGGAGACCAATGGAAAATCTTAGAAATTCCAGCGATGTACTGTTCGTCCTGCTAGGGGCGGTGATGGTGCTCGCCATGCACGCTGGCTTTGCATTCCTGGAGCTGGGTACGGTGCGGTTCAAAAACCAGGTCAATGCCCTGGTGAAGATTCTCGCCGACTTCTGCGTATCCACAGTAGTCTATTTCCTGCTGGGCTACAGTCTCGCCTATGGCGTAGATTTTTTCCAGAGCGCGTCCGTCCTGGCTGCCAAGAACGGCTATGATCTGGTTAAGTTTTTCTTCCTACTTACGTTTGCGGCAGCGGTCCCGGCGATTGTCTCCGGCGGAATTGCCGAGCGCGCCCGGTTTTATCCCCAACTCGCCGCTACGGCCTTATTGGTCGGATTGGTCTATCCGTTCTTCGAGGGAATCGCCTGG
>CAUYUB010000548.1:0-1246 GCA_963575685.1 Gammaproteobacteria bacterium | reverse complement strand
CCAACGTAGCGCGGAAACGCATTACCGACGCATTCCTGGCTTTGTGCGTGCCTATTACACCGCGCGCAAGCTGGACGAGTTTGGGGAATTTCTGGTCTCGCGGGGCAAGATCATCCGGGGATCGACCAAACATCTAACCCTGGCTGAGATCTTTGCATTACAGGGGAAGCCTCATGCCGAGGAGCGGGAAAAATATTTCAATGGTCGATTGCAAGACCTACGGAATTCATTGGCAGACGATGAGGGGCACTTGGATGAGGAAACCGAGGCCCTGCTGAAAATGGGGCTCTCCGATTTCGAGACCTACATTGAAGTGCTGGTGGCGCAACGTGGAGCCTATCATCGCAGGTACATCATCAATGCGCTGGATTCGCTGATGCAGAAAAACCGTCCGGGTGCATTGCTGGCTCAATCACGGGCCAAAAATGCACCACGCCGTTTCGTACTGGAGAGTCGATTACTGGAGGTGTTGCTCCAAATCGCGGGATTAAAGGTAGGTGAGAGGGGCTACCACACGGCAGAAATGCGCATCGACGACTTGTTGACCTTTCTGCGTGAGCGCTATGGGCTCTATATCGATCGGTTGCCGCCGGGAGATGGCTTTGGCGCACTCTCCATTGATGAACGCAAAGCCTTGCGTGCCAATGTCCAGGCGTTTACGGCGCGACTACGGGAGATCGGTTTCTATCGCGACCTGTCGGATGCCTATATCACCCAAACGGTCGTGCCACGGTACACCATCGGTGCAACAACGGAGGAGACGGAGGTATGACGCAAGGTCTACGTGAATTGGAAAACCATGAGTTGAACGCAGCCCTGGAGGAAGTATTGCTACCCCGCTTGATGCGGATCCTAACGAGTCGGACCGCTGGGCATTGTATGAAGGTCACGGATCTGGACCGAGAGTTGATGGTGCGGCTCTGTGGTGGATTGCGTAGCCAGGTACCCTTGGTGACGGTGGTGATCCTCGCGGATGCGGCACTACGGGATCAGGCCCCCGATTTCGCAGTGACGGGCGCCAAGCTGGTGGAACTGCGCAATCCCTTGTCCAACGATGAATTGCGCCCACCGCTGCTGGTCTTTGTACCCAATGACCTGCGAACCTCGGCAGAGGACTCTTTTGGCGTGACGACCTTTGAGGAGATTGCTACCGACGGAGTCTACAGAGAATTGATTGCCGGGTTGCTCTGACCTACCGGGAAGATGAGCAGTCGGTCACCTGGCTACGCCGCCCGCTGCACGGGAC
>CAUYUB010000547.1:0-1250 GCA_963575685.1 Gammaproteobacteria bacterium | reverse complement strand
CGCCGTACCACATATCCGGCCAAATAGATGATGGAAAACAGTTTCGCCAACTCCGAGGGCTGGAGAGTCAGCGGTCCAACGCCTATCCATCGCGAACTGCCGTTGACGTTACGCCCGATTCCCGGCACCAGCACAATCACCAACAACCCCATGCTAAACAACAGCAGATAAGGCCCAAGTCGCTCCCAAAAACGCAACGGCAGACGCAGGACCTGCCACCCCAGGACCAATCCCAGTCCCACATAGATTCCCTGTCGGACCAAAAAATGGAAAGGGTTACCGTTGTGATCGGCCGCGATGGTAATCGAGGCGGAACCCACCATAATTAGGCCAAGCAGCAGCAGACCCAGCAACCCCGACAACAGCGGTAGGTCCAAAGGCGGGCGACGCAACAAGGCAGCGGTATCACTCACGGCTAAATAACTCTCCAACGGGTTGACGGAATTAAAAAATCGTTATCATTTCCGGTTATTGTTTCGTCAATCCCGAGGTAGGGCCAAGGAGGGACTCTAAATTGGTCGCCTCAAAAATTGCCTTGGCCCAGACCTCCAACTCGGCGGGCTCAGCCCCCTCCAGCCACTCCAGCACCCACATCGGCAATGGCCCAAAACGATGCACCAGAATGTGCCGGAGAAGGGTACGCTCGCCTTGCTGCATTCCTTGCTGCATTCCCTGCTGTACTCCCCGCTCGAAACCGAAACGCTCAGCACTGGTTACATAACGCATACGCTGTTTCTCCTCGTATTGGGTCAACTCTTCGGTAAAGGACCGCCCCAATTCCGTTGGCAGTGCCAATATCCAGTCGATGAAGCGGTACAACTCCCGTAGTGGCATCGCGCACTATTTGCTGGAGTTCCTTATCCAAAGTCACGAAACCCATTGACCAATTAATATCAGCGTAGACCACAGGAAAAAAGAAGGCCATAAACTGTGGAAAGAAATACTCCAGAATCTCCTTCCACGGGCTGTCGCAATCGTCGCTCATCGCAAGCTATTTCAACGGCTTTGCCGACATCTTTTTCAAGGAACGTGTTACCGGATCAACCCCAATGCCCGTATTTTCCAGTGCCGCCACACCCAAAATCGGCTCACAGTCATTTGGGCCAAAAATCACTTGCGCAACCGTTTCGGAACCCATAAGTGCGACGGTCACATGGGTTAGATCCATACGGAACTCCTCCCATATTATGAGTACCCGTTACTTCTCACTCTTTTTGTTCTTGAACCCGCCATTGATGTTGATGTGGCCA
>CAUYUB010000546.1:0-1252 GCA_963575685.1 Gammaproteobacteria bacterium | reverse complement strand
CCCCTTTACCACATCAAAAACGCGCTGCTCGAAGCGTGCGGGAGGTTGTCATTCCGTTTATTCAGACCAAGCGCCGCTCGCTTTCGACGCAGATGGGGGCTTACAAGGATAAATTGCCGGTTGACAGGTCGCCAGCCACGGTGCCAGCGGCAGCAGCGGTTGCCCCGCAAAAGATCGGACGCTTCGTCGTAGAGGTGCAGTGATGCCGACCTACAAAGTCACCGATCCAGCAACGGGGAAGACGCTGAAGCTGACTGGCGATTCACCGCCGAGCGAACAGGAGCTTGAGCAGGTTTTCGCGCAGACTCGCGGTGCTGCCCCGGTCTCGCCCGCCTTTGACCAGCCCGTACAAGACGCCCTCGCCCGCCGCGAACCCATCGATTACGGCACCGAGACGCGACCGCCCGACAATCTGCGGAACATCGGCGCAAACCTGACGAACGCGGGCAGGGGCGTAATCTCTCCCGTATATAACACGCTCGTGCATCCTATCGAAACGGCTAAGAGCGTCGGCCGCTTCGCTGCCGGTGCGATCAACCGCATTCTTCCCGAGGGCGACGCAAAGACGCCAGGCGGCACCACCTATCCAAACCCGCGATTCGACAACCCGCAGGCAGATGCGGAGTTTGAGGAGTTGTCGAGCAAGTTCGGGATGGGGAAGGCGGGGACGCCTGAGCAGCGGTGGACCGAGCTTGGAAAGACGACTGCCGAAGGATCGGAAATTCCGGCGATTACAGTAGGAATGCCGTTGGCGGGGAAGGCCTTGGGATCCGGCGGTCGGCTTGCGGCAAAAGGCGCGCGCGCTACAGGCAAAGCTGCTGGCAAGACTGGGGAGTTTGTCGCCGCTCAGACATACGGACTCAATCCCGAGACCGTCAGGACTATCATCAAGAATCCTGATGCGTTCTCGTCCGAGCAAGCGGCGGGAACCAATCGGCAGGCCGTGTTCGAAAAGGTCAAAGGCACGGTTGACGCGAAGTTGCGCGACCTGTCGGAAACGGGCAAGGGTTACGAGGCTATCAGGCAGTCGGGGGATAAAGTCTCAAGCCTAAATGCCGTAGTGCCCAGCGTGCTGGACAAATACGGCATCAAGATCGACGCCAACGGAAAGGTTGTCACAACTGCCGAATCAGTTCCTCTTAGCAAGGGCGACATTAGCGCGATAGAGGATTTTGTTAGTCAGTACGGGTCCGAAGAGTTGTCGGCAAACGGGTTCATGAATGCTCGCACTGCGCTGTCGAACATGGCCAAG
>CAUYUB010000545.1:0-1252 GCA_963575685.1 Gammaproteobacteria bacterium | reverse complement strand
GTTACATCCCTCACTGGTGCCGGTTGATACCTGTTTTGACACCTGTTCTCCTATTTTTCTGAAATTCTACGTCTAAACATCGCTTTGTCACACAGTTTCGTTGCCCCGAAGATGCCATGTAGTTGGCAGCGTCCCGTTGTTCATCCCTTGTTGTCCGAGGGTAGCGTTCATCTCTGGTGCGTTTCCCTCGATCTGTCCGCGGAGCGGGTGGAATCGCTGAAAGTCCTGTTGAATGAACGTGAACGGGCACGGAGCAGTCGCCTGCGTCTGCCCCTCCTACGCGAGCGGTCGGTCGTGACCCAGGCCACCCTGCATCTGCTGTTGGGACGCTATCTGGGACTCCCTCCCGAAGCCGTCGCACTGACTACTGGCCCTCATGGCAAACCGAGCCTGGGGGAGGCGGCGGAACTACGCTTCAATCTGACCCACTCGGGCGGGCTTGCCGTCTATGCCTTGACCCTGGGGCGGGAGGTGGGTATCGATATCGAACAGGTACGACCCACCCCCTACGCCCTATCGGTGGCTCAACGATACTGGACGAAGGAGGAGGCGCAGGCCCTTGAGGCCTATGCCGCCGGTGAAGGGAAAACCCTGGAAGCGGGCTTCCTGACCTATTGGACGCGTAAGGAGGCTTGGCTCAAGGCGATCGGCACGGGGCTGCACCGTCCTATGGACAGTTTTCAGGTATCCGGCCCGGACACCCCCCCCCCGCGTAGTGGCGGGGGGGGGAGGGGCGGGGGTAGTAGCACGGTGGGGGGTGGGGAGCTTCCGGCCAGCCCCCGGGTAACCAGGAACGTTTGGTCTGGGGGGGGCGCCACGGGAGATCGGGTGCGACACTTTAGAACTGCCAGAAGTTGCACCATCATTTGGCAGAACGGATAGCTTAGGTTTTCGGTCGGGCACTAAGTAAAAACCCTGACTTGCCGGGGTGTCTCACCGAATACTCGCACCACAGGCCCAATGCTAGGGTTGACTGGTCAGCTACCCTAGCTGATTTATCTGATCAACACCAAGGAGATAACCATGCTTGTGCCTCCCTACAGCGACAGCCCCGTCTTTGAGAATGATGAGGTCGAATATACCTGCCAAAGTCTCAAAGCCATCTGTCATCCCGTTCGACTCGAAATCCTCGCCTTGATCGGCAAAAATGCCATTAGTGTTCAGGAGATTGCCGAACGGATAGGATTGTCTCAAAGCGCTACCTCGCAGCATTTGGCAGTGCTCAGGGCGCGCGACCTTTTGGTTACCCGCA
>CAUYUB010000544.1:0-1253 GCA_963575685.1 Gammaproteobacteria bacterium | reverse complement strand
CGCGGTGACGGTCCAGGTGTTGGTAGGTAGTTGGAATTTGGCGCATAGCAAGGAGTTGCGCCCCCTCAAGATGACAAACCTGGTATTCCCAACGCTCACGCACATCCAGCAAGAGGGGGGATACCTCGGCCTTGTCCAGGTATTCCTTAAGCTGGGACGGCGTGAGGTGGCGCATAGGGCACGCCTCAGAACAGGAAACGTTGGGATGGGATGGCGTTCACCAGGGGGGGTAGGACAGTTTCAAAGAGGTCTTCCCGCGCATAGGCATCTTCGCTGACCCGAGTGACGAGACGCGCCTCCATTACCGGCGGCTCGCCAACCACGGCGAATAACCGCCCCCCTTGCCGCAAGTTGGACAGAAAGGCCGCAGGGATTTCGGGCACGGACCCGGTAAGGACGATAACATCGTAAGGGCCATGACGATCCCAACCGGCGGCTGCGTCACCTTGCTCCAGCGTTACGTTGCTGATTCCAAGGGACGCCAGACATCCGCGGGCGCCTTCCAGAAGGTCAGGGTGAATTTCCACGCTATAGACATGCTTGGCAAGACGCGCCAAGAGCGCGGTAATAAAACCAGTACCGGTACCAACCTCCAAGACCATGTCCGAAGCCCCTATCGCCAAGGATTGGAGCATACGCCCCTCTACGGCGGGAAACATCGTCCGCTCGCCATGACCGATAGGTATCTCGATGGCGGAAAAGGCCAGATTACGGTAGCCGGATGGTACGAAACGTTCCCGGGGAACCTTCTCCAGCACCTCTACCACCTGGGGGTCGAGGACCTCCCAAGGGCGTATCTGCTGGTTCACCATGTTGAAACGAGCAAGATCCAAGTTGACATCAGGCATTGCCGATACTCCACAAGGTAGTGGCCAAGGTTAAGGGGTTTCCCGGAGCGATGCAAGGCGTGGCTAATACGGTAGCGGCATCCATGGATGCTTTACTTCACCCTTTCTGCCGCACTTCGATACCGAGCGCACGCAACTTGCGGTAAAGATGGGTACGCTCCATTCCTGTCTGTTTGGCCAAGCGCGCCACACTGCCCCCCGACAAATGGAGATGATGCTCCAGATAGGCCTTTTCAAACAGATCCCGCGCATCCCGAAGGGGTAGGTCGAGCCAACTCGATTCACCGGGCTCAGGGGGGGCGGTGCGTCGCGTAGAGGTACCCAACGCCCGTTCTAATTCCTCCAATTCTACTTCCGGTCCTGATCCCAGAATAAGCAGACGTTGGACCAGATTGTTGAGTTCGC
>CAUYUB010000543.1:0-19635 GCA_963575685.1 Gammaproteobacteria bacterium | reverse complement strand
TTATCGAAGGCGATACCGTTGCCGTCCGCATCGACTTTCGGAACGGTCAGACTCGCACGTTTGTGCTGCCGCCGGAGTTGCTCCTGAAGTTCGCAGGGCATGGTGCTGAGCAGAAGTACGGCGACGAAACAGCCGGCGTCGAAGATATCGACGACATGGTGCTGGCCGTGGACGACCTGGATGGTCGCATCCAGAAGGGCGAATGGAGCCAGAAGCGTGAAGGTGGCGGCATGGCTGGCACGTCGGTCCTGCTTCGCGCCCTCATGGAGTTCTCGGGCCGCTCGCAGGAGCAGGTCAAGGACTTTCTTACCGGCAAGAGCCAGGCGGAGAAATTGGCCCTGCGCAACTCGGCGAAGGTCAAGCCGATCGTCGAGCGCCTGGAGTCCGAGAAGCTGTCGAAGGGCAGCAAGGTGGACACCGATGCGCTCTTGGGTGCATTGGCCTAAGGTACAACCTGGGGTACCAAGTCCTCCGGGGAAGTGAGTCTCCGACGGAGGGCGGAAGGGGGAAGGGTCAAACCTTCCCCTTTTTTACTTGGGGATTCGGCGGCAAAACTGTGTTGATTTATACGTGCATTCCCGTATAATGGTAGACGTACAGGGAACACTCACCCCTGAAGGAGACTCAAGTATGGACCGCCGCACCGCCAACTTGCTCGACCGCCACATCCAAGGCCTCGACGACCCGAACGCTCCCTTCAACCAAGTTGACCGCCCCGAGTGGATGTGTCTTCGCTGTGGGTGGGAAGGGGACGATCCAGTTGAAACCGAATACAGGGATGTTTCGGAGGCTTGGGGATCGAAGGTAGTTCGAAAGACTATCGAATACACCTGCCCCGAGGAAGGATGCAAGGGGGATTGTGTTGAGTGGGAAGCCCCCGAGCCGGATGACGGGGCGGAAGACGCTTGGGAAGCCAAGCGGGAACTCCGTGCCCAAGATGCCGCCGAGGAGTTCAAGCCGTGAGCAAGCAGCACGTTAGAGAGACGCATCTTCACGACCCGGTAGAGTGGTGCGCCGAAGCTGGGTGCGTAGCCGTGTATCCAGCCGCCGACTACGACGCCCTCGCAGCGCAGTCAGAACGATGGGAATGGGAGTTTCGTCGTGCTGTGAAAAACTGCGAGCGATATGAGGAACGGCTGTCTGACGCAGAGGCGCGTCTTACAGAGGCCGAGCGGTTGCTGCGGGAATCAAAGCAGGCGTGGCGTTATATTGTTGGAGGGCAGAGTGTTATTGACCGCATCGACGCCTTCCTGCGCCCCGCTGAACAGGAGACACCTGTTACATGAACACGACAAGCAAATGGCTGCGACAGGTTGCCGAGGAAATTCGGAGCGAGCAGCACAATGGATGGGGTAACACCGTCGAGCAGGCTGCGGACGATTTCGACGCCCTCGCGGCGCGGCTGGCCGAGTACGAGAACGTCATCATTCCATCGTGGAAGCGTGAGGAGGATGGATGGCGCGAGGACGAAGCCAACGCCATTGAGTTTCGCCGGGTGCTGGCCGAGGAACTGGACAAGCGTGACGCGACTATTGCTCAGTTAAGGGCTTGGCTGCGCGACTACCAGCCGCGACCCGCTGATGAGGTGAAGTCATGAGCTACCCAACACCAATGGACGTTGCCGAAACGGAGGATAGAGAGGCCATGACCGACACCTTTGCCGACGAGTTAGCCAAATGCTCTGTGCTGTACACGGAGAATTTAGTGGTCGAGCGTGAGGCTTTGATAGCCGAGCTTGCGACGGCGAAGGCGCGACTGGCAGAGCTAGAGCCGGAGGATGGATGCACGGTGATGGGTGAGCACGCTGTTTGCAGCACTTCCCCGTCAGAGCGCCTAGCCAACATCTGCGCGGCACTGGAGGAGGACTTGAGCGAGTCTCCATTCACTCGTGAGGAATGGGAGCGGCTGGATGCTGAGAGGCTGGAACTTCTAGCGGCATACGACGCCCTCGCGGCGCGTCTGGTCGAGGTGGAAACAGAGAACGCCACGCTACACACGATGCTTCTGGGGCAGGAGGAGCGGCGCGACTTTGATCTAGCGCAGCAGGCGCGGCTGGCCGATGAGAGGAACGCACGGGCGCAGTCCGTGGTGCGACTAGGAAAAGCGCGTGAGTTGCTGCAAGAGCTTTATTCCAATAGCAGTGACCGATACATGGCGAAGGAGATCGCCAATTGGCTAGGCTTCGCTGACAGCGCATCTTGTGACCACGCATGGTTCACGCCGGGGATCGGCCCGACTCAGTGCAGCAGGTGTGGAGCTACATCAACCGTGGGAGAAGGTCCATGAGCGCAGAGAAGTTCACGCCGTCCGATCCTGACGGCCCGTGCCAGAAGTGCGGATCGTGGGCGCTCGATACCGGGTGGGAGTGCGGGGACTGTGGCTTCGACAACATCGGGTTTTTCTACCCGGAGGGCGCGAAGAAGTTCCTGAAGGACGACAGCACAACTGATCATCCCGCAGAGGTGCAGAAATGAAGCGCATCTATGTCCTGTATGACGGTCGCGCCTGGGGCGGCGATACGGACGAGGCCGCGGTACTTGAAGCTTGGGGGCCAAGGGACGGTCGCCCATCATTGAAACACTGGAACGGTACCGATGGTGTACTCTACAGCTATCGTGTACTTGCCGATGGAACCACTTACGATGAACGTCAAGAGGAGATGCCATGAGCAACCGAACCAAGTCTCTCGAACGCTCCAAAGTCTCCTACTCCACCGACTGCCTGGAGGCCCTACTCGACAGCTGCCACCGCAACGGCCGCAAGCCTATCCATGCCCCCAAGCCGGAAAAGATTTACTTCGATGCCGACCGATTCCGCTGGTGGTTCGCTCAGCGCGACGGCATGAACCTCCAGCAATGGCGCGACTTCATCGACTCCGAAATGAGGAAAGACCCGAATGCGTAAGCCCGACATAATGCGTCCCGTCAAATTGACCACGACGCTGCCCGAGGACATTCGAGCCCAGCTCGATCTCCACCTCTACTCCCCGCTCGAAGAGCGCGTACCCAAGGGCGCGTACCAAGCGTTCTTCATCGAACGCATTCGGGAGTTCTTCGACACGAAGACCCTCGATCTCTCCCAATACTGCCGTGTCCCCACAAGGAACACGACGGTTCGCGGCTCAGCCGCCGCCATCAACATTCTCCAAGATATGCTCAGAGGAACCAACTATGACCAGTCCTGAACTCCAGAACCGAATCGAGGTATGGAGGCAGAAAGCCGCTTCCAATACCCTGAGCATTGAAGAGATGCGGGAGGCAATTGCCGCCCTTCGGGGATCGCGTAAGTCGGCATCCGAAGCGTCGGCGGCATCCAAAGCCAAGCCCCGCGCATCCAGCCGCGCACCTGCCCGAGCAGCCGACGATATGCTCAAGGACCTGGAGGGACTATGAAGACATTGCACGAAAGGTTCTCTACTAAGTATAAAGTGGACTCAGCCACAGGTTGCTGGAACTGGGTCAGCAATATAAACTCTGCTGGTTATGGAACATTCTACAGCAGACAGGGCAACATCTATGCACACAGAGTATCTTTCGAGCTGCATAAGGGAATAGTTCCTCGCGCAATGCTTGTATGTCATAGCTGTGATAACAAGAAGTGTGTTAACCCCGAGCACCTGTTTGTAGGGACTTACCAAGACAACTTGAAAGACTCCATAAAGAAAGATCGCTGGATACGGTCTTTTACAGAGGAACAAGCGGCCGAAATTAGAAGGAGGTATCAAGCAGGTGGTGTAACACAAACGAGTATAGCTAAAGAGAAAGGAGTAAGCATAAGCACTATTAATTTGATAGTAAACAACAAGAGCTATATATGATCTTTGTACCTAATTTTGAAGGGCAGTGTCACGTTTGCGGCAGTTCCCCGACCGTCATCGTCGAGGGACACCTGGTTCCTGACACCCAACTCTGCGGTCCGCACTTCTTCAACGATAAGCGGATGGTAGACTGGGAGGAATGGAACAGCCAACCTGATGACACCGAGTAAGTCAACCAACAACCGAGGCAAGAGTCATGAAAGTCAAAGTCGCAATATTCAAGTCATCCCGATACGATTGGACCACTGTATTCGAAGAGGACAAAGAGATCGACGGCTACTACCGCATCACTGCGTGGGAGGAAGTCGAGTTCACTGAACTCACTCCCGACAGTCAGATCGGTTTCGCTCTGGAAGAACTCGACGGCGAGAAGGCGGAGGTAACGACCCGCTTCCAGCAAGCCCTCGACGATATCGCCAATCGCAAGGCGAAGTTCCTCGCGCTCACCCACCAAGCCTGAGGAACCCACATGAGCAATTTCCCTGAGGTATTCGACTCCTCAATGCTTGCTACGTTCAAGTCGTGCCCCGAGCTGTTCCGAAAGGTCTACATCGACTGTTGGAAGTCAAAGGACCCCTCGGTTCACCTCCGAGCCGGCGGCGCTTTCGCCCACGGAGTCGAACGCACACGAAGAGCCTTCTATGAGGAAGGCTACTCTGCTGAAGATGCCGTCGCCCTGGGCCTCGCCGCCCTGATGGAGTTCTACGGCGACTTCGAATGTCCCGCCGATTCCGCCAAGTCCCTCGTCCGTACCGCCGGCGCACTGGAGTACTACTTTGCCAACTACCCGCTCTCGCACGACGACCAAGCCCCGATCACTCTCCCCGGCGGCAAGCGCGGAATTGAGTTTAACTTCACTCACCCACTTCCTATCCAGCATCCCGTCACGGGAAACCCCATTCTTTACACTGGCCGAATGGACGCAATTCTCAATTACGCAGGGGGAGTATTTATCTGCGATGAGAAGACCGCAACTTCCCTCGGAGCTTCGTGGTCACGTCAGTGGGATCTTCGCTCTCAGTTTACTGGGTATGCTTGGGGATGCCGCGAGGCGGGAGTTCGCACTGATGGAGTCATTGTGCGAGGAGTATCAATACTCAAGACAAAATATGACACCCAACAAGCTATCTCCTACCGCCCTGAATGGCAGATCAACAGGTGGTACGACCAAACCCTGACGTGGATCGAGGACATTAAGTACGCTTGGGAACACAACAAGTGGAGGTACAACCTCGACCATTCTTGTGCGGACTATGGTGGCTGTGGCTTCAGGACAGCGTGTTCGAGCCAGGACGAACAGCCGTGGCTGGAGACGTTCTTCGAGCGGCGGCATTGGGACCCTATCACCCGGATCGAAACCAAGCTCTAATGCTCCGCCGCCAGCAAATCATGCTCGACTCCCGTCTCTGGAACATCGACCGAGAGCACTCTTTCTGTGAGTGTACCAAAGTCGCTTGGTCCCATTGCCTAGTCTGCCCAGCCTGTGGGCGAACGTGGGCACAGTTGACCTTCCCCGACGACCGACTCATCTGGCCGCGGTCGGCATTCTGTGGCTGCACCCAGGACGCGGATGAATGGCATCCCGTTCCTGGGAGCATCCTCGTCGAGGAAGGCTTTGGCGAAGTCGATGATCAATTGCTTAACGCCCTTCCAGAGGAACTCCTCCGAAGGGAATTCGCTATTCACCTAAAGGCATTCACCAATGGCACAAGTACGAGGTAGAACCCCTGAGTGGGACCTTCGTTTTCTCAACAAAGCCACCGACGAGAAGGGTTCGGTGGGCGCGGCTTGGAATAACGAAGATGGAAGCATCCGTATCAAGCTCAACACTTGCGTAGTGCTGTCGGCTGGTCCCGATTGCATCCTCACCCTGTTCAAGAAAGATCCAAACTTCAAAGGTATACCCTCTGGCTCCAGAGGCAAAGACACATTTCCCAGGGGCCATAAACCAACCCAAGAAGAAACCGACGACCGTCCATTCTAAGGAATCATCATGACCCAACCATCCCTCCTCCCAGGCGTCAACGTCCTTGTCGAAGGCCCAACCGGCACCGGCAAGACCCATTCCCTCGGCACTCTCGCGGATACAGGTGTCGAACTCTTCGCCCTGTTCACCGAGTCAGGCCTCGAAACCCTCCTCGGGTATTGGACTGATCGGGGGCTGCCCATCCCCCCGAACGTCCACTGGCACATCCTCCAGCGCGATGCCATGTCCTTCACTACCATGGCTGAGAGCGCCAACAAGATCAACACCTTCACCCAAGAGAGCCTCCACAAGATGCAGGACCCTGACCGTGCAAAACATAACCAGTTTGTTGGGCTTCTGCGTGCTCTTGCTGATTTTCCCGACGATAGGACTGGTAAAAAGTTTGGTCCGGTGGATTCTTGGGGACCCGACCGATGCCTTGCTCTGGACTCTCTCACTGGTATCAATCCTATTGCTATGTCTCTAGTGGTAGGGGGTAAGCCGGTCAAGTCCCAAGCGGATTGGGGCATCGCGCAGGACCAAATCGAGAAGCTCATCCGGCAGTTGACCGATGGCTGCAAGTGCCACTTCGTCCTAACTGCCCACGTTGAGCGGGAGATCGACCAGGTCTTCGGCGGCGTCAAGATCACCGTTTCGACCTTGGGTCGTGCCCTCGCACCCAAGATCCCCCCGATGTTCTCGGACGTCGTCCTGAGCTACCGAGAAGGCACCAAGTTCCTCTGGTCCACCGCCAACCCTGCCGCCGACTTGAAGGCCCGGAACCTCCCCATCGCTGACGCCATCCCACAAGACTTTTCCGCCATCATCGCCAAGTGGAAATCGCGGGGCGGCTCGTCGGAGACACTTAAGTGAGTAGGTATACTGTTGTTAGATTACGTCCAGGTAATGGTAGTGGTAGTCATAAACAAGAGCATCTGTTAATAGCAGAGCATGTGCTAGGACGCCCACTACGTAGAGGGGAAGAAGTCCATCACGTAAACGGTGATGGTCAAGACAACAGACGAGAAAACTTAGTTATTTGCCCAACAAAGGAGTATCACAAGCTACTACATACACGAACTGATGCACTAGAAAAATCCGGTAATGCTAACCATAGAAAGTGTTATCTCTGTGGAGAATACAGTGATCCCACTACGATGGTAAACGTAAAGAAGGCTACCTATACAGGTAACTATCTTCACAAGCGTTGCTGGGCGAAGTACAACCAAAACCGTTATTACGCAAACAAGCATAGGAAACTCAATCATGACCAACTTTGATCCTTCAGTGTTTTTGGATGCGACCATTACTGAACCCTCCACCAAGCGTTCGCCCCTGCCAGCCGGCCGGGACTTCGTCGGTATTATCGGGGAAGTGAAGATGCGTACCTGGCAGGGCAAAACCGACCCCACCAAGTCCGGCATCGTGGCTGATGTGCCCATCGAGATCGACCTGTCGGCTTACCCCGACGTTCAGATTGGTGCCGCCAAGGTCACGCTGACCGACGGCATCATGCTGGACACGACCGAGGCGGGCATGATCGACACTTCCCCAGGTAAGAATGGCAAGCTCCGCCGGTATCGTGAGTCCCTCGGCATGAACGAAGCGGGAAAGCCCTTCTCCTTCCGCGCCATGCAGGGCCGCACGATCAAGGTCAAGATCTCCCATCGGACGTACGAAGGCGACATCTTCGACCAGGTTGATTCCGTAGCCAAGGCCTAAGGGTAACCCCCCACTTGGGACGGTTGTGAGCCGTCCCTCTTTTTTGGAGACAGTTATGTGGACTAAGATCGACGAAGACGATGAAACAACCTTCCCCCCATCTAAGACATTAGTACAGGTTGCTGTGAGCTGTATTCATAAGCCGCATGCAGAGGCAATGACTACCCCTTTCTATAGAGTATTCAGTACATGGTACGACTGGCAGGATCGGCCCCTTCCCCTATGGATGTGGATTAGTCACTGGCAACCCCTGCCGAAAGACCCGGAGTAAGAGATGCCCCTTCACGTAGTCGAAATCCACTCCCTTCGTGTCCCTGATAACCGCCAGCGGCGGGAGTTCAAGACCGAGGAGATCGTAAAGCTCGCTGATTCCATCTCGACCAACGGCCTGATCCAGCCTGTAGTCATCCGCCAGGAAGGGGATAGCATCGTCCTCGTGGCTGGCGAACGCCGCATCAAGGCCATGATGTACGTATGGAACTTCGGGCAAAAAGTCCGTTGCGGCACTGAAACCTTCGAGGAAGGCCAGATCCCCTGTATCTACCAAGGCGAAATGGACCCCATCGACGCCTTTGAAATGGAGCTAGAAGAAAATGTCCGAAGACTCGACCTCACGTGGCAAGAGAAAGCCACCGCGACTAGTAGACTATTTGAACTTCGAAATCAACAGGCTGTCCGAGACGGGCGACCGCCTCCTACTGTTATGGATATCACCCGAGAGCTTAAGGGAGATAGCGGAGGGGCGTTTGATGATACAAGGAAAGAGCTCATTGTATCCCGACATCTCGCTGATCCTGATGTCGCAAAAGCCAAGTCAGCCGACGACGCCTTCAAAATCCTCAAGCGCAAGGAAACCTCGCAGAAAAACGCGGACCTAGCTGAACTCGTCGGCTTGACCTTTACCGCTGATATCCACAAGGTCCACCACGGGGACTCCCTCACCCTCCTGCCCACCTTCGAAGCCGAGTCGGTTGATGTGATCCTCACTGACCCACCCTACGGTATTGATGCTGATCAGTACGGCGATAGCGGTGGGCGAGCCGGCGGCAGCCACTTCTATGATGACTCCTTCGAAACCTGGTCCAAAATCATGGGGGTATTCTGTCATGAAGCGTTCCGAGTTGCTAAGCCCCTGGCTCATGCTTACGTGTTTTGCGATATCGACAACTTCATTTTCCTTAAGTCTTATATGTCTAACGCTGGATGGAATGTGTTTCGCACGCCCATCATCTGGCACAACCCCACAGCTATGCGCGCGCCTTGGCCTGAGAACGGACCCCAGCGCAAGTACCAGCTCTGCCTCTACGCGATGAAGGGGGACCGCCATGTTATCAAGCTCGCCCCTGACCTTATCACCTACCAGTCCGACGAGAACTTGGGTCACCAAGCTCAAAAGCCTGTTGACCTTTATCTGGACTTGCTTCGTCGGAGCTGCCGGGCTGGTGATGTGGTACTTGATCCTTTCTGTGGAAGTGGTCCCATTTTTCCAGCGGCTCACCAACTGAAGTGCCAAGCCGTCGGCATCGAACTCGACCCTTCTGCCTATGGCATCGCAGTCACCCGCGTCAAAGCCCTCCTGTGAGACTCACCTATGCCCCCAAGACAAAGCAGATTTAACTTCGACAAGTATGTAGAAGTAAAAGGATTGAATGATTGTTGGCCCTGGAAGAGCGCTGTTAGTCCTACAGGTCACCCGAGATTCGGGGCAGAAGGAAAGGTATGGTATGTACACAGGCTTGTATACGAAAGAGCAAACGGACCTATAGAAGATAAAGAAAAAGTTGTAATGCATCTGTGTAGTCATGCTTGGTGTTGTAACCCTGATCATTTGAGATTGGGCACTAGAGCGGAGAACGCGGAACACGCAGGGTTTATGGGCAGCCTATCTAGAAAGGGAACACAAAACGGAAACAGTAAGCTGACACAAGAACAAGTCCAGGCCATACGCACAGACAGAAGACCATCTAGGTCTGTAGCTAAGGACTATGGACTAGAGAAAACACAGGTACTACGTATTCGTAGAAATACACATTGGCAAGGGGTTTAATATGACCATCCAGGTAGGGCCTGAAGGCCCAATCCCAGCACAGGTGATGGTTATTGGAGAAGCTCCTGGGGCAGAGGAAGAGCGACAAGGTAAACCTTTTGTTGGAGCTTCCGGTCACGAGCTAACTCGTATGCTCCACGAAGCTGGCATCTCCCGTTCCGAGTGCTTCGTCACGAACGTCTGCCGCGAGCGTCCCTTCGCCAACGACATAACCAACTTCATCGCCAAGGCCAAGAAGGACCAAACCAGTGACCATATACAGCTTAGAGACAAATGGGTCAAGCGTCCCATTGTCAGTGGATATAACCTTCTACTCCAGGAAATCGAGATGGTTAAGCCTGGCCTCATCATTACGTTGGGGAATGTCCCGCTTTGGGCACTCACGGGTATTTGGGGCATTACAAAGTGGCGCGGTTCCATGCTTCGTACGAGTGATTCTAATATCAGACTCGTTCCTACCTACCACCCTGCTGCTATACTTAGACAATGGGACTGGCGAGCCATCGCGGTGCATGATCTTAGGCGTGCCGCCAAGTACCGATTCGCTGACTATCCTGTGCCGCCCTGGAACTTTCTTGTCCGTCCTTCGTTTGGAGACACGGTTCGTACTCTAGACAACCTCCTAGATCTCGCCCACCAGCAGCCCCTTGAGCTGAGCTTCGACCTTGAAACTCGCTCTGGCCACATCGCGTGCGCCGGCATCTCTTGGACAACGAACGATGCAATTTCCATCCCTTTTATGTGTGTCGAGAATCAAGAGGGCTATTGGCAAGCATGGGAGGAAGCGGAAATTGTATATCGCCTATACCTCCTTCTTACACACCCTAACGCCCAGGTCGTCGGGCAGAACTTGTTGTATGACGCACAGTATACGTATAGACACTGGCATTTTATCCCAAGAGTCTACCAAGATACCATGATATCGCATCATGTAGCCTTTGCAGGTCTACCCAAAAAGTTAGACTTCCAGGCCAGCATGTATTGTGAACAGTATGTCCAGTGGAAACCGGATAGAACAGCTTGGAAGGTAGGGGGTTAACATGACAGCACGGCAACCAGGTTCTCTGCGAGTAGTTCGTGGCGGACTTAGCAAACTAGGACTCCACAAGCACCATCCTTTCTATATGGCTTGGGTCAATATGAAGACCCGCTGTGATAACCCAAAGAGTACTCAGTATCCGTGGTATGGTGCGCGGGGTATTACTTACTGCGAAGAATGGAAGTCTTTTGAAGTGTTCCATCAGGATATGTTTGAGGACTGGCGTTACGAATGGACACTAGACAGAATAGACACTAACGGAAACTACAGTTACCTCAACTGTCGCTGGGTCCCTGTAAGCCTACAGGCTAAAAACAGAAGGCCAAGGGGGGTCCAATGAAACACGAATCTGAAAATGAGTTGTGGCGGTACAACTGTGAAGACTGTGTGCGTACTCAAGAGATTGCCTCCGTCACACGGAGGATGATCCAGGATATGGGTCTAGCGGAAGTTGAAGCTGCTCAACAAGCTATGTTTTGGCCAGTTTTACAAGCTATGGTTAGGGGCGTGCTGATCGACAAGGTCGCCCGCAACACCATGACCATGGAACTGATGGAAGAAATGACCAAGCGCGAGGAGTTCTTCCAGACCGTCCTAGGTCACCCACTGAACCCCCGTTCACCCAAACAAATGCAGGAGTTATTCTACAATGACCTTAAACTACCTGTCATCATCAAGAGAGGGACTGGTAAGCCTACCCTCGACGACGACGCACTTGACCGACTCATGCTCAAAGAACCAATCGTCAAGCCCCTCATCAAAGCCATCCGCGAATATCGAAGTCTCGGAGTATTCCTCGGAACCTTCGTTCAAGCTCCGCTGGATGTCGATGGAAGAATGCGCTGCTCCTACAATATATGCGGTACGGAGACTTACCGTCTTTCTTCCTCGGAAAACGCATTTGGTTCTGGGACTAACCTACAGAACATCCCGAAAGGAACCGTTGCGAAAGATCCAGATGACATGGCTTTGCCTAACATACGAAAGATCTTCATTCCCGATCCAGGGTTCACGTTCTTTGATATGGACCTCGATAGAGCTGATCTCCAGGTCGTAGTGTGGGAAGCCGACGACCAAGAACTCAAGCAGATGCTCCGCGAGGGAGTCGATGTACACGCTGAAAACGCTCGAGCTCTTAACTGCTCTCGACAAATGGCTAAGACCTGGGTCCACGGAACTAACTACGGCGGCTCTCCCCGAACCATGGCGATTAACTGCGGTCTCTCGGTTGCCCAGGCAAGCGCTATGCAAAAGCGGTGGTTTCAGATTCATCCTGGTATTGAACGATGGCACAGACGAGTTGAAGCTCAACTACATACCAAGAGATTCGTCGAGAATCGCTTCGGGTATCGGCGCTTTTACTTTGATCGAGTTGAAGCCTTACTCCCCGAAGCCCTAGCGTGGATCCCTCAGTCCACTGTCGCCATCACGATCAACCGAATCTGGCTCAACATCTACAACAACCTCCCCGAAGTCCAGGTCCTCCTTCAAGTCCACGACTCCCTCGCCGGTCAATATCCCAAGAGCTTCGACCAATCCCGCATCCTCCCCTACACCCGCATCACGATCCCCTATGAAGATCCGCTCACAATACCCATCGGTATCAAGACGTCGGATGTTTCATGGGGGGACTGCGCATGAGCCGCAACTATCCCGACTTCATCCAAGCATATATGGAGTATGCCAGCTACAGCGAAGCCCCTCGAAGGATGCACTTTTGGGTGGCAGTCTCCACCGTCGCGGGGGCATTGCGCCGCCGAGTCTGGTTGGATATGAACTACTTCAAGTGGGCGGCAAACTTCTACATCGTCATCGTAGCTCCCCCCGGTATCGTCTCTAAGTCTACCACCGTAGCCGTCGGCATGGACCTTCTCCGAAGGGTCCCCGGCATTAACTTCGGCCCCCAAGTCGTAACCTGGCCAGCCCTCGTAACTGCATTCGCCAGTTCTAATGAGTGCTTTGAGTTGGATGGAGAGTGGCACACCCAGTGCGCATTGACCCTCGAATCAAGCGAGTTCGGCAACCTCGTCAATCCCCAAGATCGGGAAATGATCGACCTCCTCGTGACGCTGTGGGACTCACGCCAGGGCGGCTTCAAGAAGTCCACTAAAGGCTCGGGGACGGATCTCGTTGAGAACCCTTGGATCAACATGATCGCCTGCACAACTCCCGCGTGGATCGCAGGGAACTTTCCTGAGTATGTAATCGGCGGCGGCTTCACCAGCCGTTGCCTGTTCGTCTACACTGAAGAGAAGGAAAAATACATTGCCTACCCCAACCTTCACGTACCCAAGGATATGAAAGAGACCCAGGACAAACTAGTCCAAGATCTCGAGCATATCTCCATCAACCTCTTGGGCAACTACGCCTTAACCACGGCGGCTGTCGAGTGGGGAACGGCTTGGTACGAGCACCACTACAAGAACCGCCCCGAGGCTCTGGACGACGAACGCTTCGGCGGCTACATCGCCCGCAAGCAAACCCACATCCACAAACTCGCCCTTGTCCTCGCCGCCAGCCAGCGCGACGAACTCCTAATCACCCACGAAGACCTCTTCCTCGCCAACCAAATGGTCAGCGATCTCGAAAAGGATATGCCGAAGGTGTTCAGCAAGATCGGTCGAACGGAGGAGTCTGTCCAAGCCGAGAGATTCGTGAAGTTCGTCCAATCCCGCGGCGCTGTCCCCTACGAGGAAGCCTACCGCCATTGCCATCTCGCCTTCCCCAACATGAGGGACTTCGAAGGAATCCTCAAGGGTGCATTGTCGGCTGGCTACATCCGCATGACAGCGTCCGGCTCGACCATGATCCTTGAGGCTTTGAAGTTTGGGTCTGAGGGGTAATGTACGTCTATTCTCAATTGTTCATCCACGTACACAATAAGGAGTTCCGTCGCGTGAAGACACCTATCCCCTGGGTCGAGTTGTTTTTCGCCGTCGCTTTCTTCAGCCTGCTCGGATGGCTGGCTTATATCTTCTACAAACTCCAGCCCTAGTCCTTTTCCTTCACCCTATAAATCACACAACTCTCTTTAAACGATTCCAGCGTAGTCAACCTATGCTCCGTCGCAATCGCCCAGTCGTGTGTGTCCTTCTGAATTTTCTCTAGGAGGTCGAGCGCCTTGTCCAGCCGCCGCGCCCACAACCCAAATGCCAGGGCAAACAGCCCCGCCAGTAACGACAAGACAATTTCACCTGGCGTCATTCTTCTTCTCCTCAGGTACAGTCGAAAGTGCCACATCCCTCTGCCAGAGCAGCCTCAGTTTGAGGGCTTCGGTGTCGGCGTCGTCGGCCCACTTGGAAAGCTCGACTTCAATATCTCTTCCAACCTCGACCGAAAGCTCGGTCCCTGGGCTGGTGCTAGCTCCGGTGGTGGCTGGGGGAACACGCACGTTACCCTGACCTCGCGGGCGGCACAACCTGACAGGCCCAAGAGGAGGACGATTGGCAATGTCAGCAAGCTTCTGCTCGTACTCTTTCCGAATCTTTTCTTGTTCATCGCTAGCCCTCTTTCTTAAAATCTGCTCCCGCTCTTGACACTTTGACTCTGCACTACACTCTTGCTCTGCCCGCAGCGCGGCCTTCACTTTGGGCAACTCACGGTATCCTTCGTACCAAGCCGTCACCCTCCATCCCATCAGTGCCACCGCGGCAACCACCACCCCTGCTGCAATCAACCTCCAATTAGCCAGAAGTAAAGTCAACATTCTTCTCTCCTGTCAGGGCATCCAATACCCTCGCTAGTAGGTGCTCCACGCAGAAGATCTTATCCGCTACCTCCCCCCTCGGTCCGAAAGGAGAGTTATCCGCCATAGCCAAGAGATCGCGGCAGGCCTTCTGAGCCTCCCGTACTTCACTCGACAGCGGGCGGGCGTTCACTCGCTCCCACCTTTGATCTTCTGAATAGTATTGGCTGCGAGGTAAGCCGCCACGGTCAGGGTCTGTAGGGTAACATACTGGTTACCATCGAGGAATCGAAAAACCAGTAGCCCTGAGTACATCAGCCCGAAAAACACCACCAGTACGAACCTACGCCCTCCCGATGAAATGAGGAATGGGGCGTAGTTCAGCGTCTTTTTAATAGTCAT
This sequence comes from Gammaproteobacteria bacterium, assembly GCA_963575685.1. Classification (GTDB taxonomy): domain Bacteria; phylum Pseudomonadota; class Gammaproteobacteria; order CAIRSR01; family CAIRSR01; genus CAUYTW01. The sequence goes on along the minus strand of CAUYUB010000543.1, from coordinate 4,957 downwards.
TTCACACCATCCCACTCTATTGAGTAATGATTGCCGTCCTCAAAGCGACCACCCCACCTACAGAGGGGATGCTGCTTCTCCCACCATTCACCGAGTTTTTGGTGGTCCTCCGACTTGTTGAGGTACACACCATCCTTGAATAGGTTGAGGTCGAGAGCGAGCCGCCGCTTGTGCCCCGACCTAGCATGACCATAGCCCATCCGTTCGCCAATCTCCCCAAACACCCTTGGGTCACGGTACAGGTCACCACCCCTCAGCCTATATCCCTGGTCGTGGATGTAGTCGAGCAACCGCGGCAGGAGCATCATGAAGAGTTCCTGGGCTTCCCCGGTGGTCGTCGGCTTGACAAGTTTAAGGTTCATTTCACAATACCTCAGGTAACCCGAACCATCAGGACAGAACCGTTTCTGTACACCTGACCAATGGCAACACCATCAGCCCCTGCAGCAGCATCATCCACGTAGTTGTACAAGTAGGGAAGCCAGAGTTTACCTGTGTCGAAGTCTATCTTAATTCTGTAGGTGGAAGTTCCATCCCCCGTAGCCTTTCCCCAGAGGAAGTCGGCGGCTAGCCGAACTGTCCATGAAGTTGCGGTCTGTGTTGCGTTTAGATGCTGCTCAACTGATCCAGCAGGAAATCCTTGGATCAAGGGATAGGCACTGCTACTCTCATTCTTCATGTTCCAGACTACACCACTACCCCCAGTAGAGTGTATCGCAGCAGCTATGACCTCGTTGTAAAGGCAGATTCCGGCTTTAGTGATTACCAAAGCCCCCGCATTGTACCCACCAATAATCTGGTTGTGTGCATTTGTAGTCTCAGTCAGATGTCCCGTAAACAATACCGGAGCTGGTGTCGCTTCAAAGCGACAGTTAATAAACTGGTTATATGCGCCTCCTATTTCGAGTAAGTAGTCCGGCTGCTTATACTCCAGAGTTGTCCCGATAAAGGTATTACCATTTGGCCAGCTGTTATCATTCGTTAAGCTGGAGAGGGGAGTAAGCTGGATATATTTACCAGAGGTATCTGTAATCTCACTACTGTCAACAAAGCATCGACCTCCAATGAAGGTATTCTGATTGCACCAGCCGCCGGTAGTCTTGCCCTGCAACCTAATAGATACTTTGTTATTCGCCAGCATCAACAAATCAAAGATGTTATAGCTGCACCCACTTGAGTGCCCACCACAATCCAGGCCAACGGCGAACCCAGAGATGTAAGGCACCGTTATCTTAGACTGGTATAAGTCAGCTACCTCAACCCCAATCTGCTGTGCCGCCCACCCCAGCGCTGGTTTGGTTGTGTTATAAACCTTCGGTAGTACCAACACTCCGTTGAGTTGTGTAGGACCAGCCGCAATCACTCCCACCCTCACTGCAGGGCTAATCGTAGTCGAGGGACAATAAACATTGACCATCCCCAGATCACCACTGCAGTTGAGTGTCAACGTGGAAGAGATCGTGGTACTACCAGCAGATCCTGAAATTGGCACTCCATACGCCGAGCAGAAGTCCGCGCACGCCTGGAACTCTGCTGTAGTGTCCGTCGCCCCCGTCAGATCCACCCCATACCTAGCGATGTGGCCAGGGGGATAGCTGTAGTCCGTGATGGTGATTCCGTCGAGAGCTTCCTCAGGTGTCTGTACGAAGATGTAAGGAAGCAAATCATTCGTGAGAGCCGAGAGCGTCCTCTGCCCCGTCCCACCATTCAGCACCTCCAGCGGCGCATCCGACGTTAAGGCTGTTCGGGCATCTGCCTTCGTCACGGCATCCCCAAACACAGTGAGCTTCAATTGGTCAACTGCATTGAGCCATGCCGCCGAGATAACCGGCCCGACTTTATCAACAAAACTTTGAAGTGGCATATCGTTTCCTTAAGTTAAGGGCGAGGCAATTCAGGGCTGAAGATTATGTTCCCAGGCATCGAACATCCCGGCATAGCCCGCCCTGGCCAAGCCGACCGACCGTCAATATCACAGACGTAGATGTAGGTGTCCCCCGGAGGCTGTGCCCACGGCACTGTCACCACCTCCCTCACACCCCTCACGTAATCCTGGGGATGCCGCTCCTCGTTGTGGTCCTTACAGCGCCACATCCCCTGCCAGTTCCGCACCAAGTCCGACGCCTTCTTCTTGCGCCCACACATGGAACAGACTGCATTCCAATCTCCCGGTTGCCAGTAGTTTTTCATTCTTGCACCGGCGGCTTGTAGTGGCGGCGGAGGTGCGTAGCGTTCGACAGTGGTAGGTACACCTTCCTCTCCTCTGGTGTCATTTCGTCCAGGATCTTTCTTTGCTGTTGCCAGTTCAGCCGCTTGAACATCTTCTCAAAGTGGCTGGTTTTCTCCCTAGTACGCTGCCGGAGGTTCTGCTTCTCCTGCGCAGTCAGCTCCTTCTTCTTCGCAATCTCGTTGAGCTTCTTTTGGTACTCCGCCTGCATACCGGCATCGTGCAATTCCCTCAAGTCGCGGGCATCCTCAGAGAAAGCAACCTTCTCGTAAGGTGTGAGCTTGGCTCCGTAGTACTTGAGGAATGTCGCCTTGATCTTTCCTTCCGCCGCAGTCTCGGTGGCATACTTCGGCGCAGGGGAAAAGCCAGTCGTGGACAGTACAGCTTCCTGCGTCGAGCGAGTAGGCCCACGATCCTGTGCACTGATCGGCTGGATACTCTTCAACTCATACGCCAGAGTCTGAGAGAGCTTCTGAAAGAACGTCCCATCAGGATCACGGATTTCCCTTCCCAAGCCATTGACCCCTGTAAAGATTTCCTCCGTCATCCCAATAACCCCAGAGGCTTTGTTCATCACTAACTTATGCAACCCCGGCAGCACACCCTCGTTCTGCATATGCTTGTAGATGCCCGCGAACTCCCTTGTGTAGTAAGGTGTATTCACTCGCTTGGGACTCCCGTCGGGGTTCTTCTCTCCCGTCTGGGGATAGAAGTAATCGAGGCCTTCTGGCTTGTTGCCTGACAACAGATAGCTCATTATCCCAGAGAGCATCAATGCCCCCGCGGTATACGAAGCTACGAACATGGTGCGGTCCAAGCCGCCGGCAGCCGCTACCTGTTTGAGCGGCTTCTCCGTTGCAACGGCCCTCCCTACATCCAGTGCTCCACCACCATACTCCCGGATGAAACCCATCTGCCAACCCAGGGACAACGTAGTAAGCACCGCAACGTCCTTGAGTTGCCTCTGCCAGAACAGAGTATCATACGACATTTCACCGAAGCGGTTATCCACGCTCTTTCGAAGCTGGGCGAATGTCTCAACTCGCTTGGCGGCATTGTTGGCTAGTGTCGGGTCCAAGTGCATCGCCACCGCCACATCCCTTGCATATGCTGCGATCTTCAGCGTAGGAATCCAGATGTGAAACATGGGATACTGGAGCGAATCAATGATTGCCCAGGGCAGCTTGAACGCCGCCGAGCCATACTTCCCCTGCTCCACGGCATCCTTAAACCTACTCCGCGAAGTCCCTATATCCTGCTCTGCCATCCCAGGTACCAACCCACCTTCCTGCATATAGGTGAGGATCTGTTTATCCCCTTCAGTCAGCGCCTTCTCTGGTATCTTACCCCAGTAAGCCTTGAGGATCTTATGTGCCCCACTATCCCAGATCCCTGAGAGCGGCGTCATCGCCGTAGTCAGCTCCTTCATGAACATCTTCGGCGCGATGTTCTCTGCAAGGATCATCTTCCCTGCGCGGGTAGCGGCAGCTGCGTTGTTAATCAAGAGTCCGACGTGGGCGGCATGAAATAGACCAAATAGACGTATCGGTACGATCTTATTCTTAATCCACATTCCCGCCCTGTATGCATCACCCAGGGGCGTTCCCTCCATTTCCCACATGGACTTCGTTTCAAACGCATTATGCAGTATGGCAGCCGCCTGGTCGTGTGCATAGTAGAGCTTCCCGTTCGGTGATCGCCAGACTTTATTCGACATCCCACTCGGCGGCCCGCCCTTCTCCGCCTTCACAACTAGCCCAATCTCTGCCAGCTCCCTCAACATATCAATCTTCGCATGGGCAATGTTCGATGCCTTCACACGAGCCATCATGATATCTTCAGGGTTGGTGAACTTCAGTTCAAGCTTGCCCTTCTCCACCATCTCCTTGAGGGTTTTCTGTACTCGGTCCTTCATGAAGTAGGGATCACCGAACTTCGACCCATAGTGCTGTTCGATAAACTCGGCGGCTTTCGCTTTGTCCTTGAACAGGTGGGTGACGTAGTTATTCTGAAGGTCATACTCAATGCCCTTGCTGTGGTCCAGTTCCGCAACATACGCCATCAGCCCCCGATACGCCTTAGCGAAGTCATTGAAGGGTTCGTAGGCAAACTTCTTCCCCGTTTCGAACCCATCGAGGAACTCCATCGTACGAGTCTCATGGTGGTTCCAGAACGTCCGTCGAGGTGCCGACGACCCTTCGAGTCGTGCATTAAGCGCCTTCCAAGTCGCGATAGCCTTCGATATAACAGCCGCTGCAGTGTGGGCCTGGTCGCCCAGCGCCTCCGGCAGCACCTGTCGCGCAGTCCACTCAAGGTACCCCCTCAGTTTCCCTTCCGCAACCGCCACCCCAGGCACCTTCCGAATCGCACCCAGCCCCAACTGCGTCATCTTCTTGATAGCTGAGCGGGGGATGCCGACGCCATTCTGGACATACATGATGGGGTCTGTTGAAGGAGCTTCCTCCTTTATTATTCCCTTAGTTTGTTCCTTGAAGTATTCTTCTCGATGTTCTCCGGGGATTTCTTTCCAGCTAGGATGCGATGGAGGTACCTCCACAGTTCGCACGGACTGATATCCATTTTCTTCTGGGGCGCTCTTCAGGCTGTTTATCTCTTCAGGAGTGTACTTGGATACCCCAGCAAGATATCCATACCTGTCTTTTGGTACTGGTTCTGAAGTGGTACGAGAGAAGAAACCTGCTCTAACGGCTTGTTCATGCGTTGCTAAAG
>CAUYUB010000542.1:0-1254 GCA_963575685.1 Gammaproteobacteria bacterium | reverse complement strand
ATTGTTGGCGTTCTGGCGGATATTGGCGGCCATTTCTTCCATGGAAGACGATGCCTCCTCACTCGAAGCCGCCTGCTCGGAAACTCCCTGGGACAAGGTCTCAGCACTGGCACTCAATTCCTCACTACCGGCGGCGACATTAGTAGCCGCAGTAGAAACATCAGTAACCACCTCACGCAGGCGTTCAATCATGGTTTCGAGGGCGATACCGAGGGTATCTTTTTCGGATAAGCGCTTGGCCTGGATCGTCAAATTGCCCTTGGCGATCTCTTCGGCAACGCCGGCAGTCGTACGTAGATTGCCGCACATCTGGTTCATCGCCGCAATCAAATCACCGATTTCCTCATGGCTCTTGTATTCGAGGGTTTGGCTTAGATCTCCTTCGGCTACCGCCTGGGCAAGTCCACCAGCCTGCCGCAATCCGCGGCGGATGGTAAATAAGATCCATAGCGCTACCCCAACCCCAAGGAGGACCGAAAAAGCGGCGATCGTTATCAATTCGCTACGGGCGTCTTCATAGATATTATCAGCACGTTTTATCGCTGCCAGCATCGTGTCCTTGTTTTGCGCCACAACATCCGCAACAATTTTGTTCAATTTTTCTATCAATTCATCATTCTTTCCCAGCGTTAAAGCGGTAGCTAGGGCATCACTGTTCTCCAGCGCTATTTCTCGAACCTTGTGATGAAGGGTGAGGTAGGCATCCCAGGCCGCGGTCAGACGTTGGGCATCCGACGATTGTCCGGAGGCGATTCGTTCACGCAAGGAGGCGAGTAGCGTTTGGATGTTCTGAAGACGGCCATCAACCCCTTTCAAGAATTCGCGCATCTTTGGGATGTCGTCGAGCAGGATTAGGGCGGTCTCGTCATGTTGGACGCGAGCCATTTCCGTCATCAGACGCCCGAGGGTGGTAGGTATCCGTACATCATTCCCAGCGGTAGCCGAATTACCCGTAGTCGCAATACGCTCAATATCAGCGGCCATTTTCATGGCGGCCTCAAACGATTCATTTGCCTTGCCAAGACTGAGTGCTGCAGCCGCCGTAACCGAATGTAATGTGGCTAACCGTAGCGTCTCCTCTTGAAACCGTTCCAACTCGTCAAGGGTTGAGATGAATCGCTCGATATTTTTCTTTTCCTCCGCCTCGGCCAGCGCCCGCCATTCTTCGAGAAGCGTCTTAATTTTGGCACGTTGGTTTTTGATATTGACCGTGCCGTGACTACCGGTAATACCGCTGCTGCGGGTAATGAAGCG
>CAUYUB010000541.1:0-1254 GCA_963575685.1 Gammaproteobacteria bacterium | reverse complement strand
CAGGCGGCATTCATGCAGCGGCCCTCGAGGTTCGTGTCGTCATCCAGGAAGTCGCGCTGTTTCTTTCCGTTGTGCCGGCATTTCGCGCAGGCCTTCGTATCGAACGGAGCCGTGGATATCTCGCGCCCGTGCTTTGCCAGCGCGTTCTCGGCCGCCCGGATGCTGAGCTTCTGCGCGGTTATGGCCTTCAGGAGCTCCAACTGTTCCTTCTCGTCCTCGAGGCGTGCGATAACAAGGCCGTGGCCGGCCGTTATCTTTTCAAGGGCAATAGCCTCTTTAACCTTATCGGGGAGTTCTAACAGCTTTAGACGCCCCTCGACATAAGCCGCGGACTTTCCCACCTTGTCGCCTATGGTTTGGAAAGTATGAGGGGTATTGTTCATCATGTCCGCGTAAGCCCCTGCCTCCTGCAGGGGCGCGAGATCCTCGCGCTGTAGATTTTCTATTATCGCGAGCTCAACGGCCTGCTGGTCGTCAAGTGTTTTAATTACGCACGGAATAACCTTAAGTCCCGCCATCTTGGCGGCCGTATAGCGGCGCTCGCCGCAGACGATCTCATAGCCTTCTGGTTCGTCTTTGCCCTTTGGCATATAGAGGCGCACAGTGATCGGTTGAATCACTCCGTTGGCCTTAACCGAATCGGCCAATTCTCTTGACGCATCCGATATCAGCGAGGCTTTGCGCGGGTTCAACTTCGAGGGTACTATTTGTGAAAGTGGTATCTCTTTAAACTGTTCCATATTATTTTTTCGCCTCCGGGTGGTTCTTATCGAACTCCAGCTTCAACTGCCTTTCTGTTTCCGTTATCTCCAGAGTCTTTGCCACTTCGCCGGTCTCCGGGTGTATGGCGTCCTTAAAACCCTTTTTCCAGTCGAACTTCAAAGGGCAGTTCATGTCGCGGTGTTCGAAGCCGTTGTTTATCTTGTCCGCCAGGGATTCCACCTCAGCATCGATGCTTTTTATCTCGTTCGTCAGCTGTGCAACCACGGTTTCCTTCGCGAGCTGCTTATTCCTCAGCGCCGCGGCCTGCTTGGCCAACCGTTCGCTCATCGCCTTAATTTCCGGCGGCGTGAACACGTGCTTCAACAGCATTACCATTGTCTTTTGTTCCATATACTCCTCCCTATGTTTTATTGACCTATTTCCTCACCAGCACGGTCACGGGCAGGGCCTCGTACCCCTCCGGGATATCTTTGCCTATGTACCACGGGATACCGTCTTCGCGCGCCCCGCCGTCTACCAATGCCTTTGCCT
>CAUYUB010000540.1:0-1258 GCA_963575685.1 Gammaproteobacteria bacterium | reverse complement strand
TTACTGTTTGCATGACGTAGGAATTCTGCTCCTTCCAAATCAATGCCCAATTTCCCGGAAATTATTTCCAAGGTATGCTGGGCTTCGCCAAAATCGAAGAGGTCGATTTGTCCCAATAAAGTATCGAGTAGCTGGGTCTCGATCTGCTGCGCTAATTGAAAGTGGAGTTCCTCGACCAAGGATTCCGGTACGATAGCAGAAGACTTGAGGATTGCCAGCAATTCGCGCAGTAATGAGGTGATTCGGAGAGTGTCCGGGGGCGTGGTCTCCGTTTCAGGTCCTTTCGTCTTGGCCGCAATCTCGGTTTTAGGCAAAGTAGCGATGGTATCCAGCACCCTCTGCACAGTGGCCTCGAAGGAAGCCCGCGACGGCGTCTCGCGGCCCACCCGCAGCTCCTCCTCAAATTGCTTGGCAACTCGATACAATTCAGGAGAGCCGACGGTTCTTGACAATCCCTTGACGGTATGAACCAAACGAATGGCATCTTGCTCGTCGCTGTTAGCAAGTGCATCGGCGAGCTGCTTCGCTGTATTCAAAAAATTTCGTCGGAAATTCAGCAAGACCTGACGCAGCAGTGACCAATCATTCTCCATCTGTTCAACCGCAGTGGTTAGATCCAACCCCGGTAGCGTGAAGGATTCCCCTACGGTCGCGGATTTGGCGATCACTCATTTTGGCAAAACTGCCAAACCCGGTTCCACTTTTTTGGATGGTACCCATCTGAGCAATACGGAGGATAACTCCTGGGCACTGATCGGTTTGGTAAAAGGGGCATTCATGCCCGCGGCGGTACAGGCCTGCCGATCTTGCTCCGTTACCGCAGCGGTCATGGCAATAATGGGTAAGCGACACCCGGTCGCACGGATGCGGCGGGTTACTTCAAAGCCGTCCATCTCCGGCATTTGCAAGTCCATCAGAATAATGTCGTACTGCTGAAGGGCTACCATTGCTATCGCCTCGCGGCCATGTCCGGCGATATCTACCACAAGTCCCATCTTCGCCAAGAATTCCTGCGCAACCAATTGGTTGGTAGAATTATCCTCGACCAATAGCACCCGGGCACCGTGGATCGGTCGGGTCTTTTCAAACCAGCTCTGAGGGGCCGGGGAAGGGAGTGATTGGCCGGTTTCATCCGGCAGGTCAGCATTCTCTGCCTTCGGCCGAGTGGTCTCAAGGTTGGATTGTCCAAGGTCACCGTTGACGAGACTCAACAATGCCGACCGCACCCGTTCCAATTCGGTAACCGCGGCACTCACCC
>CAUYUB010000539.1:0-1258 GCA_963575685.1 Gammaproteobacteria bacterium | reverse complement strand
GTAGATAAGCTACCAACACCGCTCCAGTTGCGTTCCCACGACATTATGCTGTTATTCCGGCAAGGATTGCCGGAATCTTGGGGCGGTTGGGTTACCTACTTTCCCCCTGGCTGCGCCGGTGAGCCAATCCATACTGTTCCGGGTGGGATGTGCTCACCCTTGAGTACCAGCGTGAGCGGTCCGAGTACGGCACCGTCACCTACCTTGGCATCGTAGAGCACAATACCGCGGGCATGGATGGTGCTTCGCGCGCCGATATGGACATGGCCAATTTTCATGATGCGATCCTCGAATAGGTGGGTCTGCGGACCGGCCCAGGCATTGATTTCGGCATAATCGCCAATCTCTACGCAATCGAACTCGGTAAAGTCGGTGGTATCGAGATAGACGCCTCTCCCGATTCGCATCCCCAATCGGCGTAATATGGGAACGAGCATGGGAGTACCACGTAGCATGTCCAGAAAATTCGGTACGGCAATCGCTTCATAGAGATTGGTGACCGCCTCGGAGAACCACACAAACGGCGTCCACATCGGGACCGCACGTGGAACATAGCGGCCGATCAATAGCCACTTCAGCGCCAATACAAAAAGAAAGGTTCCCACTCCATACCATAATCCACCAATCGCGAGGTCCCAGGCAAAAACGAGGCTTGATTCATTCACTGCATCATCGAAGGTCATGAGCACAATTAGATAGCCGACCCCGATGGTGATCGCCAATGGTAGTACGATGCGTACGGTCTCGACTAAGGTACGACCGAGCAGCCTGCGCCAAGAGGGACGACCGGTCAGCGTTTCCCGGGCCGGTAGGCGGATTGGCGGTGATCCTACCCAGGTATCGCCCTCACGGATTTTGTCCGTTTCCGGCGTACAACTTTGTACGCCGATTAATACGTTTTCCGGCAATACCGTACCATCCGGGACATAGGCGCCGTTGCCGATGAAGCTGCGATGCCCAATGATCGTAGGTTGAACCGTCATCCAACCGCCATCGACCTCATCATCGCCCAGCATTACCGCATCGGCGATAAAGGTCTCATCACCCAGCGTCAACATATCGGGTACGACCCCCATAGCGGTCGAGATCTCGGCATTTTTTCCGACATGGGCGCCGAGTAATCGATACCAAAGCGGGGCGTAGACCGTGGCATAGACCCCGTGCAGGATATGCATGCTGCATTCCTGGATCTGGTTGGCCAGCCATTTACGATAATAGGTTTCGCTGTGTACCGGCCAACTGCCCGGCAACAATTGCG
>CAUYUB010000538.1:0-1258 GCA_963575685.1 Gammaproteobacteria bacterium | reverse complement strand
TAGAACGATCACATCGCGCCCGGTAATACCTTCCAGTTGACGATCAAAATGACGCAGGTTGGCAGGACCATCCATCCACACCAGTGGTTGCTGCAAAAGCGTAATCTTCAAACCAGGCACGGTGTACAACTCCTTTATGCGAAGGGTTTTATAACTTTAACACCTTATCAGGCAGTTGCCTTAGCGCAGAATAAATTGATAACAAATGCTGATATTGGAAATATCTCTATGGTTCTGCTGATTTAACCGCAGAGAAGTTCGCCACAGCAATCCGAAACCACTGGCACGTGGAGAATAAGCTGCACAGGCGTCTGGACGTGGTAATGAATGAAGACGACTACAAAATAAGAAGAGGAAACGCAGCAGAATTATTTTCAGGGATACGGCACATTGCTATTAATATTTTGACGAATGAGAAGGTATTCAAGGCAGGGTTAAGACGTAAGATGCGAAAAGCAGCCATGGACAGAAACTACCTGGCGTCAGTCCTTGCGGGGAGCGGGCTTTCGTAGTAATACCCCGACTCTCCCCGTCCTTAAACACAACCCCCACTCACCACAACCTAAACTCATCCGCATCCTGCCATGCCGGAAACTTTTCTCTATATTCCCGCAATGCTGCCATCGACAGCTCCGCATCAATGCGCGTTGCCTGATGCGCGTCGGCAGTAGCGATAATCTCTCCTTGCGGATTAATCACCCGGCTGTCACCGCGATAATGGCAGCCGTTGCCATCGCTGCCGACGCGATTGCATCCCGCCACATACGCCTGATTCTCAATCGCGCGGGCCGTCAGCAATGCCTGCCAGTGCAGAGAGCGCGGAGCAGGCCAGTTGGCGACGTACAGGGCGAGGTCATAATCGTTGAGATTGCGCGACCACACAGGAAAACGTAAGTCGTAGCACACCAGCGGCAAAATACGCCAGCCGCGCCATTCCACAATCACTCGCGCATTGCCCGCTTTATAATGTAGATGCTCATCTGCCATGCGGAACAGATGACGCTTATCATAAAAATGTACCGTGCCGCCCGGCTCAACCAGCAAAAAGCGGTTAACCGAACCAGACTCCGTTTGTAATGCAACACTGCCTGCAATCAGCGCATTGCACTGCTGCGCCTTAGCTGTCATCCAGTTCACTACGTCATCTTGTGCTAGCGACGAAGCTGCCGCTTCCATGGCAAAGCCGCTGGTAAACATCTCCGGTAGAACGATCACATCGCGCCCGGTAATACCTTCCAGTTGACGATCAAAATGACGC
>CAUYUB010000537.1:0-1259 GCA_963575685.1 Gammaproteobacteria bacterium | reverse complement strand
GATTACGCGGATTACGCGGATGCTGAGAGGGTGAGTTTGCCGTGGCGGTCGGGTTGGGGTTCGATGGGTTGAGCGGCATCGAGGGCGGCGTCGGCCGCCTGGATGGCCGCGATGCGGTTGGAGCGGAATTTGGAATCGTGGTAGGCGCTCATGCCGAGGAGGGCTTCGTAGAGTTTGGGGGCGGCGACAAGGAGGGCGATGTTGTCGGGCTTGGCGTAGACGTTGTCGCCGACGCGGGCGATGATTTCGCCGTGGCAGTCGACAATGTTGTGGGTGTTGGGGTCGTAGCGCCAGGCGGCCTGCTCCTGGGGGAGGTAGCTGACCTTCATGGGCTTCCATTTTTGGTTTATAGGACTCATAGGACTCATAGGACTCATATAGGCCCCGGGGCTCATCGCGCCGTGGTGGGCTGACAGAGCAGCCGCAAACCGTCATGCGGGCCGCCGGGGGCAAATTACTGTTTGATGTGGACGGTATCGCCCCAGGGGGCGGTTTTGGTTGGGGAGTTGTTGCTGGCCCAGATGACGGGGTAGGCGGGCTGGGTGTCGGGAAAGGTACCATCGAGGTCGGTGAGGTAGACGAGGGCGGCCGGGGGTTCGGGCTCCTGGTCGACGCGCTCGAAGACGGGGACGAAGCTGGTGCCGCCGCCGCCTTTGAGTGGGGAGGGGTTGGCGGCGAGGGCGGCGTCGAGGTCGTCGAAGGGGTCGCATTCGAGTTCGCCGTGGAGGCGGGCGTCGCAGCCGAGGACGAGGATTTTTTCGGGGCGGCAGTCGAACATGATGGCGCGCATTTCGGCGAGGAATTCGTTGAGTTCATCGTTGCCGATGGAGCCGGAGGTATCGACGGCGAGGACGATGCGGCCCATGCGGGGGACGTGGAGGGAGGGGAGGATGAGGCCGCGCTGGGTGTAGCGGCGGTTGGGGCGGGTCCAGGTGTAGTCGTCTTTGGCGGCGCTGGTGAGGAGGGTGCGGAGGATTTCTTTCCAGGAGAGTTTGGGGGGCGATGATGTCGCCGATGAGGCGTTCCATCTCGGCGGGGAGCCGGCCCTGGCCTTTGGCGAGGTGGGCGGCGTTTTTGAGGGCGACCTTCCACTTGGATTCTTGCGCCTCGGCTTCGGCGGGGTCTTTGGCGCCGGGGGAGAATTCGCCGGGGCTGGAGGGTTCGGAATGGGACGGAGAGGACGGATCACTGTCGCCCTGGTCGTTGCCTTGGCCCTGACCTTGGCCTTGGCTTTTGCCTTGGCCTTGTTTGCCTTGTTG
>CAUYUB010000536.1:0-1267 GCA_963575685.1 Gammaproteobacteria bacterium | reverse complement strand
ATCCTCCCACCAACGACGATGAGCCTCGAATATCAGGCTACCGTCAGACCTGTGCGCCCACTCGGCTGGCTTGATACCAAGTTCTCGGCACAATTCTTCGCGATTGTCCAAACGTGCCAGCGCGGTTAATACTAGATTTTGCTCGATACTCACCATTGGCATTTTTTCGTGGTGAGCCTCGGGGGTAGTGATTAATAGTGTTTGACCACAAGCACAACCTGACTCGTTATAGACACCTCCGCCATCAGGCCCCCAAGCCTGTAACCGTTGGCGCATTGCTTCCAATGCCCCCTCGGGAATGGGTCGGCCATCAAGATAGATTAGTCCAAAAATAGAACTCATGGTCTTATCTTCATCGAGAATAAATCACCGAGATTGCCCCACAATATGTAACAATCCCTTGCTTTGAAGATAATTGAGAAACTCCATCACCTCGATAAAGCACTGTTCTGGAGGAACATCATATGTGGCTAATAATTGATCGCGGAGTTCGGTAGGGGTGATCGGTGAATCTAGTGCTTCCCAGATGGATCGTGCCACCGCGTTAAAATCAAAATAGGCGCCACGTTCGATATCCAGTAGTGCCAACCCCTCTTCAAGGGGGGCGGAAATGGCACCGGCATTGCGGGTAATTTTTACATTCTCATGGAGGAGCATGGATTCTCCTAGCTGGTTATATTTGGCGACCATTGGGTCGATGCTTAATTATTTCAGCCCACGTGAGGAACTCCACTACTAGTCGCCACGGGTATTGATGTTTTTATATCTGGCGGGGTAGCGTTGAACTTTCTCAATTTTTCAAGGTGGTGACCCCTCCCGGCACAAAACTAATGCTACCTTCGGCATTTTCCCATATTTTTTCCGCCCATGATGCCCAGGAAACCTTTTCACAAAGAGGTAAATGGAACCGAAGTCCATCCTTATCTAGCATTTTTCGGCGGAAAGCCCAGGCTTTTCCGGGAAAACCTTGCTGGGGGGTGTGCTGCAACACGGATTTTCCAGCCTGATGAATGGAAAAGGCAAGGCTATTGATCGATGTCCCATTATCACCTCGATCGATTACGGAGAAAGGTTGGGCTGCAATATAATATTTAAGAAGATAAGATACCTGTTTGACCCAGTGAAGATTTGTGAAATATACATCACTGTCCAGCCAGACAATTTTGTCGCAGTCATCAGGCAGCTGGTTAAGAATTTTCCTCAAAATAGCCTCGACATCCCAGACAGAGCGGTCGTTATCCACGCTTATCGGCAAAACGATATCGGC
>CAUYUB010000535.1:0-1269 GCA_963575685.1 Gammaproteobacteria bacterium | reverse complement strand
CCGATTTCCGCATCAAAATTTTCAGGGCTTACGCAGGCGCTTTCGCCTGTAACAGTGAAGCCGTTTTTAAGAACCAACACGCAGAAGGTTAAAAGATCTAGCCCCGGTAATTGCGGTGAATTGCCCACTGCGCTGTCAGCAGTGAAGTAATATTCGCCTTGTATATTTTCCTCAATATCGCCCGGCGTTACCCGTGCGTGAGTTAAGACTTTTGCTTGGATTTCGTTTTCTATTGCTTGGTCTGTCATTTGCTTTTACCTCTGTTGTTATCGCGTTAAAAAATATGCTAAGTCATTGATTCTAAAATGGTATATCATCATCGAAGTCGTCATAGTTGGCTGGTGGCGCCTCATTACCTGCCGGCGCTGTGCGCGGCGCCCCTTGCTGAGCTTCATAGCTGGACACTGGCGGCCTATTGCTTGAACCGTCGCCTTTACTTTCCAGAAACTTCATGGTTTCCGCGATGATTTCCGTTGTATAGCGGTCCACACCGTTGTTATCCTGCCATTTGTTTGTTCTGATGCGGCCCTCGACATAGATCAAGCTACCTTTTTTCAGATGTTCGCCCACGGTTTTGGCAGTTCCCTTGAAAAACACTACGCGGTGCCACTCGGTTTCCTCTTTGCGTTCGCCAGTGGCTTTGTCCTTCCATATGCGGCTTGTGGCTAGGCTGATAGTGGCGACTGGATCGCCGCTTGCCAAATATCTGACTTCTGGATCTGCACCAAGGCGACCAATCAGCGTTACTTTGTTAAGCATTTTTATTGTCCTTCTGTTGTTAAATTGGTGAAACCGTAACCTGGACGCGGCCATTTGGCTCGACTTGCTTCCTGACTATGGTTAGGTGGTCTATTTGCTCGTCGTCTTTCCAGATCCCGGCATGAGTCAAGCTGTCCAAAGTTACTTTGGCAAGGTTATCCAGATCCCGTCGCGCGTAGTTTGGCGGAAATACATCAAGCCTTACTCTCAGCCTGCCGCTTAGCGCTGGCTGTCCTTTTCCAATGGTCCACTGGATTTCCTGATAATAAGCTGCAGCCACATCACTAAGCGCTACCGAGCTGCGTTTTCCAGACTTGCCACGTTTCCCGCTGACGCGCTTATACAAGCTGTTTACGCTTGGTGGCCAAGGTAGCTGGTATGTAAACTCCATTATTTGCCATCCTCTTGACGCATTTCTTGACGGCGAACAAGCGTATCGATAGCCTCTTGAACGTCCTTATCTTCCATCTTGCTGCCGTGCTTGCCGGGGCAGAGTAGCTTTTTGATAGC
>CAUYUB010000534.1:0-1269 GCA_963575685.1 Gammaproteobacteria bacterium | reverse complement strand
TGCCACATCCGCGTGACGCCCTGCGGGGTTCCAGGGTAATAACGTGCCCGTGCCATTAATCGCGCTACCTTGTATTCCTCAGCGCGGGCAGGATCGTCCCAACCGCGGAACGGCAAATCTTTAGGATCGCCGTCGATCCAGACATAATCTCCATCCTGAATACCCAGCTCACGCGCATCCAGGGGATTGATGTCGACATACATTTCGCCGGTACTGGGAGTACGCTTGTCGCGCCGGTACATATCGCCGAAGGGCCCGAACAGCACTGCCATGAAATCCGTATCGACCGGCGTGGTATGTGCGCCGTGGCGATATTTCGGCGTATGGAAGATATGGCGCCAGCCTTTCGCGTGCAGAGGATGTTCGGTGGCCAGGAGATCCGCCGAATTATAGGTGACGTTGCACATCTGGCGCGTATTGTGGGAACGGTCGCCAGCGGGAATTCCCCAATCGGCCGGACGCTTGGGCCGAATCGCCGGATGTTCGGCGGCGAGGATGACACAGGGCTCGTAATACGTAGCTTCTGAGGGCTCGCGGTAGACCACCAGATTCTCACCCGCATCAATGAATTCCGGTTCGGGGCGATAAAATTCGAGCCGTCCGGTCTTGGTGTACCACGGCCGTGAATCGTGTACCTGCTCGTAGGAGTTGGTGCGCGGATAGGTCAGGGTATTCATCAAGCGGGGGATGCCGGCTTTGGCGAGATTCTCCAATTCTTCGAAATGGTACCCCTTCAGTGCCGGAGAGAAATCGATAATGCGTTGGAGATAGGCCTCGGGGCGATTGTCGGCGATGAATTGCCACATCTTCTCGAAGCGGACATCACCGGTCAGCTTGGCCAGCTCACGGGCCACGCCCAGATAGGTCTCATTATCGGAGACCGTGCCGAAGGCGCGCTTGACTGGCGTGCGCGGGAAGATCTGAACGAAAGGATTGCTATTGGAGGCGGTCATGTCCGGGTATTTGAATTCCATCCAGGAATCGACCCCGTACACGATATCGCAGTATTCACAGGAGCCCGTCCACCACCAATCGTTGTACACCACCAGTTCTGAGCGCGGCAGGGTATTGTTGACCACGTCGAAGTGGCCTTTTTGATTACCAAGGCTGGAATTGGAATTGGTCTGCCAGATCGCCTTGGTGGGGGTGGGAACGTGCGCGCCGGTCGTAATCTTCTTATTACCGGCTTTCATCAGGCGTTCGCCATTGGTCCAGTAGTGCATGGATTCATAGCGAGGGGTAATTCGGACCTTGGCGGGACCGGCGGGG
>CAUYUB010000533.1:0-1270 GCA_963575685.1 Gammaproteobacteria bacterium | reverse complement strand
GAGAGCGCCAGCTTGATCTGTAATTCGCCCGAGATCACCTCGAGTCGTGCTGAGATCACGAGACAGCGTGCTAGCTCGGTTGCGGAGATCGGATAGTTCGGAGGCGGCGGAGATTGAGACGAGGGCTGCGCCGATAATCCCCCCGATAACCAACACGCCAAGGACAAGAGCAAGATTATATTTCGCCACATCATTAGCCCTGCTTAGAGAACTTGCCCGAGGCGGCCAGGGCTGCGCCGAAACCCACGACGAAGGCCGGGTCTTTCCCGAGGAACCAGCCGACGACTCCGGCCACGATCAGGGAGAAGCCGAGGACTTTTACAATATCCGCGTCCCATTCGCCGTCAGTGAAAAGCGCCCGTAGATGCCTATGCATGTTCGACCTCCCATTTGCGTATTTCAAATATGCGGAGCGATTCGCACTTGCCATTGCGCACGGTCAGTGATCCCCCCGCAATAGGATCATATTTGACGGGCCTTCTCCCCGTCCCATCCCCCGCGACAAAGTGGGTCAATCGCCAGTGCCAGGCTTCGAGGGTCCAGTATTTAGCAGGATCGAGGGGTTCGGCCAGGGGAAGGATACGCTTGACTCCGTTCCGATCTAGGCCCATCGGGAGACCGAGGCTTTCTGGTGGGATCACGCGGAGGGGGAGCTTGCAAAAATCGATGATGCCTTGATAGCTCTTGATCTCGTCCTCGCCAGGATCGTTATAGTCCCCGTCCCGGTTTAGATCGCCCGTTATGTATCCCATCTTTCGGCATAGGGAGAAACACGAATAGGCTTCGGACAGCATCCAAGGGATACCGCCTAGCAGCTCGCGGGACATGACGAGGGCGGAGAAGGTGCAGCCGAAGTGCTGGAAATCATCGGGAGCAGGGTCGACATTTTGATAAAACATTTTTAGCTCGGGATCTCGACACGGGCGGAGTCTCGGAGGAAGCCGATAAAATCCTCTCGGCCTCGTCGTGCCACTTCTAGGGCGCGATCTACGTTGCCGTTGCACTGCCCCTTGGATGCCTCAAGGAGGGCAATCAGCGCGTCCGTCTGTGGTCCCTGGATCTTTATGAGGGCATTGACGGCTGGCACCACCTGGGCCAGGGTTTCAGCCTCCGGGCTAGATACCCGTATCCGCCGAGCGATATACCGGAAAATGCGCCCACCAAAAAATATGACCGTGGCTCCGCCAGCCGCGCTGGCGATGCCGATGATTGTCTCGTTGACCATGCCCGAAAATATAGTCTGAAAAATAATACAGCGCAAGTGTTTTTT
>CAUYUB010000532.1:0-19819 GCA_963575685.1 Gammaproteobacteria bacterium | reverse complement strand
ATGGAAGGAGTATGAATCCCAGGTTCCGCTGCCCTTGGCTTCCTCGGGTTTGACGCCGCGCAGGTGGGCATCGAGCAGACTCATGCTGTTGCCCATACGGAACGTACCAAAGATGCGCAATGCCCCGAGCAGGGCCATTCCACCGCGGAACTTGAAGGTACGTGTCCCTGCCCCCGCCATCTGCGCCACCATGTCTGGGTCGTAACCCTGGGCGAGCAGACGCTCCTTACCCTGATCGCCACTGTAGGTCTTGGCGATGTTGTAGAGCGTGCGGGCATGATAGGAATAGGCCTCCTCGTAGGTGACCTTCGTCCAGCTGTCCCAGCCGCGCTTCATCAGCTCACGGGGCGCGGCGCCGGTGTGGGCATCGCGGGGGAAGCCTTGATCCGCCCACTCCTTGAAGCCTTTACGTAGAAACGCGCCCTTGACCCGGCGGTCGCCGTAGAAGCGCCGCGCCAGCACCAATCCCTTCTGACAGCAGCGCGGATCCCAACGGGAAGACGCCTGGTTGCCGTAAAGGTCGGTGGCCTTGCCGTAACCGTAGGTGGGTTCAATGCGCACCACGATGTTGTTTTTGACGAAGGCGTTGAGGAGGCAATTATGAGTATCGTTGGGACAACACAGGAACGTGAAGCTCCGGTCGTGACGGAAAATATCGCGGTATAGCCGTTCCCAGTCACGGTTGGGATAATCGGCCAAGGGATTGGTAACCGATACCGGTTGTAAATATTGATACTGGCCGAATACGGCCGCCGGAGCCGCTGCCGCCCCGAGGGCGGTACCCGCCAGTTGAAGGAAACGCCGACGCGAGACAGGCGATCCACTCATAAGCCCCTCCTCACTCTAACTACTTGGTTGCGGAAGTGAAACGGACGCAATGGTAAAAACTGATAGGGTAAGGATAAGTACTATACAGAGATAAGTTGCTGATGCTTTGACTAAGATCAAATACTCCCGCGAGCGTATCCTGTAGTGGGGGCTGGTTTTGTCGGAGGAGGTAGGATGCAGCGTTACTTAATTCATTGACTATTCTCTAACACCAAGGAGAGATATCTCTTTGTATCAGATAGTTAGTCAGTGTATTCTGGATCTTCTTCAAGAGGTTTGGGCAAGAGGTTACGTAAAACAGGGGGCGTGGCAGATGGGTATTCAAGGTAAATTCGCGATCATTATCGGACTAATTGTCTTTTTACTCCTCGGCAACTTCGTTGCTATTCAGTGGTGGATTGCGGATACCAAGTCCTACGGCAGGGTGATCAATCTCGCTGGTCGTCAACGGATGCTCACCCAGAAGCTTACCAAGGAGGCCCTATTTACAGCTCAGGGCCAACAGCAAACTCGTGCTGAAGCATTATTGACACAACGAACCTTTGAGGACACGCTGAAGGGACTCATCAGCGGCGATGTTGCGATTGGATTACCGCCCGCCAAAACTTCGGCCATTGATACCCAACTGCGTAAGGTTCAGGATATCTGGAATCGTTTTTACCCACGACTCGACGGCCTGCTCGATGGTCGATCAGTAACACCGCACGATTTGGAGGAGATCCACACTGCGTCGTGGAAGATCCTTGCGGAGATGAATGCCGCAGTGCAGCTCATGGAAGATGACGCGGCGCAAGGCGTCATTCGTCTACGCAACATGTCGTTGGGTTTCTTCTTGGTATCGGCGCTCATTGCCGTTGGTGCTTTCCTCTATATCCGCAAGAACATTATCCGACGTCTCCACCATACCGAATCGGGGGTGGCGCAATTGGCCGAACATGACCTGCGAGTCAATTTTTCCTGTACGGGGCGCGATGAGTTGAGCCACGTCTGTCATAGCGCCCATAAACTCACCAGCGGTTGGCAGACCACCATCGGTGAGTTGTTGAATGTCTGCGCCAATGTCACCAACGCTGTTTCCAACCTTTGGTCTTCCCTTAATCGTAATATCCGTAATATCGAGGTCAGTGACCAGCAGGTGCAATATATTGCGGCAGCAGCCGTTGAAATGACCCAGACCAGCAAGGAAATCGCTGGGAATGCTGCCACCGCAGCCAACCTTTCCCTTCAAGTCAAGGATGCTGCCGGCACAGCCCTGACGACCATGGCGGCAGCCAGCAATGGGATGCGCGAACTTGATACCGCCACCGATGCGCTGGGCACCAACATTGAGACCCTGACCCAGCGTATTGGCCAGATCGGTACTATCGTTGGTCTGATCAACGAGATTGCCGATCAGACCAATCTGCTCGCCCTAAACGCCGCTATCGAAGCGGCACGTGCGGGGGAATTAGGACGGGGTTTTGCAGTAGTGGCCGATGAGGTACGTAAATTGGCCGAGAAGACTCTCCAGGCGACGGCGGAGATCGGCAACACCATGCGTGAGATTCAGGGGCAATCGCGCACCACGGTTGAGAAAATGGCATTTTCCCGTACCAAAACGCGCGAATCTGGCCAAGTGATTGAGGAGGATCCTGTTCCAGCTAAGTTTTCGATCGAATTCCATTGCCGCAGCCGTCGAACAACAAAGCGCAGCCTCCTATAAGACGACCCAAAGCACCAGCGAGTCCGCCAACGCTTCGGCACGTATCCGGCACGATATTCAGGATATGTTGCGCGACTGCGGCGCACTGGGTACCGCGGTGGGCCAGCTGAGTAGTCTGATTGGTCGTTTCCATCTGCCGGCGGATACTACTGTCGAGATTGATGCTGCCCGTATTGCTCACAAGAATTGGGTGCAACGTCTCTACCGTATGCACTATTTGAACGAAGCCATTCGTCCCGAGGAGGTCAGCGACCATACCGCCTGTCGGTTCGGTAAGTGGTACTACACCAGTGGTGCATATGACTTCCGCGGTAGTTCGGACTTTTCCGCGATTGAGAATCCCCATAAGGAGCTGCACCAGAAAGCCAAACAGGCGGTGCAAACTACCCAGGCAGGCAACCGCGATGCCGCACTGGTCCAGATCGAAGAGGTCGATCGCATCAGCCGGGTCATTGTCGAGTATCTAGACCGCTTGCGAGGGAGCTCGACACCATCCCGCAAGGTCCGCTGCTTGCGCGAGTAGCGAAAAGGATTAGTGACGGCAAAGTGTTGACACTTCTTCAGAGATACCCGGAGCAGGAAATCATGGATGGACTGGAGAGATGGAAACCAACGGCGGGCACGCCTCAAGGGGCGGTGCTGAGTCCGTTACTGGCCAACCTCTATGACGGAAGCCAATGGGCTGACGTTACATCCGGAGAAAACCCATGTCGGCGACTGCCAACAATCAGGTCAAGGGTTTGAATTCCTGGGCTATCGATTTGAAGGTGGAAGACGTTGGGTACGCAAGAAGAGCCGCAAGGCGCTACGAGACAAGATTCGGGAAAAGACCCGAAGAAATCGTAGTGGAAGCCTAAAGGAGATTGTCCATGAACTGAATCCGATGTTGAAAGGTTGGTTTGAATATTTCAAGCACGCCGTGCATTGGGAACTGAGGAGCATGGATCAATTCATCCGACGCCGCCTGCGAGCCCTATTACTGCGTCGACAACACAAACGAGGCAAAGGAAAAAGCCTGCGGGCGCACCGACTGTGGCCAAATAACTTTTTCGCGAGGCATGGACTTTTCACCTTACAAGAAGCCCATGCGGCAGCGTGCCGATCCCGATGAGGAAACTCTCGACTGGAGAGCCGTGTGCGGGAAAACCGCTCGCACGGTTCGGAGGGAGGGGAGGGCGAGAGCCCTTCCCTACCCCTATGAATTTACGTCTAAAATCATCACGTTCATTCAGTCGTCGCGACGTGACGATGAAAATCTCCCGATTCAACCGTGGGTTGAAACCCACGGCTAAATTCATTACGCCGCTACGCGGCATTGACCGATCTGGTAGTTCTTTAGCCGGGAGTTGCCATAGAGAATGTATGCTCTCTCCCAGCGCGCAACTCTTCCTTCACCATCGTCGAGGACAGAGGACAGTTTCCATCCATAGCGCAGCCTATCGGCCGCAACCAAATTTCGTTCTATTCGGGAGAAGTGGTCCATCTCTCCCGTACTTGGACTGAAGAACCCGTTTCGTGCGGTCTAATGTGGTCCACTGCCCAGCAAGCTTGTCAGGCTCTCGGCAGTGAGGAGACTATCCAGCCAGGTATCAAGTTCAGCGAGAGAGGCCTCATCAATGCGCTTTACGGTCCAGCCGGGCAAGGTGCCGAAACGTTGGGTGAGCAAACGCTTCAGACTCTTGGCCTCACCTCTGGCCTCACCTCTGGCTTCGCCCTGAGCAAAAATTTCCTGATAGAGGCGTGTGTTTTCAAAGGGTAGTGACATATTGAGCATGGCTTTAATCTCCTCGGGGGTGATGGTTTTGAAACGACCGCCGAACCAAGCGAGCAGCACTTCCTCCAAGACATTACGCACGTCCAATGGCATGGGTGCCTGCTGAATCGCCTGCCAGAGTTGATGCGCCCATTGGCGGAGTCGGCGTTTCGGTAAAACCAAGGACGCCAACACCGCCAGGTGGGGGTTATCCGGTTCCCGTTCCAGCCATTCCGGGAGAAATTGGTTCAGATAGACCACCTGCCAGTGCCAGTCTTCATCGCGCCCAACCCCCGCGGACCGGTCCAGGTCAAGCCGCTGGTGGAGGAAGACCAGCAGCCCACGCACGCTCCGCTCTGGGTGAGCTTCACCATATAGGCCCATTTTGGTCATGAGGTTGGGTCGCGCCGTCCTGGAGGGCAGCCCTTGAAACTCCAGCAAACGAACTGGTTCCTTGGGATCCGCGGGGTCGAAGATGGCGTCGAGGCGCCGTTCGAGGTTTTTGAAGGTGACGGAATCGAAACGGTATGGCCCTGGCAACAGTAGACCACCCGTCAGTGCCCGATAGGCCTCGGGACCGGTAGCCAGGAATTCATAGATGGCTTGGTCGGTTCTCATCCGACAAGTCTAATCCAAAGGACAGTTGTGCATGAAGGACGCTGCTGCTTTGACTAATGACTAAGATCAAAGACTCCATATGGATGTATCACATTGCACTTCCAGATAACGTTGGTGGTAACCTTCCGGTCTCCGGTCTCTACAAAGCACTCTTCAATCAACCACGACAGATCACACATGAATACGATACCTACCCACGCTAAATGGCTGCTCGCACTCGGCGGGCTCAATGCCGCCCTTGCGGTCACTCTCGGTGCCGCGGAGGCACATGTGCTGAAGGCGCAACTGGTCGCCAATGATCACGCCGGGCTGTTCCCGTTGGCACTTCAATATCACCAGTGGCATGCCCTCGGCCTAATGGTTGTTGGGTTAGCCGTAGCGCATTTTCCGGTCGCACGCTGTTTTGCCTGGTCGGGCTGGCTATTGCTCATTGGCATCATTTTGTTCAGCGGTAATCTCTATCTGCGCAGTATCAGCGGATTGCCTGGTTTGTATATGGCGATACCGGTCGGTGGTACGCTCTTCATCTTTGGCTGGTTACTGTTCGCTGTTGGTGCGTTGCGGTTGGGTAAAACTAATCCCTGACGAACAACTTCAGTTCACCAGGGGCTTTGCCCCTGGTTTTAATAATGCGCCCCGTCAGGGGGAAATTTCCAATAATGTCTATTATCTGCAAATGAAGATAATGAAATCAAAAATTAGTACGTTATTTTTTATCGCTCTGATGATGGTAACTTTTGCGAATGTGGATGCGCTAGCCATGCCACCGCTCGTCGAAAATGCCAACCTCAGCGGGAAGTGGTCGTCTCATCCCATTGGTGACGTAACCATTACCCAGACCGGTAACCAGATCGTGGGTACCTACCAGTACACCAACGACGACGGCATTACCAAAGACGGGAAAATTGAAGGCATCCTTCAGGGTACGACGATACGCGCTAAATGGTGGGAACATCCGAGTGGCGGGGGGCGACCTCAAGGTCGAATTGGGGAAGAAAGCCAAGGCGATTTAGAATGGGAGATACTTGATAATGGTAAGACCCTATCGGGTTGGTATCGTGAAGAAGGTGAACCTGAGCAAGGGGAGGAAGACAGGCATGAGTGGAATCTTGTGCGGTGATGCTGCCATTTATCCAGAGCAAGTGGCTGAATTTTCCCGAGTGGGTTTCTCGATCGTATCGATCATTTCTGCGCTCATTGCTTTGCCGAATAACCAGCCCTGTCCAATGTCGCAACCAGCGGCCTTGAGAAAGGCTAACTGTTCGGGCGTCTCAATCCCTTCACCAATGATTTTTAGATTCATGCTGTGTCCCATGGTAATAATCGAGGAGACCAAGTTGGCATCTTGGGGATTTTTAGTAACATTGCTGACAAAGGAGCGATCGATCTTCAGGGTGTGAAAGTGGAAGCGTCGCAGGTAACTGAGGGAGGAATAACCGGTACCAAAATCGTCCATAGAAAAAGTGACACCGAGTGTTTCGAGTTCATTGATGGTCTCCTCAAGATCGTCGGATTCCTTCAATAAAATACTTTCAGTAATCTCGATCTCCAGACTATTGGACGATAGCTTGTTGGTTTTTAAAGCGTTGGATAGTGTCTGCGCTAGACGGTGCGGTAGGAATTGGCGGCCCGATACGTTGACGGAGACAAACCAGGACTTACCTCTCATTCGCCATTCCTTAAGCTGTCGGCACACCGTTTGTAACACCCAATCGCCGATCGGGATAATCAGGCCGGTTTCCTCCGCAACACGGATAAATCGGTCAGGGGGAATGGGACCTAATTTCTCATTGTTCCAGCGCAACAGCGCCTCGACTCCGATAATATCTCCGCTGGCGATGTCGACCAAGGGCTGGTAATGCACCGCCAACTCTTGGTGCTCCAGCGCGTGTCGCAATCCATCTTCCAGTCGCATATTCTCCTGCGCGATCTCATTGAGTTTTGGGGTAAAGAAGCGGAAGGTACCGCGGCCTTCTCCCTTGGCCAAATACATAGCAGCGTCTGCGTTGCGCAATAAATTGTGGGCGTCGATATCATCCAGCGGATAGATTGAAATCCCTATGCTTGCTCTGATAAAAAGTTCGCGGTGGTTAATGATAAAAGGTTCTGTGAATACCGCGAGAATATTGCCTGCCACCAGCTCCGCTGCGGTTGGACCATCAATATCAAACAAGATGATCATGAACTCGTCACCGCCCAAGCGCGCGACCGTGTCACTCTCCCTGGTGCAGCCTTTGAGTCGCGCGGCGGTTTGGCGGAGCAATTCGTCGCCAACGGTGTGGCCCAGGGTATCGTTGATCCGCTTGAAATGGTCGAGATCGATGAACAATACCGCGGCCATGCGTCCCTGACGGCGGGCATGAGCCAATGCCTGGGAAAAGCGATCCAACGCCAACAGACGGTTGGGCAGGTTGGTGAGGTTATCGAAATGGGCTTGCCGGAGCAGACGTTCTTCGTACTCCTTGCGCAGGGTAATATCCTCCTTGACCGCTACATAATGAGTGACCGTACCGCCCTGTTCTTTAATCGGCGAGATGGAGGCCTGCTCCCAATAATGATCGCCGTTCTTCTTGCGATTGTGAAATTCGCCGTGCCAGGTCTGGCCGGCGGCGACGGTCTCCCACAGCTCGCGATAGGTCTCAGGAGAGGTATACCCGGATTTAAGGAATCGCGGATTTTTGCCGATGGCTTCTTCAAAAGAATACCCAGTGACCTCGATGAATTTGCGGTTGACGTATTGGATACAGGCATTGATGTCGGTGATCACTACCGAACCGGGGCTTTGCTCCACGGCTTGCGACAATTGGCGTAGCCGTGCTGCCGCCTGGTGGCGAGAGATGATACCGGCGAGCGTATCGGCAACGGCAACTAAAAAGTTTCGATCATTTTCGGTAATGGAACGGTTGTCTGGCGGAAACAGCACCATCATTCCCAAGGGCGCTGCACTGTCGCCGATCGGTATGCAATAAGCGGTCAGATTTCCACAGACCGTGCTGCCGTACGGTAGTGGTACCTTGGTGCAGGCGGTAATGGTAGCGGCGTCGAGTCGGTCCTGTATGGCCATGGTCATCATTCCCGTATTCGGATCGGCCAGCAAGATGGCCCCACCCTTTTCGGTACCCAATTCTCCCCGGGTTAGGATAAAGGAAAGCACATGCCACAGCATATCGTGGTACGGGATCTGCTGAAGCGACATCCCCAGAATGGTCCCAATGATGGCCTGATCCGCCAATGCGCGGGTGAGATTTTCCTCCGCCTGTTTACGTTCCGTGATGTCGCGCAGAAACGCTGTGAATAGTTTGCCTTCCGGTATGTCCAGTGCCGTGACGGTCAATTCTACCAAAAATTCGCTGCCATCGGCCCGCATCGCCGGTAGCTCCAGGCGATTACCAATGATGGTAGTGGTCGCAGTGGTGAGGTGGCGGGAAAATCCCTTTCGGTGGGCCTTGCGGAGGCGCTCGGGAATGATAATATTAGCAATATCCTTACCACGCACGTCCGCTTGGTGATATCCGAACAAGATCTCGGCTGAGGGATTAAATTCGACGACAGCACCGTTGCTGTCAATCGTAATGATGGCATCCAGGGCGTTTTTCTGAATTTCATGGAACCGTCGTTGTGTCAGCTCGAGATGTTTTATCCGGTTTCTGAAAAATAGCGCGGCCGTTATCATCGTGGCGACGATCACCAGCAGGGTGATGACGGCTGGGTTCGTGAATCTGGCAAGAGGTACGAGTAGCGACAGCAAGGCAATCAGAATGATTTTGGTATGGATTTTGATTTTGCTGGCGAACCATCGGAGCCGAGAGCTAATCATGAAATAGAGTCCTTACCTATAATTATAATACAAGCGGTTCGATTTTTTGTAAGGCGCCATTAAAACCAATTATATGCCACAGGGCGTCTATTATAGTCAATAATCGGCAGACAGCTAGGAAAGGCGATATACTGACCGGCATGTTTGATGAGGTGAGCATGCTTGATATTGCTGATACCCGTTCTGAAACAACAGGCTTGACCATCTACCTGGTAGGCGGTGCGGTGCGTGATGAGCTGCTCGGGCGGCCGGTTGCAGAACGAGATTGGGTAGTCGTGGGGACCACCCCTGAAGAATTGAAGCGTCGCGGTTTCCGGCAGGTCGGTAAGGATTTTCCGGTGTTTCTGCACCCCATTACCAAAGAAGAATATGCGCTGGCGCGCACGGAACGCAAAACCGCCCGTGGTTATCGGGGATTTGTCGTTCATGCCGATCCTAGCGTCACCTTGGAAGACGACCTGCGCCGGCGCGATCTCACCATCAATGCCTTGGCGCGAGCCCCCGATGGTACCCTGGTAGACCTCTTTGGTGGTCTGGATGACCTGCGTAATGGTCGATTGCGTCATGTCTCTCCTGCCTTTGCCGAAGACCCGGTTCGTATTCTGAGGGTGGCCCGTTTTGCCGCCCGCTATGACCACTGGGGTTTCCATATCGCCCACGATACCCATGCCCTAATGCGGAGCATGGTAGAAGACGGCGAAGTGGACGCACTGGTACCCGAACGGGTGTGGGCCGAGTTGGTGAAGGCCCTGGGAGAAGAACGGCCGTGGTGCTTTTTCGAGGTGCTGCGGACGGTTGGCGCATTGGCGCGGTTGTTCCCGGAATTGGATGCCCTGTGGGGGGTACCGCAACCCGCTCAGTACCATGCCGAGATCGACACCGGCATCCATGCGATGTTGGTCTTGCGTCAGGCAACGCGCCTCTCACCGGCGCCGGTCGTGCGTTTCGCGGCGCTGACCCACGATCTGGGCAAGGCGGTTACCCCCCAGGAAGAATGGCCGAAGCATCACGGCCACGAACAGCGTGGGGTAAAACCGATAAAGGCCCTCTGCGATCGCTACAAGGCCCCCCGCGAATATCGCGAGCTGGCGGTATTGGTGGCACGTTGGCACAGCCACTGCCATAACGCTGCAAAACTGCGTTCCGCCACCCTATGTGACACGCTGATGGCATTGGACGGCTTGCGTCGCCGGGAGCGGTTTGAGCAATTTTTACTTGCGTGCGAGGCCGATGCCCGCGGCCGGTTGGGCAAGGAGGACGAGCCTTATCCAGAAGCGGATTTATTCCGAAATGCCCTCACCGCCGCTGCCGCCGTACCTACCGCGCCCTTGGTGGCTGCAGGGCTGACCGGCGAACCCTTCGCGGCTACTCTGCGTAAGCAACGCATTGCGGCAATTCGGGCGGTTCGCTCACGCATCAGGCATAACGATCCAAGCGATTACGAAAATACCTGCCATGAAACACCGCATAGATCCAAAGATTGACTGTGTCTTCAAGGCACTGCTTGGGTCGTTGGAAAATCGCAATCTCCTAGCCCACTTTCTCAATGCCATTTTGGCGAGTGAGTTACGTACTCCCATCATTACTGTCGAAATTCTTAATCCATACAATGATAAGGAATTCCTTGGCGACAAACTCAGCATTGTTGATGTCAAGGCAACGGATGACGAGAAACGGATATACCAGGTTGAAATCCAGATGGTGAGTTATGGTTATCTTTCTTCTCGCATCCTCTACAATTGGGCGGATATTTACAGCAAGCAATTGCACAGTGGAGATAACTATCATCTACTGAAACCAACCTATGCTATCTGGTTATTGGTGGGAAACCTGATTTCAGCCGACAGTGATTATCTTCACGTTTATCCTGTGCTCCGCGATACTACTAACCTGCGCGTTGGTTAGGGGACAGGTGCTAAATAGCACCCTCCCGACCCCAGGCCTCCGATTCCCCACCCCTTGCTTGCAATACGTCAACTAATTGATCTTGCTTGGTTTGTGCTCCAAGTTCGTTGCGAGCTGGCAGGAGAGCGGCAAAGCGCCATTAGCACCTGTCCCCTAACCAACGCGCAGGTTAGTAAAGGTCGAACATTAATTAATCACGGTGGCATTTGGCTAATTGAACTTGATAAAATTACCGCGCACCCTATTGAAAGCGCGCAAGATCGTTGGTTGCAATTTTTCAAGTATGCCGAGCAATTTGACGATACTAAATTGCCCGATTGGATGAATACCCCTGAAATGAGTCAAGCCATGACCACTTTACGCCGATTTTCTGAAAAAGAGCGTGACTATCATTTATATCAGGCTCGCCAAAACTATTTGCGCCAACAGCGCACTATCCAATGGGAGATGGAAGAAGAGCGAAAAGGAAAGTTGCAAGCGTTACTACGTGAGCAAATGGCATTGAAGGAGAAAGAAATGGCCATGCAGGAGAAAGAGATGGCCATGCAGCGCGAGAACCAAGCCATGAAAGAAAAAGAGGCGGCCATGCAAGAAAAAGAGGCAGCTATGCAAGAAAAAGAGGCGGCCTTGGCTGAGATTGAACGCCTCAAGGCTCTTCTCGATAAAGGGCAATAGCCGTCTCGGGGGGGTGTGAATAGACGGGGTCACCATTTAGCCGCGCCCAGTCAATGAATAGACGGGGTCAGGTCTTTCCTTTTTCCTCGATCCTCGCCAGCAAATAAAGTTAAATGTTAAATGATGAGTTCGACGTTTCTCAGCATCATCTGGTCGCCGCTTTGGAGTTGCGTGTGCCAATTGCCGCAGTTGGCGCATACTAAGTTATTGGGGGTTGTTTCCGTTTCAGCATTACAGAGGGTACAGCGCACCCGTATTGGGAGGACTTCCACCGTAAGTTCCGCCGTCGCTGCCAGGGTTCCGGCACGGGCGATGCTATAGGCATTGGCCAGTAATTCTGGGTCAACGCCGGAGAGCGGGCCCACCTGGATATGGATGTGGGTCACTCTTTTTGCATGGTGCGCGATTGCCAGCTCTTCCACCTGGCGCAGCATTCCCGCACATATCGAAAGTTCATGCATGGGCGCTAAACTTCCTGGGTACTCAGCACTTGGTCGAGTATCTCCCAAGAAGAGCGTGCATCCTCCTGGGACATCTTCTGGAGGGCATAACCGACATGCACCATCACATAGTCGCCGATGCCTACCTCTTCCCCCTGAAGCAGGAACAGGCTCACCTTGCGACCCACCCCCTTGGCTTGGCAGTCGGCGGTGTAGCCGTCAATGGTGGTGATCTGCATTGGAATACCTAGGCACATGGGACGGTTTCCTTCGCGGGTTGGCGAAAAATGGGCGATACACTCACTATTGGAGATAGCCCTGGAGTATAAAGAACTCGGTTCGTTGCGGTGTACACTGCGCCGGATCGCAACCAGAAAATATCTTTTAATAAGGGGGAAAGCGATGTTGACTCGGCGTATTGAGATACCCTTCCTTCGGGTACCTGTTCACCAAGACCGGCCGCCGCGGTCGTTCGGTAACCGGTGTAAGCGTCTAGGTAACCTGACGGCACCCCTCGTTTTTGGTCTATTCAGTGTCGGCATTCTCTCCGCGCCATTGGTTTTGGCGGGAGTGATCAGTGCGTGGCCGCCACGCACGACCTCTAGTTACGAGACCGATCTCGTTGCGAGTCCACTGCTTCCCCTCGTCAGCTTCCTCAATCTACTTCCAACCGGGACGGAGCGGGGGATCGATCCTGCCGACCGCTGGACCGTTACGGCCAACATTGAGGCCGGCCACATCTGGAACGGCCACCAGACCCTCCAGCATGTGAATCAATTCGTAAATGATCCCGCCACCCAGGACTCCGACCAAGACCCCTTGACCCCCGAATACGACCGTCATGCGACCGGGGTAGGGAGCATCATCGGTGGACGTAGTACGCAGGATCAACACCTTGGCATTGCCCACAACACCGAACTGCATTCCGGTGCCCTAGCTACGAAGTGGAGTGGGAAGGCATACTCCGGGAGCTTCACGACGACCCCACAGGCGGTGGCAACGGCATACGGGGCATTTTTTGGCTTCGCCGACGTAATCAACAGCAGTTGGGGCGGAGGCGACCCGGCCGGTACTTCATTTCCGGCATTGATTACCGATGGTCTCGCCAATCAGAATCCTAACACCACTTTCGTCGTTTCGGCCGGTAATGCTGGTCCCGACCCCAACACGGTGGGAGGGCCGGGGTCCGGCTACAACAACATCACCGTCGGTGCCCTCCAAAATAATGGTTCCGATGTTTACGATACGGTTGCCCGTTTCAGCAGCCGGGGTCCCCATGATTATTCAGACCCGGTCAACGGTACGGTTCCGGGGGTACGTGCCGATGTCGATATTGTCGCCCCCGGTACCCATCTGACCACCGCCCACTACGGTGGCCAAAGTGGCGGCAACCATCCTGATTTGCCGGGGAACATCGCTAGTGGTGGACCGAATGCCTACCTGGCGAATACCAAAGGCACGAGTTTTGCCGCGCCGATAGTTGCCGCTGCTGCAACGTTGGTCGTCACTGCCGCCAAAAGTACCCTTGCTCTGACCAATAATTCCAGCGCCCGCGATGCACGGGTGATCAAATCCGTGTTGCTCAACAGCGCGGATAAAATCCCAGGTTGGAATAATGGGCAGATTCCCCATTCGAATGGATTGGGAGGGGTTGTCACTACCCAGGCATTGGATTGGGCCAGTGGCGCAGGTGCGCTCAATCTGGACCGTGCCCATGACCAATATGTTACTGCCGAAACTCGGGATGTCGTTGGATTGGGCGGTGGGATGGTAAAGAAAACGGGTTGGGACTACGGTCAGGTCGGAATCGAGAAGAGTAATATCTATCGCATCAGCGAGATCTTGCCGGTGGATACCCTTCTTGCCGTGACCCTCAGTTGGTTTCGGGATCGCACCTTTACTCCGGGGACATTCATGGCAGGAGAGCTGGGCCATGCCGATTTGGATCTGATTATACGTGATACCGTTACCAATCAGATCATTGCAGAATCCATCAGCACCTACAATGTCGTGGAACATCTCTATTTCAACCTGCCAGCGTCCTCGTTGTACCAGATCGAAGTCAATTATGGAGGGAATCTCTTTGGTGCCATCAAGAGGGAGGAATACGGCCTCGCCTGGTCTACGACGCCATCCGCAGAGGCGCGTGCGGCGGCACGTAGGTGTCGAGGTGGGGCGAGTGCACGATCGGTGACACCGGGGGAACCCCATCCTGCGGTCTGTTTCGGCGCCACTCACCATCCTACTCGCACCGGATTGGGCGTGTTGCCGCGGGGAGGGTGGTTGGTCGCAAAATGAATCGGTTCGAGGACGGGATATTATCTCCGCAGACCTGGATTATGCTCAAGTTCCTGAGTGCTCTCGACAGCGGAGTCGACGCTGGCGAGGGGTCGGGCGGTGAACGGTTATCTGCGGTCGCATTGCCCATGTATCCGAGATTGAATAGTATCTGATTGAAATTTAAGGTGATTAAGAGGAAAGCGGAAAAATGTCGAACCATCTGATGAATACCTACGCGCGTCTCCCCCTCGCCTTTACCCATGGGGAAGGGTCATGGCTCTGGGATGATGAAGGCAAAAAATACCTGGATGCCCTGGGCGGGATCGCCGTCTGTGCCCTGGGTCACGCCCACCCCGCAGTGACCACGGCCATCACGCACCAGGCCCAACGTCTTATCCATACCTCCAACCTGTTCCGCATCCCGCTTCAGGAGCAACTCTCCCGCCACTTGTGCCATCTCTCCGGGATGGACCGGGTGTTCTTCTGCAACTCCGGTGCCGAGGCGGTAGAGGCTGCGCTCAAGCTCGCCCGTCTTCATGGTCGGCAGCGCAATATCAGCGCACCCACCGTCGTGGTGATGGAAAACAGCTTCCACGGCCGGACCCTCGCCACCCTCTCCGCTACCGGCAACCACAAGGTCCAAGCCGGCTTCGAGCCCTTGGTCCAAGGCTTTATCCGGGCTCCCTACAACGATATCCAGACCTTGACCCGGATCGCCCATGACTGCCCAGACGTAGTGGCGGTGCTGGTAGAGCCCATCCAGGGAGAAGGCGGAATCAATATCCCAAACTCCGATTACCTGCGCCAAGTGCGGG
Organism: Gammaproteobacteria bacterium; assembly: GCA_963575685.1. Taxonomy (GTDB): domain Bacteria; phylum Pseudomonadota; class Gammaproteobacteria; order CAIRSR01; family CAIRSR01; genus CAUYTW01. The sequence continues at coordinate 4,986 of CAUYUB010000532.1, read as the reverse complement.
CGTTATGCAACCAGCAGGGCTGGCTCATGATGCTGGATGAGATCCAGTGCGGGCTGGGACGGACTGGGCGTTGGTTCGCTTATCAGCATGAAGGGGTGATGCCTGATGTGGTTTGCCTGGCCAAGGGGTTGGCCAACGGCGTCCCTATCGGTGCCTGTATGGCACATGGTTCGGCCGCGGCGCTGTTCGGCCCCGGCAACCATGGCAGCACCTTCGGCGGTAATCCCCTGGCCTGCGCCGCTGCTGCTGCCGTGCTCAAGACCATTGAGATGGAACGCCTAGTCGCCCGCGCCGCAACCCTGGGCGAGCGGATGCTCATTGAGTTGCAAGCTTCACTGGCCGGACTTCAGGGCGTCGTTGAGGTGCGGGGCAAAGGATTGATGATCGGTATCGAGCTGGACAGCCCCTGCAAGGAATTAGTCGCGCGAGCCCTAACCGCGGGGGTGATCATTAACGTAACTCAGGATACAGTGGTACGCCTGCTACCCCCCCTCATCCTGACCGATGACGAGGCGGATCAGATTGTGCAGGTGGTCGCCCAGGTGGTGCGCGATTTCCTGCTACCACCGGACTAACCACTAGCGCGAGACACGGCGGTGCGCCATTTCCTGACCCTTCTTGACCTTACCCCCACTGAAGCGGTGCGCCTCCTTGCGCGCGCCACTGAACTGAAAGCCCTTCAGCGTACCGGCACCCGCTACGAACCCTTTCGGGGTAAGGTGCTGGCCATGATCTTCGAGAAGGCCTCGACCCGTACGCGGGTCTCGTTCGAAGCCGCGATGGCCCAATGCGGGGGAAGTTCCATCTTTCTGTCCCCCAACGACACCCAACTCGGGCGGGGGGAACCCATTACCGATACCGCCCAGGTGCTGTCGAGAATGGTCGACGCAGTGATGATCCGAACCTCCGCACATAAGCGTATCGAGACCTTCGCGGCCTACTCCCAGGTGCCGGTGATCAATGCCCTCACCGACCGTTTTCATCCCTGCCAACTCCTGGCCGACATCCAGACCTTCCTGGAGCATCGCGGCTCTATCCGCGGCAAGACCGTGGCGTGGGTGGGGGATGGCAACAATATGTGCAATACCTACCTCCATGCCGCGCAGCTTTTTGACTTTCAGTTGAACATCGCCTGCCCGGCTGGGTACGGACCGCTGCCCGAATTGCTCGCAGAGGCGGCTGACCGCGTCACCTTGGTGCCGGACCCGATGACAGCGGCACGCGGCGCCCATTTGGTGACCACCGATGTCTGGACCAGCATGGGACATGAGGGCGAACGGACAGCGCGTGATGCGGCCTTCGTCGATTATCAGGTAAACGCAGAGGTAATGGCGGTTGCCGCCCAGGATGCCCTGTTCATGCACTGTCTACCCGCCCACCGTGGGGAAGAAGTCACCGCAGAGGTGATTGACGGTCCCAAGAGCGTGGTCTGGGATGAGGCCGAAAACCGTCTCCATGCCCAGAAGGCCCTCCTGGAGTTGCTGCTGCAATGAGCGCCCAAATCATTGATGGTAAGGCCATTGCCGGCCGAGTTCGGGAGACGGTACGCGCGCGCGTACAGGAACGTCTGGCCGCGGGACTGCGCGCGCCCGGACTGGCCGTCCTCTTAGTCGGGAGGGACCCGGCGTCTGAGATCTACGTCCGCAACAAACGCCACGCCTGTCTGGAGACGGGGATCAACTCCTTTTTCTACGATCTCCCGACCCAGGTCCCGCCTGAGGATCTGTTTGCCCTCATCGATCGCCTCAACGACGACCCGATGGTCGACGGCATCCTGGTACAACAACCGCTGCCGCCCCATATCGACCAGGAGCAGGTGGTGGAGCGTATCCGCCCGGACAAGGATGTGGATGGTTTCCATCCCTACAATGTGGGCCGTCTGGCGCTCAGTATGCCGATCCTGCGCCCCTGTACCCCACAAGGCGTGATCACCTTGTTGAAATCAACCGGGGTCGAACTGCGCGGCAGCGAAGCGGTAGTAGTCGGGGCCTCCAACATCGTAGGCCGCCCCATGGCCCTGGAGCTGTTGCTCGCCGAATGTACGGTCACGGTCTGCCACATCGCGACCCGCAACCTGCCCACCCACGTGGCGCGGGCCGAAGTCTTGGTCGTGGCAGTGGGCCGCCCCGGACTGGTTAAGGGCGATTGGATCCGCCCCGGAGCCGTCGTCATTGATGTCGGCATCAATCGCCAACCAAATGGCCGCCTGGTGGGCGACGTAGAATTCGAGGCCGCCCGTGAACATGCGGCGTGGATTACTCCCGTTCCCGGCGGGGTCGGCCCCATGACCGTCGCAACCCTCCTCCAAAACACCCTGGAGGCCGCGGAAAAATTCCACCGCTAAAATTAAAATCAATATCAAAAAAACAAAAAGATCTTTCTTTTGCGCTTAAAAGAAAGATCTTTTTGTTTTTTATGTTGATTTTGTCGTTTGTACTTTTGTCAGACCAGGCCAAAATGCACGCCAACCGCCTTCTTGATTCTCTCAATGATGCCCAACGCGCCGCAGTCTCTGCGCCGCCGGGTCCGGTTCTGGTTTTGGCCGGGGCCGGTAGCGGTAAGACTCGAGTATTGGCGCACCGAATTGCTTGGCTGCTGGAAACGGGCGCAGCGAGCCCTTCCTCGATTCTGGCCGTAACCTTTACCAACAAGGCGGCACGAGAGGTCCGCGGACGTATCGAAACCCTTTGTGGAATGCCGCCCGGCGGCATAGGTTGGATCGGGACTTTCCATGGCCTATGTCATCGTCTGCTCCGTCTGCACTGGCAGGAGGCGCATCTACCCCAAGCCTTCCAGGTCCTGGACAGTGACGACCAAATCCGCCAGATCCGGCGGATCCTGCGCGAGTTGGAACTCGACGAGAGCAGATTCGCACCGCGCCAAGTAGCCGCCTTCATCAACGGTAATAAAGACGAAGGCCGACGCGCCAGCCACCTCCAGCCCGCCGAAAATAATCCCTACGACCGGGCAATGACGCGCATCTACACCGTATACGAACAGATCTGCACGCGCGGGGGACTGGTTGATTTCGCCGAGTTACTGCTTCGTGCCCATGAGCTGCTGCGCGACAATCCCCCGATACTCGCCCATTATCGGGGACGATTTCGCCACCTACTGGTAGACGAATTCCAGGATACCAATAATCTCCAATATGCCTGGCTCCGACTACTGGCCGGAGATAGTGGCTGTCTCTTCGTCGTAGGGGATGACGATCAATCGATCTACGGCTGGCGCGGGGCACGTATCGAGAATATTCAGCAATTTAGCGACGATTTTCCCGCGACCAAAACCTTTCGCCTAGAACAGAACTATCGCTCCACCGCCACGATTTTGGAAGCGGCCAACCACCTTATTGCCCATAACCAAAGCCGCCTCGGCAAGCAATTGTGGACCGCGGGCCAACCGGGAGAACCACTGCTGCTCTACGCGGCCATTACCGACATGGAAGAGGCACGTTTCGTGGTCGAGCGGATCCAGGACTGGATTATTAGCCGCGGGGGCGGTCCCGGCGATTGTGCCATCCTCTACCGTTCCAATGCCCAATCGCGGCTTTTCGAGCAAGAGTTGTCCCGTGCCAATCTACCCTTTCAGGTCTACGGCGGATTGCGTTTTTACGAGCGCGCTGAGGTCAAGGACACCATTGCCTATCTACGCCTGATGACCAACCGGGAGGATGATGCCGCCTTCGAGCGGATCGTAAATACCCCCACACGGGCCATCGGCGATCGCACCATGGAGAATCTGCGTGAATTGGCCAGGGGCAGCGGAATCAGTCTATGGCAATCGGCCGTTCAAGCACTGGCACAACAGCGCTTGGCAGCACGCGCCGCCCATGCCGTGGCGGCATTTCTCAGGCTCATTGATGACTTGGCCAAAGCTGCGGAAACGCAAGAACTTCACGATATCATCGACCAAATCGTAACTCGGGTCGGCCTGGTGGAATACTACAAGAAGGAAGATCGCCTGACGGCGGAGGGTCGAGAGGAAAACCTGGCGGAACTGGTCAACGCTGCCCGTGAGTTTGCCCTGCAAGATCAGGAGCCCGAGCAGCGCGTGGTGCGTTTCCTGTCCGAGGCGGCCCTCGGTACCAACGAGTCGGCACCCGGCGGCGACATCGGCGAGGTACAACTCATGACCCTGCATTCCGCTAAGGGGCTGGAATTTCCACTGGTATTCATGGTCGGCATGGAGGAAGACCTATTCCCCAATGCCCGGAGCGTGGATAACTTCGTACGTTTGGAGGAAGAGCGGCGGCTATGCTACGTGGGTATGACCCGTGCCGAACGTTATCTTATTTTGAGCTATGCCGAACAGCGACGCCTCCACGGATCCTATCGTCCGGGCATGCCCTCCCGTTTTTTGGAGGAGATCCCCGCTCATTTGGTACAGGAGGTCCGCCTGCGGGGTAGCACAACCCGGACGGTTTCACCCTACCAACAACAGCGCCCAACCGTTTCCGCCTCTACCGTTGCTACGGCTGCACCCGCTGCCGCTCGTGGAGTATCCACCGCGCCACAAATGGCAGCGCCGCTACCAGCACCAAAATCGGCAGCCCCTACGGCAACAGCAACATCGGGACCACCGATAGGATCAGCAGGATCGTTACGCCTTGGACAGCGGGTGCGCCATCCGCGTTTTGGTGAGGGGGTCGTATTGCAATTGGAAGGTGGTGGGCCAACGGGTCGGGTACAGATAAAATTTGCCGATCACGGCATTAAATGGTTGGTATTGGGTTATGCACCTCTTCAGGGAACTTGATTGAACTTGGCTATCTGACAAGACCTGAGCAGTTACTGAAATTCAATATTTAATTTCAGATCTTTCCTTTTGACAGGAAAAAGGAAAGACCTGGCCCCGCTCTTTTCGCTGATATTTTCCGGGAGCGCCGCGTTGGAGGCGCGGCGCTCCCGGTTAGTTATTAATCAGTAATTAGTGAATCTTAAAAATATCCTCAACCTGATCCGCAAACAGGAGTCGCTCTGACCA
>CAUYUB010000531.1:0-1272 GCA_963575685.1 Gammaproteobacteria bacterium | reverse complement strand
AGATCGGCGATGAAGGCGCGCAGTTCGTCGTCAAAGCGTTCCACCGGTTCGGAGATGCGCTTCAACCGTTCGTTGGGGTAGGTGAGGATTTCGAGTATCGCCATGCGATTCAGCCGAACAGGGTCTGAATCGGTTCAAGGCGTGCCTCAATGATGGTGAAGTTGCCACCCAGACGGATCATCGATGCCTCGCCGAGGTTGCAACCGCCTTCGTAGAGCGAGGCCGTCAGCAGTGCCACAATGCCAGGCCGGTCTTGGCCGACCACGGTCAACATGTACCATTGCTTCATCGCACAGATCTCTGCTGTGGATTCTTCGGTTGCATGAAGGTATCCGGTTCGAGCTGCGCTGAAACACCGCTCCCTGGTGTTCTCCGCGGACATCTACCATTCAACTCAACCGGAGAATTATGGGGCAGTGTAAAGAAAAGCACCCGCGCCATACGGGGGCGGGTGCTTTGTCAGGTCGCGGGTCGGTGAGGCACTAACTACGGATTGGCTCTACCGCCAGGTCCCATGCCACCACCGGGTCCCATGCCACCGCCAGGTCCCATGCCGCCACCGCTCCCTCTTGCCGGAGGGGTGTCGGGAAGGGTAACGCCTTGCTGCTGGGCACGCCCTTTCATGTGTTCGTGATGTTCTTTGCGGATCTGTGCGCGCTCTTCCGGGGTTTTCGCCGCACGCATTTTGGCGCGGTGTTCGCTACGTTCTTGCGGCGTCATCAAGCGACTACCGTAGGTAACCACTGGTGATGTCTGTTGTGGCGTTGCGGGTGGTGGTGTTGTACCCGGCTCACCTGCCAAGACAAAACCCGTATAAAATACAAGCGTACCCGCCACAACAAAGGCGCTCAAGGTATTGTGCAACATATTGCCTCCTGATGGTTTTACGAACGATTTGTTCTCACCCCCTGATGATGATGGCGATGCTTTTGTTAAACCCAACCAACGTCCCAGGGTAGAGAAGATCCGATGCTGCGCCCGCCACAGACATGCAGGATCCAAATTAATATTAATACCTGGCTGGCAATTATTATTCTTTCTTCGGCAATACTGTGGTCTCCGCGCTACCTGTCTTAATGACTACCTTGACAGCGTCTTCCATCGGATCTTTGAAGGGTACCTCCATTCGGAGTAAGCCGTCTACATAGTTCGCTTCAGTTTTTTCAGGCTTTACTGGCCAAGCTAAGGCCAGTGAGGAAACATACACGACGTCCCTTGCGGGTGCTGTCAGGTGAACGCTGCCTGGCAAGACTTTTAGGTCTATAGTATCCG
>CAUYUB010000530.1:0-1272 GCA_963575685.1 Gammaproteobacteria bacterium | reverse complement strand
CTGTTCGAGGGCGGCGCAGAACAGGAGCGCCAGATCGAAACAGGTGGCAAGGCCAGATTCAGCGATTTGGGCCGGGCCACGCACCTTCTGGCCCACATGCTCAAAGCTGGCGGGCGGCAGTGCGTAGTCCAGCCCCATCGCCGCTATCGCGCTCCATATCCCGGACGCCAATTCCCAGGCCCGTTTGGGACCGCCCTGGTAGCCGTCTAGCGCGGGATTTTTGTCGTTTTTGCGGAGGATGGCGGCGGCCTGCTTAAGCAGGCGCTCCACCGCCGGTTCGTTCGGCTGGACAAAGGCCGCCACCATGTCCGGTAGATGGGAAAGTCCGCCCCATTGGTTGCGGGGCAGCAGTTCCACGGTGGTGTTCAAGCGGCTCAGTTCATGCGCCTCATCGCCGCCATCCCGTAGGACAAAACTGATCGTCGCCTTCTCGGCTTCCGTTAGGCGGGTAAGCAAGATGCCATCGAGTTGGATATCTAGGTCGGCAATTTGGCGAAGCTTGCCGGCTCCGACCGAATCTATCCGCCACCGCTTCGGTTTTAGGAACGCGGGAACCGACGCGATGCAAAGCTCCAGCCCCTCGATTTCCCGCTCCGTGTCGTTACGCACGGCCAGTTCCCGAAGCAGCGGTACGGCGTTCTGGTAATCAGCGAGGTTTAACTTCATAAGCAACGTCGCCTCGACCTCGACCCGCTGGGACGGTTCTAGGGGCGTGGATTCGTTGCTGACACCAATCTCTGTGTTGTTACTCTCCATATAAAGCCCCTCTGGGGTCATACGTAAATAAATACGCGGCTCGCCCAGTCTCAATGATCAATGATGTGCGTCGAGATATCAACGTCTAAGCGGCTCAGGAGCAGCAACGATGACGCCACATCGTCTTTGAAATCAACACCACTGGTGCGCCAACTCGCTTTGGCCGTGCCGTGTAGGCGGTTGTCATTTGGCGAGAGGTACTGGTGTTAGCCCAAAAAAGTAGAAATGTCCCCAGTTCTGCAAAATAGAAATGTCCCTGGCCATTGCTAACACGAGCAGTTGGTAGGGCTTTTTAAAAAGGGCTGCCCGGAAGGATGGACAGGGATGTCCGTCTTGGAGGGCGGCAATCCTTGAGTCCTACGGAGCTAGCACAGTGTTCAGCATCTTATCGCAGGTTAGTACCCAGACACTCTTCGTGACCAAAGGGGACATGCCTATCTTGCGCAAAGGGGACATTTCTACTTTGGGCTAACACCAATACGGTCATCGGTATGCTCGTCGCCTACTATGCCCAAG
>CAUYUB010000529.1:0-1272 GCA_963575685.1 Gammaproteobacteria bacterium | reverse complement strand
GACTCGTTGATCGTGCAAATGAATTATACGATCAAGGATTGAATTCAGAAGACCAGGCAAGGCAGCTTATTGAACAGGCAATCGAAGGAGAGAAACTCTAATGGCCAGAGTAATCCCCATCGGCCACCCCGTAAACGATGCCGAACGTCTCGCTATTGCCCACTTACGGAATCATCTGCCGGATAATTTTATCCTCCTCCACAATTTTGAGATCGAACGCCAGGGAGAGCGATTTGAGATCGATATTGCCCTGCTCGCCCCCCATGCCCTTTATCTCATCGATGTGAAAGGGACGCGGGGGCCGATTGAGGTCCATGGCCCTCGATGGTATCCCGAGGGACGCGCCGCCTTTCCTTCGCCACTTCCTAAATTGCGCGGTCATGCCAAAACGGTAAAGGGCATCATCACCCAAGCCCACCCAGGACGCCCTGAACTGGATGGAGTTTATGTGGATGCGGTGGTGCTGCTGACCGCACCGGACGCCCACCTCAACGACCCCAAGGACCAGGACAAGCCGCTGGTGGTGAAACTCGATGAAGCGCAACGCTTCTTCAGGGATGGAACCCGCATCCCCTCTCGATTTTCCCGCAATATCCTAGCCCAACAGTCGCTCATCCTCCACGCCCTGAATGTGGCGAAACCAGCGCCCTCGGCGTTGCGCTTCGGCCACTGGAAGGTACTGGAGCGGTTGGGCGCAACGGACGCCTGCACCGAATATCGTGCGGAGAACACCTTTGCCGACGTCACCGCCAGATTGCGGGTCTATCAGGCCGATCCCTACTTGCCGGAGGAGGCGCGCCGCGCCCAACTCAATCGCATCAGCAACGCTTACCAGGCGTTATCGCGGCTGCCGCTACATCCCAATCTCGTGACGGCGCGGGACTTTTTTCCCAACGATGACGAAAGCGCCTTTGTCTTGATCTTGGACGATGCTCCCGGCCAGGCCCTCACTCTGCATCTGGCGCGTTCGCAATTGGCCCTAACCCTGGACCAAAAATGGCGGGTGGCCAAGGAACTACTGACGGCACTGGCCCATGCCCATGCCCACGGGGTGATCCACCGCAATCTCGTCCCTGGTGCCATTCTGATCGGCGGCGACGGCGTCACGCGGCTCACGGATTTCGATTTCGCCAAGGTCGGCGCGGATCGTACCCTGACCATCGCGGAGAGCATCGTCGATCTGGTGGAGCAGGCCTATGTCGCCCCGGAGGCGTATCGAGCGCCGGAAGCAGCGAGCGCGGCCTCGGACCTTTTCTCGGCGGGAGTGATTCT
>CAUYUB010000528.1:0-1273 GCA_963575685.1 Gammaproteobacteria bacterium | reverse complement strand
GCGAGATCAAAATTGAGGAATGGCCAATCGATATCCTGATTGCGGTCGTGTGGCTTTCCTATAGTTTCAACTTCATCATGACCCTGGCGAAGCGTAGGACGCCGCATATTTATGTATCGAATTGGTTCTTTCTGAGCATGATGGTGATGATTACCTACCTGCATGTGGTCAACAGTTTGGCTATTCCCGTCAGCCTGTTTAAATCCTATTCGATATTTTCCGGGGTACAGGATGCGATGATTCAATGGTGGTGGGGGCACAATGCGGTTGGGTTTTATCTAACCGCAGGCTTTTTGGGGATTATGTATTACTTTGTGCCCAAACAGGCCAATCGCCCGATTTACTCCTACCGCTTATCGGTACTCCACTTTTGGGCGTTGACCTTTGGCTATGTTTGGTTGGGCGCACATCACCTGCAATATACGGCATTGCCGGATTGGGCCGGTTCGCTGGGTGCCGCTATTTCCATGGCGATGATTATCCCGTCCTGGGGCGGCGCCATCAACGGCATGATGACCTTGAGTGGGGCCTGGGACAAGCTGCGTACCGATTATGTGCTGCGGTTCCTCATTGTTTCTCTTGCCTTTTATGCGATGTCTACGTTTGAAGGCCCGGTGATGTCGACCAAGACGGTTAACGCGTTGTCGCACTACACCGATTGGACGATTGGTCATGTGCATTCCGGTGCGTTGGGCTGGGTCGGCATGGTCGCGATGGGCGCGCTGTACCATTTGGTCATGCGCTTGTGGAAGACTGAGATGTATTCCAAAAAGTTGATGGGACTCCATTTCTGGATGGCCACGATTGGGACGGTAGTCTACATTACGGCGATGTGGGTATCCGGGATTATGCAGGGGCTGATGTGGCGGAACTATAACGAGTTCGGAAGTTTGTCTTATACCTTTTTCGAATCCGTTGCTGCCATGCATCCCTACTACGTCATGCGGACGATTGGAGGGCTAATCTACGCCTCCAGTGCCATGGTTATGTTATACAACACAGTGATGACTATTCGTCATGCGGGGAGTCGCCAGCTCGATCATGAAACTGGCGAATTGACTAGCCGCAAGTCGCAAGTCGTCGCTCCGAGCTACGCTTGAGAGCAATGGAGAAACCATAATGGTTGAACAGACCCATTCAGACACCCTTCAGAGCAAGCTCGAACGCAGTAGTATCGGGCTGTTGTTGATGGTGATGGTGTTATTGTCGGTCGGCGGCTTGGTTGAAATCGTACCGCTGTTCTATCTCAGTGACACCATGGAACATCATAAGT
>CAUYUB010000527.1:0-1275 GCA_963575685.1 Gammaproteobacteria bacterium | reverse complement strand
TTTCTGTTGCTGTTCGGTAAACAGAATAAGGACCCGGTACGCTTTTATTGGCTATCGGTATTGACGCACTATGGTAAAGAGTAACATCCCCACCAGTTCTCGTAATAAGATCAAAAGAAGAAACGTAAAGCCCACCGACTGCCTGATTAACAGCCTGGTATAAAAACGTACCGTTAGCATTAGTCGCTACAGCCTTTCCGTCTGCGATTGTCCATCCTGCGCCCTTTGTCCAGTTAGTATCAGCAGAAAAATCCGGAGTGAGGATAAGATTGTTATCAAGTGTCTCACCACTACCAGCCGCCTTAATCCAGCCGACAAGGGTTTTCCCGCCGGCGGTTAAAGTTGTCTTGTGCCCAACATAAGGAGTTAAATCTACTGAAGGATTGGAAATAAACGCAGTGCCATTGACAATGGATAAATTGGCAGTGATTGAGGCTAGTGTTACCCCGCCACCGAATTTAATTGCCTTAATATTAGCATCAACGTCGTGAATTTGACCTGGTGTAGCCGCTGGATTGAGTAACCAATATCCCATAGCCTCGGGCTCTAGGCTGCGGATGTTGGCCCTGTAAGGGTTTTTATAGGGGATGTTGTAGCGTTTTTGCATTTGCGCCCTTAGCCGTAAAACGACATCTGTATTTTAGCTGCGTACTCTGAGATCAACCCGATTGTCGTCGCCGTTCCCAGCTCGATCAGGCCAGGGTTCAGATAACTGGCCGATCCGTCCGCAACCTCTGTTGTTGGCACCGCCGCCGCCGCGTCGAAATTGGCCCAAAAATCCGCGTTAGCTGAAAATAAAACGTGTTTTGCTCCGGCCGGGATTGCAACAACCTCGGCAACACCGGCAGCTAAAACACTAGCATACCGCGAACTGGACCGGGTCAACCCACTCAACCCTCGATTATTAATATCTGTTATGCCCGCTAGGTAATTCATATTTATCCCCCTGCATCGCCATTGCTTTTCTTATTTTATAGAGGCCCGTTGCCTCAATTTGCCGCACCCTCTCCCGTGTAACCCGCAGGCTATCCGCGATCTCCGCCAGCGTTTTCTCGTTGGTTTCAAAGCCAAAACGCCACCATATAACGAGTAATTCCCTATCGGCCAGGGTGCCACACTTCGCCATCACAGCCGCAATTAACTCTGGATCGCCGGCTAGTTGCGGGGCTGCAATCCCCCGGCAATCCTGTAGTGATACCAGCTCTACATCGTCAATCGCCCGGTGGTAATGTCCCCCCATTATTTCGCTCCTGGGTGCGGCTCGCGCGTCCGCTC
>CAUYUB010000526.1:0-1277 GCA_963575685.1 Gammaproteobacteria bacterium | reverse complement strand
TGTGGAAACATTCGCATGTTACCATATGCCCTCAAAACCCAATATGAGCCAAAATAGTTGGTGGCGCAAGGGGCTGGCTTTCTTTGGGCCAGCCTATCTGGTCAGTGTGGGATACATGGATCCGGGCAATTGGGCGACCGACATCGCGGCCGGTAGTCAATTCGGCTACACCCTGGTCTGGGTACTGCTCATGTCGAATTTGATGGCACTCTTGATGCAGGGCCTAAGCGTCCGTTTGGGGGTAGTGCGAGGATTGGATCTTGCACAAGCCTCGCGTGCGACCTATCCGCCCGCAGTGAATTTTGCCTTGTGGGGATTGGCCGAAATCGCCATCGCGGCCTGTGATCTAGCCGAGGTTCTAGGGATGGCAATCGGTTTGCAGTTACTCTTCGGTCTACCGCTGGCTATTGGTGTAAGTATTACGGTGCTGGACGCACTGCTCATCCTATTTTTGGAGAGCTATGGCATGAGGAAGCTGGAGGCACTGATTTTGGGGTTGATTGCCATCATCGGCGGTGCATTTCTCATCGAGATGATCCTCGCCAAACCCCAAGCCAGTGAGGTACTCGCCGGATTCGTTCCCTCCCTTCCGAATGATCAGGCATTGTACCTCGCCATCGGTATCATCGGCGCCACCGTGATGCCCCACAATTTATACCTGCACTCGGCACTGGTCCAGACCAGAAAAATCGATCGAAACCCCGAGGGTATCAAAAAAGCAATCAGATTTAACCTGCTGGATTTAACGGTAGCGTTAAATATCGCCTTTCTCGTCAATCTTGCGATTTTAGTGCTTGCCGCCGCTGCTTTTTACAAGAATGGTCTTTTTGGGGTAACGGAAATCAAGGACGCGCACCAATTTCTTGAACCCTTCCTCGGGACAAAATGGGCACCCATCCTGTTTGCAGTGGCACTGATCGCTGCTGGTCAGAGTTCAACAGTGACGGGAACCTTGGCCGGACAGATCGTGATGGAAGGATATTTGGATCTACGGATCCAGCCCTGGCTGCGCCGGTTGATTACCCGCTTGGCGGCAATCATCCCGGCGTTACTCACCATCATCTGGTTTGGCGAAAGCTATGTAGGCAGGTTATTGGTACTCAGCCAGGTAATGCTGAGTCTACAGTTGGGATTTGCCATAATACCCCTGATTCATTTAGTCAGTAATCAGCAGGAAATGGGAAAATTCGCCATATCAGGAACGGTTAAGATTCTGTCCTGGATTTGCGCCATAATCATTATTTGGTTAAATACGAAATTAGTCATAGTCCAACTCC
>CAUYUB010000525.1:0-1282 GCA_963575685.1 Gammaproteobacteria bacterium | reverse complement strand
AGTTTTGACAGAGCTTGAAACAACTGTTTGACGACTCTTTAGGCTCCGGGGCTGAACATGGCGACAACTGATTCGGTGGCTCGAAAACAATACGACCTCTATGCCCCCATTCTGAATTTCAAGCGAGCCGTTCCCGCGCTCTCAAATCCTTGCGTATCAATTTCATGGGTCCCTCGTGAGCACCGCCGGCGCTTGGAGGCTTATACCATTTTGGGCGCCTATTACGAATGTTATTCCCGCGACTTCCGGCAGGCTCCGGAGTCAGGCGATACAGGCAATAACGACGTCATCAAGGAATACGGCAGCCCGGCGTGGCTCTGCGACAAAATCAAAACCAAACTGCTCGGCGGTTCCGTTTCCATCAACATCCCTCTTCCAAAGCGCTTGAGCGGTCAGAAAGCCATTGAGCGCGCATTGAACGCTGAACAGGTGGATCCCGAGGTAAAGAAAAAGCTCGACGAACGGCTCAAAACCATAATGTCCGTGAAGTCCCTTGTCTCCGAGCGTGAGACCTTCCTTCAGGACTGGTTCACCGAAACCATGTCTTATCTGAAAATCGCTGAGAACGAGGAGATTGCGTCCTACCTGGGCGACTGCGTTTATGTTCCCTATTGGGATGAAACTGACAAAACGGTCAAGATTCAAACCTACGACCCCGGTTTCTGCTTCCCCGAGTTCGGCGTTGAAGAGGTATCGCTCGAAGACGATGCGACCATCGTGACCGACCGCGTGTCGCTCGCATGGGAAGAAATAGAGGATTACGAAAGCGGTTCTCTTCGCGTTTATCGAGAAATCTACGAGCTGCGGAAGGCGAAGGACGGAACGAAGCTGTGCTTCAAACACGCTGCCTATTTCCTTTTGGATAGCGGTTCGACCGTTGCTATTTGGGATTTTGATGTCGAGTCCATCGATGGTGATGATAATGGCTGGATTAATACCGGCCTTGATTTCATTCCCATAGTGTGGCTCCCGAACATCCAGGTTCAGGGCGAGATTTTCGGCAAGTCGAATTTGCACCGGCTTCTCGGTCTGTTCGATTCGATGCAGAACAGCGAGACTGACCTTGCGAAGAACAGCGAACACCTGGGCGGTGCAACCGTCCTGATTTCAGGGAAGGACGCCCGTCCGCGCAAAGACGCGACTGGCCTTCCGGCTCCCATTTCCATCGAACCCGACAGCGTGTACATGCTCGGGGAAGGTGGCAGCGCCGTAATCCTGGACAACTCCAGGATGCAGGACGCCATTCTCAAAACCCTCGACCACTACGACGAAAAACTGGTTG
>CAUYUB010000524.1:0-1293 GCA_963575685.1 Gammaproteobacteria bacterium | reverse complement strand
GCAACGGCTCAATGATGCCCTTCTCGCGGATCGACGCGACCAACTCGTTAAAGCGGGCCTGGCGCTGCGGGGTCATGTTCTCCTCGAACCTCCGCGCGTTGTAGTCGTTGGGCTTAAGCAGGCCCAGGGGAATCAGTTCGAACGAAACTTCAGACATTGCGTATCTCCTTGCGCCCATACCCGAGCGACTTGAGAAAGGTAATTGCGGCGTCGGCGCCCTTGGCCAGATAGCAGGTCCATCCGCGCTTTTCCAATTCTGCCATGAGGTCCAACTGCTCCGGTGACGGCTTCCCGCCCTTCACCCGCTTGAGCTCCACGGCGACCGGCGGACCCTCAGTGAACGGCGGCGGGGGGTCAATCACCAGGAAGTCCGGAAAGCCCTTGATGGTGCCCATCCGCTGCAGCTTCTTCCCTTCGTTGGAGAACCTGGCGCCTTTGGCATCGGTACGGCTGGGGCGCACCCCGCCGTTGGGCGAGTGATGGAAGAAGATGAGGTTGGCTCTCAGCCAGTCAGCCAGGGCGATATGCTCATCATCTTCCAGGGGGATAAAGGCCGCTTTACGGGCCATCCTAAGAGGATGCGGCATCACTCGCCCGCCTCTTCGCCCTGAATCCAACGCTGGATATCCGCCGATACTTCACACCACCCGGAGTCCAGTCGGTCGCAGAGGAACTCAGCGAACAGGGAGTGAAACAGCTGCAGCCCCTTGTCCATGAGGTTCATCCGCTCGAAGAAGACGGCCTCGCGCTCCATCAGTTCGTCGACCGTGTTGTCCTTCTCGATACGCACGTCCGGGCAAGAGTACCCAGCGAAGTGGAACAGACGGCCGTTGAGAGTGAGCGCCCACTTCTCGTCACCGGTCTCCAGGTGGATCGTCGCCTCGTAGATGCGCTTCCCGGCCTGGAGCGCGCTGCGGACTTCGTTGAAAGAGGTCTGCGGCCCGTTGACGGTGATGGTCTGGGTGCCACCCTCCCCTTCTCCGGCCAGTGCGAGCTTGTCGTTGATGTAGGCGACGTAGTCCGCGCCCATCTCGAAGTATCCGGGCCGGTTCATCTTGTACTCGGAGGAACGGTTCATGGTGCAGTAGAGCAGCCAGGAGAGGAAGTCCGTCCCGAGCCACTCGTTAGCGCCGAGCAGCTCCAGGTAGTTTTCACTGGTGGAGCGGTTGGCAGTCTCGAGGCGGAGTCGGTCGCCAGGGTGCACGGTGTCCATGGCGCGGTGGTAGGGGATGTAGTGCACCAGCCTGAGGCCCTCGAAGGTACGCTTGAACAGGTCCTGCATGATCTCGATGG
>CAUYUB010000523.1:0-1295 GCA_963575685.1 Gammaproteobacteria bacterium | reverse complement strand
AGAATCTGATTTCGGTAATTCACACCGAAGGTCCCCCGCTCGCCCGTGCCTTGGAGCAGCAGGTACGTGCATACGCCGTGGATATTATGAATCTGCAACGGGCCGAGGCCCTGATCCCGGCCGAACCCGGCGGATTGCATGAGGTCCGCCTAGTTGGCGGCGCGGTGCTCAAAGCAAAGAGCGTGGTACTTGCTACCGGTGCAAGATGGCGAGAATTGAATGTACCCGGCGAACGTGAATACCGCGGCCGTGGCGTGGCCTACTGCCCACATTGCGATGGGCCACTGTTCAAGGGCAAGCGTGTGGCGGTAATCGGTGGCGGCAATTCCGGGGTGGAGGCCGCTATCGATTTGGCCGGCATTGTCGCCCACGTCACTCTCATTGAATTCCTTGACGTGCTCCGTGCCGACCAGGTGTTGCAAGACAAGCTACGCAGTCTATCCAACGTGACCATCATTCTAGGCGCGCAGACCAAAGAGGTGAGCGGCGACGGCAGTAAGGTCAACGGTCTAATTTTCACCGACCGCGCCAGCGGCCAGGAGCGGCGCATCGACTTAGAGGGGATGTTTGTACAGATCGGACTATTGCCCAACACGGATTGGCTGAAGGGGACGTTGGCCTTGTCCCGCTACGGTGAGATTGAAGTGGACCACCGCGGACAGACTTCGGTAGCGGGCATCTTCGCCGCTGGTGATGCTACCACCGTGCCCTACAAACAGATCGTCATCGCGATGGGAGAAGGCGCCAAAGCCAGCCTGACGGCTTTCGATTATCTGATTCGCAGTACCGCCTGCTGAAAACCCTTTGACTGAAATTTAAATTAACGTGAGCCACTGAAACAAAAAGTAGAGGCAGATATGGGCGGTAATGCTGTTCAGAACGTTCGACGTTACTCAGCCGCCGAATATTCTCTGCTGGTTGAAGAGGTTCTCGGTAAAGTGCGAGCATTGTTTCCTGGTCACCGCGCGGAAGTTCTCCAGGCGTTCCGCCAGAAAGAAAGTTTCGGTGATATGGATATTCTCTTGGAATCGTTTGATTTATCGGGAATAAACTTTCGGAAAATTATCGTCAGAAATTTCAACGCAACCCAGGTGGTCGTCAATGGTAATGTATATTCATTCGACTATCGGGAGTTTCAGATCGACCTGAATCTGATCTCTCCGAGCAACTTTGATAGCTCAATGAGTTATTTCGCCTGGAATGACCTTGGCAACTTTATGGGACGTATTGCCCATAAGTTTGGTTTCAAGTATGGCCATGAAGGATTGGTTTATGTATTCCGAGACCAATCTCAC
>CAUYUB010000522.1:0-1295 GCA_963575685.1 Gammaproteobacteria bacterium | reverse complement strand
GACCTCTGGCCTAAACACAAATTGGGCCGTACCTGGGTTCGCCCCGGTTATCAGCACTCCCCGCCCCATAATAGGGGTAAGTGCCGCCAGGGTTGGCACGCCCGAAGATACGCCCGTTACCGTGTTATCCGCTATCGACTGCCCGCCTGATATCGTTCCCGTGTTCGCCAGTTGGTGGTTGAATGTCAGGGCGACCGTTGTAACCGCCGAGCTGGTATCTACGGCAAAGCCGTACCCGGTCGTGGCGGCGGCGGACGTACAAAGTACATACATATCGAAAATGTAATACGAGTTCGCCTCGTAGGAAAATACCATTCCGGTCAGGACGGCGGGGGTCACGGTCGAATTTGTAATATCCCCGGCAAGGCGTAACTTGGCAAGGAATGGGTCAGCCCCGCCGGCGTGGGAGTGACTGCTAATTGTTCCGGTTAGCTGGGCTTCAATCTCGGCTTTCGTGATGTCACTGTTTTTCTGGGCAGTTGCCGGGGCATGAGCCGACCCAACATGAGTTTGTATATTTGCGTTGGCCGGTTCGTATGAATGGGTGTGAGTCAATGGCGTACGAGGATCTGATAACCGGGCATCGTTGGTTATGACCGCCGTCCCTGTCACGTCTGCGGCGGCATGAGCGTGGGTGGTAGGGGTGCGGGCATTGGTCAACCTTTCGTCATTCGTCACTACAGCGGTTCCGGTGACGTCTGACGGGGCATGAGCGTGAGCAGCGGGCGTGAAGGTGCTCGGCTTGCCCGTAATAGCGGCCCATGCCACAGCCCCCACAGTTCCCGCTGCTCCTTGCAGTTGGCGTATGCTCCGAAGTGCTTTGGCTATCTTGTCGTCTATCTCGCTCATGTTCCTATCTTTTCCCTTACCTGGACAACGGCGGGAACATTCGTAACCAGCCCGGTTGAAAAGCTGACCCTGCAAGCACTCAGGACGGTTGACTGCAAAGAGTTTCAATATCGCCTGACCCTCAACACGGACGACACCACTAAAAGCCCACGCGTGAAAGCCGTTGTAGTGAACAGCGTTACCCGGATGCCCGTAAAACGGCAATGGACGGTGACATTTACAACCTGGTCCAATCAGCTCGACTTGACCGGAAACAGTGGAGTGGGATACACCCCGGACAGTTTGTTTACGCAACTCCGCACCTGGGCCAACAGCGACAGTACCCCCAACCCCTTACGCATGTCCTATATTGACCCGAATTTCGGGACATCTGCTTCCCCGATTTGGGTATTTATTGAACCGACCTCCATTACCCCGTTCGTTGAAGCACCAGGGGATGGCGGGGT
>CAUYUB010000521.1:0-19930 GCA_963575685.1 Gammaproteobacteria bacterium | reverse complement strand
CCTTCATTAATTGTTTAGGTAGTTTGTGTCTCGGGCATATTGGCACAGAGGGCTGTGCCAAGGCGCGGACTGCTATCCAAGACGCACGCGCTGGCGGACATGACCGGACAGGAACGTAAGTTGATGACGTGCTTACTGGCTCGCGCATACCCAACCATCACGACCGCACTACACCACATCGTCACAGTTGATCGGTACGCTTACCTGGAGCTTCGTTTAAATTTAGACGAAGCTCCCCCCCTCGCTTGCTGCCCGTTGAACCGTCTCCTCCTCAAACATCCCCATCCTTAAGCACTTCGCGGCGCTCTCAACGCTACGTGGGGAGACGTTGTTTAGTGACGGATGTAATGTTCAAGCATTACTACACTTAAGAAACCAATAAAAAATAGCGAGGTTACAAGAGGCGTATCATGTTGCGGATTGGTATGTGCCTCAACTAACAATTCTTCAGTAACTAGATAAAGGAGCGCAATTAAACCAAAGGTATAGCCTGCGGTTATAGTGTCTGGTGATAAATTAGATGCCATAAGTCCAAGTGAAGCACCAATTGGTAACATTGCCCCAATTATTACGCCAATAGTTATAATCGCCGTGTTTGAGTATTCGAGAGACAGAGCTGCGGTTAAAGCCAGTCCTAGAAATAAAACTTCCACTGACAATGCAAAGGTCAATAGAAATCCCTGGCTCGCTCCAGCAACAAAACCCAACCCAATAATTAGACCGTCTATTAGCGTATCAAACGCTACGGAAAAGATGAAGGAGGACGAACCACCAAAATTCTCATCTATTTCCTTCATGACAAAAGTCATAAGGATACCAGCCATCCCGCCGATTAAGATCGGCAACGAATTGGTTTGTTCTAATACTTCTGGTAGCAGTTCGCCTGCTGCTGCCGCAAATACTATGCCTGCGGCTAAATGTTGAAATGCGCTAATGGCCCGTGGTGAAGGTATGTAAATAACAGCTATTGCCACCCCAGCAATGGCGGCAAGCATGGGAATGAAGGTATAAATTATCATGGTGGGTTTACTTACATCTATTATCTCTTTGGTGACAACCATTAGACATTATCGGAAACCCCCTACCTACTCCTGCTAGCTGGTATAAATAACTGATTTATATGGGCTGGAGCGGGCGAGGGAAGTGCCAACGGGAGGTTTCCGATAAGGTCTATTAAATAACCTGGATCTGTTGTTCCCAATAAATAGCGTAACTTGACGGTACCAAGGATGCTGTCCTAATCGCGCCAGCAATTCCAATCCCATAATCGACTTGCCACTACCGGTGGTGCCTGGATTACCCCCTATTCAACCTCCAGTTACCACTTTCAAGGTGTGTAAATTCGCAGCGCTCTCGACGCTACGTGGGGAGACGTTGACTAGGTGGCGGCTCTTTCTGTTCCTGACGGTGGGTACCAGGGTCTATCCCCTGGGCTAGAAGTTTACGGGCCTCCTCCTCACGGCGTTCTCGCGTGTCCCTAAGTGAAACCTCGGGATAAGCTCCAAAGGCAAGCAATTTTTCCTTTCCACCATAGCGATACTTCAATCGCCAATAGCGAGCGCCGTCAGGCTTGACCAATAAATAAAGCCCACCACCATCGGCCAGCTTGAAAGGCTTGTCCTGTGGCTTGGTGGTGCGTGCGGTAGCGTCGGTTAGGGGCATGGTAGTTGGGCCGCTACCTCCATGAGTCAGTACCCCCAGGCAGGCACCCCCAAATGTACCCCCGCCTAAGTCGGATTTCAATCAATGTCAAAAGACGGTACTGGATGCTTCGGAGGACATAAAAAAGCCTACAGTGGCGCGGGCTTGTGGATGACTACGGACAGCCTTGGATGGATATATGGTGCCGGGTGTCGGAATCGAACCGACGACCTACCGCTTACAAGGCGGTTGCTCTACCAACTGAGCTAACCCGGCGTTGTGGACAGACACTACAGAAATACTGTAGCTGTACTATTTTCCTACGGTAACAGCGTAGTTCCTACAAATTCGCCTGCCAATATTGCCATCACTGCCACCGCTACGGAAAATCCGGTATAGAGCGCGGAAAAGAGGATCCCCTCCTCATGGGCAATCTGTACCGTATCATGGGCAAAGGTCGAGAAGGTGGTAAAGCCACCAAGAAATCCTGTGGTCATCAAATCGAGCCACGCCGTATCGGCGATTCCACTACTACTGCGTGCAACCCAGCCACTTATCGTACCAAAGGCGAAGGAACCTATTATATTCACTACCATCGTGCCATGGAAGCTACCTTCGACCCAACCATTGACACCTCGCGATACGGTATAACGACTCAACGCGCCTAATCCACCGCCAATAGTAACTGCTGCTACCGTCGGATTGATACTGGCAAATACCGCGGCAACTGTCGAAATTGCCGCAATGCCCGGAAGAAGACTGGCTTCTGAGGAGGGGGTGGGAGGAGGAGTAGGTGTAGCTTTTTCCGTCGCGGGAATAGGTGGTATAACGTTATCCTGGGAAAGGGTCACGCTTCCCCACAAACTTAAGCATACCACTACCACCCATTTCCACCTTTTGGTTGTCGTCTTCGTCCGCGATACCCTCACGGCTCACCCAATAGCGCACAAAAACAAAATTGAAAAGGGAGGACCTTTCGGTCCTCCCCTGACACAACGGCAGGTTAGAACATCACGTCGAAAGTCAGATAGATGTCACGGGCATTTTTGAGTGGGGTAAGCACTTGGACATTCGCCATATTGCCCAAATCATCAATGCTTTTGGGGGCACCAACCCAATTGTTGCTGCCGGTATATTTGAAATCGTAATACTGGTACCCGAGTCTAAGTTGGGCCTTTCCAAACTTTGAGATAGGTTTGGAGTTGATTTCATGGATGAGGTAGGCCTCATACACGTTGCCATGAACACCTTGTTTGGCGGTCCATATATCATCTGAAGCCGGTGCAAATGCAACCCAATTTTTAGAACCGTGGTTGTATTCCAATCCCAATTTTGTTCGGATTGACTTGATGTCATAGCGGCCTCCTAGGTAAAAGGCGGTACCGGTCGTGCTTTCCGGGATGATCCCATCGTACATCAGACCCGCTATTGGCTGTCCAAAATAGGTTAACTGCTTGTTATTAGGGTGAGTTTTGCTTATGGCTCCACTCAGAAAGAGGTTCAGGTCACCGGGGCCAAGATTCTCTACCTTACCCGAGACTCCGATCATATATTGATCAATGTTGCCTAAATTAGCATTCTGAAAATTTGGAAGGAGGGCGGACGTCTCACTTTCGGGAAAGGCAAAGATGTCATAGGCGCGATCCCATTGTAACTCGACACGGAGGTTATCGGTTGCATAAGGGACAAGATTGATCCCAAGGAAATTGACATCTTTAAGCGTATTATTCGTCGATATAGCAGGGCTAAAGCCGCTTTCGAATCCTTTGCCATAACAGAACTTCGCATAAGCGCCAGGGAGCATCGAAATGTCTGGGGCAACGCCGATGGTGGCTCCGTCAAAGGCATAATCAATCAGTAGGCCCGGGACACCGGCAGTGTCTGAACTATTCTTATCGATGTTCTGTCGCAGGTTTGTAGGAATGCCACCGGTGGAGGGTCTACGACCTATCGAGAACCAAACGGGTGCGCCACCGATCCCTGACCACGTTGCATAGGCCTGGTCGACCCGTAAAATATTGTCCTGGGGAAGATGACCGGCATTACCATCAAAAGTATAGAATCTATCAGCAAAAAACGGCGATGAGGCATAGGTCTCCTCACCCCAACCCTTGTACATCAGTAACTTGGCCTTTACCGTGATGTCTTCAGTGGCCTTTGCTTTGAGGTTCAAACCAAGGCGATTGGTAAGGAGAGAATTATTCTTGTAGTCCTGTGTGGGGCGCGGTGAGGGAGGAGTTCCAATCATTCCACCGACCATCCAGGGCATGACATCATTGAAACTATAATAAGAAGGGGCAGTTCCCGTCATCCGGTCAAACCGGAACCGATAATCCCCGCTGATTTCAAGCGAGGAAGATCGCGTTGCCTCACTAGTCTTCTTCTCGACCAGCTGTACCTTCTTCTCAGACTCCTGCGTCTTCTTTTCTACCTTGGCGACCCGTTCATCCTTTGCAGATTCCTGCTGCTGTAATTCCTGCATCTGTTTTTTTAACTCATCCAACTGTTTGGAAAGAGATTCAATCTTCTTCACCAGCACGGCCTGGTCAGCGGACTGTGCTGGTAATGGAAGAAGAAATGAAACCGTACAGGCCATCGTACCGACTATAGTAAGAAATGACTTCGGCAATAACCTCATTATATACCTCCTCAATAGAAATTTATCATTTGGAAGATGTTGCCGTTAAACAACATCGCGCTCCTAATCCGGCTAAATTAACAACCAGGTCTTGCACTCTTTAAATCGCCAGGATCGCTAATGATATTCTTGCCATCTTTAGCGATATAGCGAATCTTTACTTCATCCCCTGCAAACAGCTGATCATCCAACATTCCTAATGCCTTATTATCCTGGACAACAAAAGTCATATCCTTGCTGCCATCAACGGCAACAACTAAGGTTTTCTTGCTAACGTCATATTCGCTAATTTTACCTTTTACCATTATTTTGTCTTCTGCTATTGCCATAGTTGAAAATTGCATACAGCAGAAGACCGCTGCCGTTGCTACAATTCGCCATGCTGACTTCATGATTAACCTCCGAATTAATAGGGTGTTGTTAAAGTAACTAATCAGGCTCATATTGAGTTTTGAGGACATGGCGCCGGTTGCAGCAGGATGTCCAGAAGCGATCCCAACAAAGCCCGACCGCGCCGCCTGGTGTTATGTACGAATTCAAAAAATCCCAGGTAAATCGGCAACTTCTCCTGGGAAATGCCCCGATGAGGACGTAGCCAGGAACGCAGCAGCGACCAAAATCCCTCGATCGTATTGACATGGACCTCATGGAAACCATCGCCGTCCTCGTCGCGAGCATATTCCCCGCGACCGTGGCAAACGCTCGCGTGCTCATAGCCCCACTCCTCCAAGGCGTTATAGATCACGTACTCGTCGGTATAGATCAGCGTCCCAGGTTCGATGGTCTCTTCTATGAGTGGCCGGATGGTTTTCTGCTGCACGTTCTCCAGCATGATAATTCGGACCTCGCCACCGCGTTCGAGCATGCCAAAGATCGGCGGTTTATCCTTCTCCAACGTGCCCCGGCCGGGTGCTCCCTTGAGCCGCCTACGGCGCGGAGCCCGGCCCTCGATCCGGTCGGGCTGGCCTTTATGTCCAGCTACGATATACACCTCGTCACATTCCGCCTTGCCCTTGATATGTGCTTTGGGACGGCGTTTGACGATACCATCTCGCAACTGATTCGCCATTGCTTGACCATCGCTTTCGTTCAGGTTCAACTCCATGGCGATCTGGCGGTTTGATATGTTCAACCCCATCAGGTACAGGTAGGAGAACCACACCGACAATGGCTGGTGCCGCCCCATGAAGATGGTCTCCGTCAGATCGTCAAACCGGTTCCCACAGTTTTGGCATGAGTAACGCCGGCATTCCTGTTGTCGATGGTTTTTGCCGCGTTTGCTGATTTTGTTGGATGTGCACTTTGGGCAGCACACCCCGCTGGGCCAGCGTATCCGCCTGACTTCTTCGTAACATTTGGCTTCGTCTATGAGGTCGTTGATATGACACATGGCGGGTAAACCTTATATACTATGTGGAAACATTCGCATGTTACCATATGCCCTCAAAACCCAATATGAGCCACTAATCATTATCTGAGAATCAGGAGTTCAACTGCTCTGGTGGTTCGCTTAACCTTTTCTTTGTGCCAATTTCTTTTGTACAAAGGAAACAAAACCTGCAGCCCACGGATTAGCGCGGGTATTGCGTTGGTGCGAGTAACAGGCCAAGACATTACGATAAACAATGCCATCGTGGTGACCATCGATACCGGTACCGCGCCGGACTTGGTAGGCGAAGTTCAGAGTAGGTCCCAGGTTGTCCAGATAAGAATAGTGGAACTCGTGACCGGAAAGCTCAACCATTGGGCCATGTACTGGCCACGGGTGAGCGGCTGTTTCCTGCATGCGGATATAGCCGCGGCCAACCGGTTTGTCGGTCATGACCACATCCGCAGGGAGGGCGCCGACCATTGCCCGAGAACGGTCACCCCATTGGATACGTCGGGCTAGGTACATCAGCCCCCCACATTCCGCATAAACCGGCATACCGTTTTCTACAGCAGTGCGGATTTCGGACCTCAGTGTGGGATTGGCCTCCAGTGCCTCCATCTGGACCTCAGGAAAGCCGCCACCGATAAATAGTCCCTCCACTTCAGGCAAGTGGTCGTGTAGGGCGTCAAAGAATACCAATTCTGCCCCGGCGTGACGTAGAGCATCCAGGTCGTCGGGATAATAGAAGGCAAAAGCGGCATCACGGGGGATACCAATGCGTACCCGTGGTGTAGAGGGTAATGATGGAAGCGTAAGTGGAGGAAAGGGCGGGGCACTATGCGCTATCGTTTGTAGCGCCGCCAGGTCCACCTGAGCAGCCACCAATGCGCCGATCTCATCCACCCGTTCCAGGGCGGAGGCAGCCTCGTTGCTCGGCACCAGGCCCAAGTGGCGTTCAACAATAACTAATCGTTTATCCCTAGCTACGGCTCCAATCACTGGCACATCGGTATAACGTGCGAGTACTTTACGCAGTTTTCCCTCGTGACGAAGCCCACCTACCTTATTGAGGATAATGCCGGCAATACGTACCGTGGGGTCAAAGATGCGATAGCCGAGGACCAGAGGCGCAATCCCCCGGGTAATCCCCTGCGTGTCGATCACCAAAACTACCGGGGTTCCCAGCAGTTTGGCCAGTGCAGCGTTGCTGTTGCCGCCTTCCAGATCTACGCCGTCGTAAAGCCCCTTATTGCCTTCCACCAACGCCAAAGCACTTCCTTCAGCGTGACAGGCGAAGCTCTCCTGAATCTCATCGTCCTCCATGGTCCAAAAATCCAAGTTATAGCAAGGCCGACCGCTAGCCAGGGTCAACCACAGCGGATCGATGTAATCGGGGCCTTTCTTGAAGGGGGCAACAGTAATGCCTCGGGCGCGCAGGGCAGCGCATAGACCCAAGGTGATAGTGGTCTTTCCAGAGGATTTGTGTGCTGCGGAGATCATTAGGTGGGCCATGGTCTCTCCGCGGGGGGAATCTAGCTGCCTAAAAGCAAAATCATTAAGAATTTTATCTTTTAGGCAGCTAAGACTTATAGGAAAAAAGTTAATTAAGTGCTCAACGCCTCATTGGATCCTTTTACAACCAATCGCTCATCAATATCGGCATCAGCCAAACTATCCGGGATAAACGGCAACATACGCGTTGCCAGAATCACCACGAACGCAGCAACTGCAAACCCGCTAATTCCCAGCATCGCTTCATAGATAGTCGGTACATACTGCCCCACTTGTCCGTCGAAGAAGCTACTGCTCGCTTCATAGCCTGGGAAGATGGTCAGCGGATAGGCCTGGCCACCGATGATGGTCACGTACATCTGGGCAAGACCGCCGATTACCACTAATATGCAAGCCAGGAAGATAATCAGTCGGAAACGCGCCAGTGGACCGTAGAGCAAAGCCAGTGGAATCGCCGTACCGATGAAGATTTGTCCAACCCAGAACATTTGAGAATAGAGGTTGCTTCCCCCCAGCAGGAAATATTCAACCCCCTGCCGCTGGGCAATATATAAATTTGTTGCGTGATAGGCAAGAAAGAAATAGAAAGCAGCTCCGATAAAAATTCCTAGGAGGTTTTTAAGCCGCGTAATCAATTCTTCACCAATCGGTCGCTGGCCCCAATAAGAAAGTGTCTCCAGGGTCATCAGATAAATGGCGGTTCCATAGGAGAAGGACAGAATAATAAACATTGGTGCCATAATCGCAGCATTATAGGCATCGCGAGCCACCAGAAAGCCAAAGATGGATCCTGTACCGGTGGTGAGGATAATCCGCCAGATGAATACGCCAAGACCTGCAAATTTGGTGTAGAGATTAAACCGGCGCTCCATCATCGTCCACAGATAGACTCCCGCAAGAACGATGAAGCCACTGTAGAGCACGATGTTCCAGGTAAAAATAGACTTAAGGTTAAAATTGGTTATCGCCACTGGGAGACGATCGGGCCGGCCCAGGTCTAGGACCAGGATCATCAATCCCCCCACTAAGTGGGCGATGGCCACCAGGGCGGAAAGACGTGACAGTGGTTTATAGGGGGCCTTACCGAAAACGGAGGCGATGGACGCCAGATTTAATTCACCGGAAGCAGTGACAATGAGGAACACCGCAAAAACGTGGGGTAGACCCCACACTATTTGGTTATTCATCCCGGTGATCCAATGGCCCGCGGTTTCCATGTGATGGGCTGCGGCGAGACCCAGCAAAATGACTATGGCCAATAACCCCTGTACCAGCCAATAGCTACGACCGGTCTCTTTCATCTCGCGAAAGCAAACATTTTTCATCGTTGGTATCCTGCTATCTCGCTTTGTACTGCAAGAATATACCCCACAAAGTATCTATCGTACCTGCTCAGCTATTCCCAAATTTTGGTTTCGCTAAAACCAAAAAGCCAAAATATCGAAAATATTTTTCTTTCAGGGTCAAAAGAAAAATATCTTCAATATTTTGACTTTCCGTTTTCTTGCTTAAGAAACCTGGACACGCATCTATACACCCTGATAACGGACACCGGTGTTTAGGTTCAGTGCCTCACGCAATTGGTGAGTCGGTTCCGCGGCAAGACGTTTGGCGATGGTACTGTTGGGATCTTTCAGGTCACCGAAGATCATCGCCTGGTGGCCGTCTTTTTGACACGCCTCAACGCAGGCCGGGAGCCGACCGGCATCTACACGATGGACGCAGAGGGTGCAGGCCTCCACTGTACCCTTGCCGCGGGGAGAATATGGTTTTTGGTCGTGCATCTCCTCGTGACCAAAAGAGCGGGCCTTGTAGGGACAGGCCATCATGCAGTACCGACAACCAATACAGATGTGCTTATCCACCAGGACGATGCCGTCAGCCCGCCGGAAGGATGCACCGGTTGGACAGACATCTACACAAGGTGGCCGCTCACAGTGTTGACAGCCTACGGGTAGGGAAAGGGTGCGACCGGTGGCTTTCTCTTTGAGCTGGACCTTGCGCAGCCACTGGGCATCGCTGGCAGGCCGATCATGGCTGGTGAGCCCATTCTCGGTGCTGCAGGCGATAGTACAGGCGGTACAGTCCGTACTGCATTTGGCGGTATCGATCAACAGGCCCCAACGAGACTTGTCATCTACCGCAGCCTCGGGTGACCGAGCCAAAGCAACCAGAGAAAGACCGGGCGCGGCAACGAGGCCGACCACGGTGGCGGTCGCGGTGCCAAGAAAACCACGTCGCCCTTGGTCAGCAGATTCATTCCTCATCGCGATCCTCACGGCTTAATGGCCGGCAGGGCCGCCGGCGTGGTGGCGTGACACTCGAAACAGTCGGGCTGAATGCCGGCATAGCTATGGCAGCTTTGGCAAAACTGGCCCGGGGCGTTGACCGGGACATAACTACCATCGGGACGCTGTTCGGCGTGACACCCTATGCACTCCTTGAGACTGTCCTCAGCGGTGCGGATACCTTTGCGCATGGTCAGATCACGCTTATGGCGAATCACATCCATGTGATTGCGCCGCATGAACTCGGTATCCCTCACGCAATGGTCACCCCGACCTTCGGGGTGCGCGGGGACTGGGACTTGGCAGGCACCGGTCAGGGCGGGGGTACCCAACAGCACCCCCACCATCACCAGTACTACTACCCGCAGACGGGTATTCGACATGCTTGCTCCTGACGTCACTCGCCCATCCCCATCTGGATGTAGCCGGTGGGGCAGACCTCGGCGCAGATGTGGCAGCCGACGCAACGGGCATAATCGGTGTAAACATAACGGCCAATGGTCGACTGATTCTTGGGAGTCTTCTTGACTGCTTCCTGGGGGCAAAAGATCACGCAGTTATCACACTCGAAGCACATCCCACAACTCATGCAGCGTTTGGCCTCGTCCACCACCGCTACCTCAGTGAGCGGAATCATCCGCTCCATGAAATTACCGATAACGTTGGTGCTATCTACCTGATGATGGCCGCGTTTGTGACGCTCCGTGTACTTGAAATGCCCTAGGAACAACATATCGGCCGGGATGACCTCCTGGGCGGCACGGTCTTCATAGTTATGGACCGCGAACTTGGCCTCGGAGGTACCCCACACCTGTTCGTGGTTGTACTCTTCGGGTTGCAACCCTGCCTCCCGAAGCTTAGTCATGAGGTCAAAGTGGCGTACGTCGACCTTGGGACGCTTGCCGAGATCGATACCGGCCAGGTACTTGTCGATGGACTCGACGGCCACCGTAGCCTGTCCGATGACGGTGGTGAGCAGGTGGGGTTTGACGATATCGCCGACGGCGAAATAACCGCGCCGGTTCGGTACCTGGAAGTGACGGTCGGCATTGATGAGCCCACGGCCGTTGTCAAAAGACTCCAGTCCCTCGAGATTTCCCCCCTGGCCGATGGCGGCGACAATAATGTCGCATTCCAGGTCCATTTCGGTACCCGGGATGGGGGTCTTGGTCTTTTCAGTCAGGCGCTGCACCCGCAGATGGGTGGCACGACCATCGGGCCCCTTGATCACAGCGACTGGGCCCATGCTGCCCTGGATCTCTACGCCCTCACGCAAGGCATCATCGACCTCCTGCTTGGCCGCAGCCATCTTGTGGATGGGCGAACGCGCCAAGAGTAGGACGTCCGCGCCCTGACGAGCAGCGGTTTCAATAACATCGTGAGCAGTCTGATTAATGATGATGTGCTCGGGACGGTCCTTTTCGTGGATCGCCGTGATACGACCTAAACGGCGGGCGACGGTCGCCACGTCTACGGAAGTATCGCCACCACCAATCACGATTACCCGGCCGGTCACTGCCTTTAGTCGTCCATCATTGAACGCATCCAGGAAAGCTACACCACTTAGGCAGTTAGGGGCATCGGCACCGGGAATAGGCAGGGCCTGACCGCGATGAGCGCCGAGGGCCAAGAGGATGGCATCGTAATCCCGCTCCAAATCAGCCAAAGAGACATCGCGCCCTACTCGGGTATTCAGACGAACCTCCACCCCCATGTCGACGATGCGATTGATCTCGCCCATGAGAATGTCGCGGGGCATCCGGTAGCCCGGGATACCCCACATCATCATGCCGCCTAACTGGGAATGTTCATCGAAAATGGTGCAGGCGTGACCACGGCGACGTAACTGGTAGGCGGCGGCCAATCCCGCTGGCCCTCCTCCCACAATGGCGATGCGCTTCCCCGTATCAGGACCAGCAACGAACTTAAAACCAGCCTTGAGGGCAGAGTCGCCGATGTACTGCTCAACGGAATTGATGCCGACGTGATCTTCGAGTTGGTTGCGGTTACAGCCATCCTCGCAAGGGGCAGGACAAACCCGACCCATTACCGAAGGAAAAGGATTGGCATTGGTCGAGCGTCGGAAGGCATATTCCTGCATACTCAAACCCTTGGGTGGCTTTTCAGTGCCGCGCACGATGTCAAGCCAACCGCGGATATCCTCACCTGCGGGGCAACTTCCCTGGCAAGGAGGGGTACGATGGACATAGGTAGGGCATTTATGCGACTTATCGCCGCTAAAGATGCGGTCGGTCATGCGGTGCCACTGGTCGTCGCCGTCCTTGTAACGACGGAAAGTAAAATTAGCGGCCTGGCTGCCCATCTCTTCTTTCGTTATCGCCATAATCATTCCCCTCCACCAGGAGACAGTTCTTTGATGGAATACGGTAGATAATTATTAAAAGTTCTCAGAACGATGAACCGGGATTGCCCCCGGAAGGTTCCGAATACGTTTATTCTTTGGTGCCCAATTGAATAGCGGTACTGATGAGCTGATGTACGCCCCCGATCATGTCCCGGTCAAACTTGTAATACGGTAAGACCTTGGAAAATTGACTCTTACAGATGGCGCAGATCGCAGCAAGATAATTCACCCCATGCTCTTTCTCCACCTGACGTAGTGCCTGCATCCGTGGATAGGCCCCTTTGATGCGTACCGCCATCAGGTCGTCGGTAAGCAGACCACCACCACCGCCGCAACAATAGGTCTGTTCGTGAATCGTCTCGGGGGCCATATCCACGAAATGGTTGCAGCTCGCCTTGATCAACTCCCGCGGGATGAGGTACTGCCCTCCTGGAATCCCCCCCATGCGCGAGGCCCTAGCAACATTACAGGAGTCATGGAAGGTAACCACGCGGTGATCGTTGGCCGACTTGTCCAGATTCAGCGCCCCACGCCGGATTAAATCATAGGTGAATTCACAGATATGTTGGGGCACCGGGTATTTGGGGTCGAGAAAATCAAACGGGCCAATCAGGGTGTTCCAGAAGCTGTAGGCTACACGCCAAGCATGCCCACATTCCCCGACCACGATGCGTTTGACGCCGAGGTCCAACGCTGCCTCACGAATACGGGTAGCGGCCCTCTTCATGTTGGCATAGGAGCCGATGAACATGGCGAAGTTGGCACCCTCCGAGGCATGGGAAGACAGGGTCCAGGAGACTCCGGCCTGGTGGAATACCTTACCGTAGCCGATGAGACCATCGACATGGGGTTCGGCGAAGAAGTCCGCCGAGGGCGTCACCAGTAGAACATCCGCTCCCTTTTCATCCAAGGGGTAGCGCACCGTTACTCCGGTGGCATCCGCCACATCCTCTTCCAGCCCCTCCAAAGTATTGCGGATGGCTGCGGGTGGGAGGCCCAGATTGTTGCCAATCTTGATGTTCTTACCGAGAATTTCGTTGGTATATTTCTGACCGAGGCCGACCGAGTCCATAATCTCGCGGGCGGCCATTGAGATCTCGGCAGTGTCGATGCCGTAGGGACAATAGACCGAACAACGCCGACATTGGGAGCACTGGTGATAGTAACTATACCAGTCGTCCAAGACCTCCCGGGTCAGATCTTTCGCACCGACCAACTTAGGGAAGTATTTACCGGCAAAGGTGAAATAACGGCGATATACCTGGCGCAACAGATCCTGACGTGCCACCGGCATATTGCGCGGATCAGCACTGCCAAGGAAATAATGGCACTTATCGGTACAGGAACCGCACTTCACACACGAATCCAGAAATACCTGGAATGAGCGATATTTTCCGAGGAGATCGCCCATTTTAGCAATGGCCACCTCCTGCCAATTGTCCAGCAATGCCCCGGGAAAACCGAGGTCGGTGTTATGCATGGGGTTATTGACGATAAAAGGCTTGATACCTTTCATCGCCTCCGGCTTAATCGCAGGTACCGGGCAGATCGGATAGTCGCCCAATACCGGAACATCAAAATCGGCCACGCGATTCCTCCACTAAGTCTACGCCAGGAATGTCCCGGCGCTACTGCTCGTCACAGTCAAAGGATAAAATCAAAGTATAAACGTCACGGTTCAAGCTGAAAACCTAATTCGCAACAATCTATAAATTTCGCCAGTAATCAGCGTAAAAATCCAACTTTGACTTTTAACCCTTTGATTCAGAAGCGTCCCGCGCCCATGCAGCAACATGCCGTTTTTCCCGGGCATCATCCACCTGGTTGCGGGTAGGACTGAAGAAAACTCCCGGCACATGCAACAGTTTGGATATCGGGAAAATGATCATCAAGGTGGCGACCAGGGTCAGATGCAGAAGCAAGAGGGGGTCCGCCGGCAGCGGTTGCCACGCAAAATACATCAGCCCCAGGAAAAACGCCTTCAGCGCCACGATATCGGTGTGAACGAGGAAGGTCATGGTCAGTCCGGAGAGGGCGATTGCCAATAATAGAACCAGCATCAGATGGTCGGAGGGCGCAGAGATATAACGTACCCGGTCGACATAGAGACGGCGCGTTACCAGACCGGCAAGGCCCAGCACCATCCCAAAAGCGGCGTATTTACCGAAGAATTGAATAAATTCCACCCCTCCCCAGACCGGCTGCTGAAAATAGCGGAGATGGCGCAATAATACGATTGCCATACAGATATGGAACAGCCAGCCGAACAGCCATGTCCATTTGGTGGATTTGAATAGGCTTTCAAAGAAGAACACTTCCCGCACCATGCGTAATACTACCCCGCCGCGGGTAAGCGGTGCCGGCATGGTAGTGATCCGCAACGGCGCCGGAACACGGGCGTAGATCACGATGCGGCGGAGTACGCCGATCACCAGGATTGCCGCCGCCGCATAGAAGAGCAGCGCATACAGCACTGTCACCACTGTCATGCTCGGTATTCCTTAAAAAAGTACTCGGCCGAATAGCCGTATCAGAATGTTAGCCGAAAAGCCAACGGAAAGGGATATAAAATGGGGCCCCGCGACTGGGGCCCCGAACAACCTTAAATACAGCCGGTGGGCTTGGGCAACCCGGCATAACGACATGCCTGCTTGGCTGGCCCATACGGGAACAGCTCATAGAGATATTTGCTGTTGCCCTTTTCCGGCCCAAGTTTCTTGCCGATAGCCTTGGTCAACACCCGTACCGCAGGTGCGATTTGATAGTCGTTGTAATATTCGCGCAGGAAGGTAATTACCTCCCAATGGCTCGGAGTAAGGGTAGTGTTGTCATCGCCCGCGAACCGCTCTGCGATATCTTCGTTCCACTCGCCTAAATTGATGAGGTAACCCTCCTCATCCACTTCGAATGATTTCCCGTTGACCTCAATAGTTGCCATGGATTTCTTTAACTCCTAAAAAAGGTTGGGGTTAAGCATCGCAAAACCCCAACGGATCTGGTTATGCGCAAATTGGAAAACCTTATGAACCGGTCGTGGCGTGCCATCGTGCCGCGACCTCATTAGATTTTCCAATTATACGCCGGTTGGTAAAAGTAGCCGGATTTATAGCCAGGATTGGGTAGTAGGGTGCTCGACGGCCAGGTCGACGAACCCGGCATAGTCGATAACCTTAATCCCACCAATGACCCGCTTCGCCACACCGCGGGCCTCCAGATCGGGGCCAAGGGCGTAGACGGATACCTGGGTCATGGCCTCTTGGACCATACCCGAGGCCGCGGTATCCGCCAAGGCGGCATAAACACCGTCTTCGATGAGCAGAACCGCACTGCCGGGCTTCGCGTGAGCCAGGCAGCTTTTCAGGGTGTTGCGTTCGAACGGCGACTTATTGACCGTATGCAGCATCGCAGTTTCCTCAGAAGCTCAAGACCACATCCTGTTCGGCCATCAGATCCGCCATCTCGGCACGACTGACAACCTGCACATCGACCACCAGGTCGTCCTCGGAGAGGCCACGCTCCTCCAACGACTCCTGGGCCACATACAGCTTTTCGATGTCGTAGCCTTCCAACGCCCGATAGGTCGAGGAGAAGCCCTTCATCTCCACGCCCTTGGTGTTCTGGCCCTTGGTCAATTCATAGACACCGTCATCGAGGAACGCCAAGCTTACGTCCTGGTCAAAGGCGGCACTAATCAGCACCACCTCCAGGGATTCCAGGGCGTAAATAGTACCGTAAGGCGCCTTACGGTTGACAAACATAAATTTTTTGACGATCCCACCTTCATCCGCCATCTTCGTTCTCCCCGTCAGTCACCGAATACGACCAAGCGATCCGCCTGGATACCCGCTTCGACGAGCTGGCCCAGACCGGAGATCCGGAAGCCCGCAGCGATATTGTGGGCGTCTTTGCCATGCCGTTTGGCCTCACTCTCGTCCAAAATACCGCGACGCTGAGCGGCCGCCACGCATACCACCAAGTCGATGCCGTGCTTTACGCCCAACTCCGACCAGCGATTGACGATATTACGATCGTCCTGAGGAGGAACCGTCAGACGTGTGCCATTGTTTACACCGTCGTGATAGAAAAACACGCGGTAGATCTCATGGCCCTTGTCTAACACCGCCTTGGCGAATTGGTACGCCGTATCGGAGGCCTGGTGTTGGTAAGGGCCCTCATTTACCATGATACCGAACTTCATGCCGCTCTTCCTTATACCTCCGCCTAGAAGCGGATATGGGTAGACGCGTTCAGGCTGTTACGAGCGCCGCGCCAGTTGTCGATATGGAACTTGGTAAAGGGCAGCTCAGTCAGCTCGAAGAAACGCGGCCAACCAATCCGCTCCACCCAATCGGCGAGACGTTCCCAATCTTTCGCATCCTGTTTATAGACGCTCAGAATCTTCTTGACAATGACGGCAACCTCCGTCCAACGCGGAGGATTATTGGGGATACCCGCCGCCACCAATTTGTGGAACTGAGGCTTCCCGCGGGCGTTGGAGTTCTTACCACCGACCCAGATCGAAAGCTTGGAATGCTCGGGGTCGTTGATCTGCATGGGAGGGCAGGGCGGATAGCAGGCACCGCAACAAATACACTTCTTCTCATCCACTTCAAGGGACGGTTTACCGTTCACCATAGCGGGACGGATGGCCGCTACCGGACAACGCGCTACAACGGTGGGACGCTCGCAGACATTGGACACCAGATCATGGTTGATCTTGGGTGGTTTGGTATGCTGAACGTTGATGGCAATATCACCTTGACCGCCGCAGTTAATCTGACAGCAGGAGGTTGTCAGGTGAACGCGATTAGGCATTTCCTCACGGATAAACTCTTCGTGGAGTTCATCCATCAGCGCCTTAACCACCCCAGACGCATCGGTACCTGGGATATCGCAGTGTAGCCAGCCCTGGGTGTGGGCTATCATGGTGACCGAGTTGCCGGTACCACCGACCGGGAAACCCTCCGCCTGCAGCTTTTCGATCAGCGGAGCGATTTTCTTCTTATCGGTCAACAGATATTCGATATTGCTCCGGATGGTGAAATGTACATAACCTTCACCATACTGTTCACCAATGTCGCACAACTTACGGATGGTGTAGAGGTCCATCTGGCGCTGGGTACCGGCCCGTACCGACCAGACCTCCTCGCCACTCTCAGCCACATGGTGCAACACGCCCGGACGGGGGCGGTCATGCCACTTCC
Organism: Gammaproteobacteria bacterium; assembly: GCA_963575685.1. Taxonomy (GTDB): domain Bacteria; phylum Pseudomonadota; class Gammaproteobacteria; order CAIRSR01; family CAIRSR01; genus CAUYTW01. Next base: position 2,910 of record CAUYUB010000521.1, on the reverse strand, counting down.
ACTGACCATAATTCCGGCATAATACCGGATGCATATACTGGAAGGGGTCCGGTACGCCACTCTCAATAGGTGGACGCATTTCGGCCATTGTAACCTCCAAAATTTCGGGTGTATTAAAACTTTTCTGTCCAGGAAGGTCTGCGGATGCAGACCCTTACCACCTTCCGGTCCAATCAGCGGTAACCATTTTCACCCTTCCTGCGTTAGTATCCGGTTAGCTTTTAGACATAAAAGGAAAACCACTTTGAAGTGATTCCCCTTTTATGTCTACCAACCAGAGAGAAAAACGTCAGGGAGCAGATGATTACCCTGCGTTAACCGGCCTTCCGCTCGTTCCATTTGGCCGCCTCTTCGTCCCAGCCGTCCATGCGTACATAGGAGCTGATTCGAGGATGGGCGATCATGTGGGGATCGACTTCGATTCCGATACCTTCCAAGAAATTGACGAGACCGATGCGATCAATCATCTCACCAGTGCGTTCGTGTTCCAAGGCGTTTTCCGCGAAAAAGTCGATAGTATTTTGACCAAGTTCGCGTAGCCGTTCCATATCCTCCTCAGAATCGAGCTTCATAAAGGGCACTACTACGGTGCCGAATAGGTCGCCGATCTTGAGGGTACGTTTGCCGCCAATGAGCACGGTCACGCCGCGATCCTTGCCGGGCTTGAGGGCCTTGGTCATCACGTTGATGCAATGCATGCAGCGTACGCAATTGCGATTATCGACTGCCAGAGTGTCATCATTATTAAGGCTCAGGCACTTCGTCGGGCAGCGGGTGAGGACATTATCCACCACATACTGACGACCACGAGCGCCAACAAACGCCTTGACCTCTTCCTGATTTACCTGCATGTCGTCACGCCAAGTTCCAATGACGGCCATGTCCGCACGCTGCACCGAATTCATGCAGTCATTGGGGCAACCCGAAAACTCGCCTGTGAACTTGTAGGGCAGGGCCGGACGATGCATATCGTCCAGGAAGGTATTGACGATCTCACGATGGGTGCGCGCGGTGTCGTAGCACGATTGTTCGCAACGGGCATGACCGATGCACGACATACTGGTACGCACGGCTGGGCCGGCGCCACCCAGATCAAAACCCATCTCGTTGAATTCATCAAAGGCAGCCTGCACCTTGTCGGTACGGATACCCTGGAACATGATGTCGCCACTTTGACCATGGAAGGCGATCAGGCCGGAACCATGCTTCTCCCAAATGTCACACATCTGACGCAAGAGACTGGTGGTGTAATGCATTCCGGCGGGTGGCTGAATACGCAACGTATGAAACTCGGCGGACTCAGGAAACTTATTGGCTACCTCGGAAAAGCGCGGGATGATCCCACCCCCGTAACCAAATACACCGACCGTACCTCCCTTCCAAAAACCCTTGCGGGTCTCGTAGGAGTGCTCGAGTTGCCCCAAGAGGTCTACCATCATATCGTTGTCTTGGGCCAACCGCTTGAGCCCAGTAATAAAGCTTGGCCACGGCCCGCTCTCGAGTTGATCGAGCATGGGGGTGTTATGCATCTGCTTAGCCACGGCGATCTTTACTCCTTACGTGAAGGGATTCTTATAAAATTAACTTATCAGGTTACTCCCCCGCGTCGGCCTTAGAGAACTGACTGGTCGGAAAACGTAGGGTAAAATCCTCTGGCGAAAGTCGGCAATCTTTACCAAGGACGCTGAATATTCGCTTTACCTGTGGGATTATAAGAGAAAAATCAATAAGCTGCTAAATGTGGAGCCAGTGTAGTGAGCATCCCCTAAGGCCGCCACATATCCATTGGGGGAGGCAGTATTGGGGTGAATATTCCAATAAGGATATTCACTCGAAGGGTACTCTGTGCATCCCCAGAAATTGCTGGTTAGTAAGCAGGATATGAAATATGTTACAAAAAACAGCATAAGGTGTCCATCCCCCAAGATCGTCCTCCTTGTCGACGAACCTACCCCTGGACCTATGTGTCGAACTTAAGGAAAATTAGCTTACTGCGTGAGACGAGGGGTGTCACGAGTTACCATTAGGAGCGCCCCATGTTGTACTTGAGTGAAATACTATTGCAATACCACGAGCTCAGCTCCTTTTATGAACTTATTCCCCTTATCCAAGAACGGGCACGACAGGGAGAGCGATTCTTTCGTATGGACGTGCGACCACCGTTTCCCGATACCCCGGAAAACTGGGAAGATCGTCTCGAAGCAGCCTTTACCTAAGGTGTCGAGGTTATGAGGCAGATCAATCCCTATACGTTGGTGGATATGGACGACAGCTCCGACCTGGAGATGGCCGTTGCGCGCCTGCAAAGGGAACAGCGCGAGTGGGCGGAACGCTTAACCGCCCTTCCGGTAGACCATTCCCCCGAGGCACGCGCCGAGATCCTGCTGGAGTTGGGAGATTGTCTCGTTGAGCTGGAACAAGGCGTGGATGGCTGGAGCTGGGCACGGGAGGCCTTCTCGATTTTTGTTGCGGCGCACCGTTGGGAAGAGGCGGTGCGGGCGTGTAGCATCCTATTTCGTGCCGATCAGCCCGATTCCATGACTGCATTGGGCCATGGGATCTGGCTGGCGGTGACTTATCCCATTGCGCCTTCCTGGACGGTGGCGATCCTTCAGCACTTGGTTGAGGAAACCCCACCGGAATCCAATGTACCCCCGATTGCTGCGGTCACGGCCCACTATGTGGCGGGGTTGCGGGGTGAAGGGGTCGATGGTGAGCGTCTTGTCGATTACACCCAGCAACTCCTCACCCTCGTGGCCGGACGCCACCGGGGGGTACAGACCCAGGGGGAGTTCGAGGCATGGCTGATCGGCAACGAGTTGGACGATCCCATCCGTTTCCTGCCGCGCTTGGCAGAGGCCGTAGATAACTTGGTGCGGACTGATTGGTGGATCGACCGTGACGCTCTGC
>CAUYUB010000520.1:0-1306 GCA_963575685.1 Gammaproteobacteria bacterium | reverse complement strand
CACAGGATCCGGTCAGTATTAGAAAACTACCAATGCCGCCCTGTGGGTCTAAATCGATCAACAGTACCGTGCGTCCCGAGGCCGCAAAGGCTACCGCCAGATTCATGGAGGTCGTCGTTTTGCCGGCACCGTCGTGGGTACCGACGACTGCGATTACCTCAGGAGCGGGATGGAGATCAGGAAGTTCTGGGTTCATCAGGGGATCCCGATTTAGTTTGCGGAACCAAATTCACCAAACTCTCCAGTCCATGGCGTTGCCTGCCAATTTTGGAACTGGAATCGGGGTAGATAATCTGGGGAGCAAGAGAGGGGGACGAAGGTAACGGGGTTGGTTCGGCCGTAGGAAAAGGGGGCAGCGTTGACCGTAATGGCAGGGGAAACGCAAGGGACGGAGGACGTGAGCCCTCGCTGCGATCCGCAAGGTTGCCCAATTTGGCTTTGACCTGTTGACGATGTAAAAGAGATTCTCGCGGAGGAGGACGCCACATCAGATTCTCAGGATTACCGGAAAAAATAAGAGATTTCCCCTTGGTCGAACTTTGAAAACTTGGTGGGTCAACTTTTTCATAGCGCAACGGGGCTGGCCGTCCCGTCTCTACCGGTTTTTCCATCACCGGTGTTTTGGGCGGTGTCTTTGGCGAAAAATCGGGCTTAACAGGCTTTTCTACCTGAACCAATACCCCATCCTTCCGTTGCGCATGTTGACGGAACCACCATACCCCCAGCCCGAACCATGCCCCCAGGCCGAGAAGAGCGGCAGCCAGCAGCGCCCACGATACCCACCAGAGATCCACCATGCACGGTTCCGCTTACAGTTCGCCAATTTTTGAACATCGCCCTCCCAAGGGGAGAGAGTAGGGGAGGGCGATCAACAAAATCTTTACCAAGAACTTACTTGAAGCGAGTCAATACGTGGTTAAGGCATAGTTTGCCGGGTTTACAAAGTGGGATCCGACAGGTTTTTGAACAAATAAGCGAACCGAGTGATCCCCGCTTTATTCTCGTACCCGGATGTCCGCCCCACAGCTCTTGGCGCAGATCGGCATACCACTGCTCTAGATCGAGACGGTTACGCGCCGCATCCACCCAATGCCAAATAGGGGCGTATTCAATATTGGACAATTCCTCGATACCGGAATTCCAGTTGCCACGCCGTAGTTCTTCCAATGCCTGCGCAACGCGACCCTCGATATTCCCCACCCGGTCGCGCGCCTCACCGTCTTTATGGAACAAGGGTAACCACACACTCCAAAAAGAAGGATGGGTCTTCGCTTGCTCCTCGCGCCGGATCAACAGATCGCCGTAG
>CAUYUB010000519.1:0-1309 GCA_963575685.1 Gammaproteobacteria bacterium | reverse complement strand
CTTGCGGGCGATGCACTGGGTAGTTGTTTGTTATTGAAAGGTGTCGCAGTTCCGGTGCCAACGAAGGTAATTGTGGTGCTATTCGGGGCGATGGCTGTCGCTACACTGGCTACCTGAATGGCATTATCTCCTAAATAGGCATTTCCCTTCGAACTCCCATCGTTATACACTACAATGATATCTTCGGCGATAATTCCATACGCTGCTGGTAATGTTCCGTTGTTTGGCCAGAGCATGTCGAAACCAGTATCCATCGCAGTAAAGTCAAGGGTATCGCCACCCGTTCCACCGCTCCCATCCGTTGCGGATCGGTAACGTCCGCCAATTTTGGTAGGAATGAACTCGACGCACTGATCATCCCCATTGCCGGGGTTGCGGACACTGTTCGGTAGGGCGAGCCGGATATCACGCGCCATGCGTCGTACCGTAGTATCAGCAATGTCGGTTAATTCCGCTCGACGGGTAGAATCGATATAGCTCTCTACTGGAATCCTGATGAATACCGCAATCATGCTGGCGATGATACCGGTAATGATAATCACCATGAGCGCTTCGATGAGAGTGAATCCGCGAGCTGGCGATAGGGGTGGGGAGTTGAACATAATCCGATATTGGAACGGTAACCATTCTCTGAGACTGTTATCCCGCTGCCGGTTACTGTTACGATGACTTGCTTCATGGGGATTGCACCTATAGGAAAGTCCGATACCACGATGGTTGCGGTATAGGCGGCCAGCGCCGGAACGGCAGCAGTTCCCAACGTATCCGTCCCGAAAATGGTCTGTCCATCATAGTCACAAACATCGTCATACAGTGCGCGTGTAGCCTCCCGAGGCGTGCAAGTGTAATCTTTCGCCAGCACCTCCTCCATAATTGCTTCGGCCATGGCAATGGCCTGCTTATACAGCATCGGATCGGCGCTTGATTTTACCGTAACGTTCAACACCGACAGGATGCCGACGACGCTGATACTGATAATGATGATGGCCATAATCAGCTCGATCAATGTCAGTCCTTGTTCCCGGTGTCGTTTCAGCGCAATTTCAGTAGACATCGCCGGTCACCGCATCGACAGTAATACCACTACTGCTGCCTGCAATAGTGATTAATATATTAATAGCCTGATTGGTTGCCCCCGAAGCCAGGAAGCTAAAACCCGCCAGGTTTGCAGACAACCCCGTCCCATTGCGTGGGGTAGCCGGTAAGGTAACCGCGGTATCGCATAGCATAGAAGGAGGCGGCGCACCGGCAATCATCAGGGCTGCTCCATTAGGATTCAATCCTACGCATACCGTACGATGCTGGGCAA
>CAUYUB010000518.1:0-1313 GCA_963575685.1 Gammaproteobacteria bacterium | reverse complement strand
ACCCAAAAACATACCCCCCATTAGGGCGTTATGGGCCATTCTGGCGTGTTCTAGGCCAATGTGCATTCCGTATAGGCTGGCGTGGACAAAAGCGCGCTTGCCAAGGGGAAAAAAGCGCGCCCGCAAAGGTGCAAGTCTGCGCGTAGGTGCGCAAATTAGGCGCACAAGGCGGGCGCGGTGATAAGGCTAGCATGACGCTAGCACACACAGCGCGCGCCATAACAGAGAACACGACATGACAACAACAACACCAACGGGCGCGCGCCTTATCGGCTTTCCGCAAGCGGGCGCGGCATCAGACTACACGGGCCACATGTGGCAGATCGAAGCAGAGCAACGCGCAATAATTGCGGGCGCGGGCGCGGAAGTATTCACGACAAGCGCGCGGGCGCGGCATGCAATGGCGCGCCGCACAGCGCAATTCTCCCGTTCGATACTGCCGAATGACATTCTGGAGCTAAGCGCGCGCCACGGCGGGGACATTACGGGCGCAACCGGGAAGCGCGCGCGGCGCGCCCGCGCCACGGGCGCGGGGCATGATGACGACTACAAGCGCGCGCTTGCGGTTGACTCTTGGCTGGCGGCAGATGCCATTATGCAAGCGGGCGCGGAAGCGGGCGCGCTTCTGGCGGAAGCGGGCGCGGCAGACACTACGCTCCGCGCGCAAGCGGCAGACATTGCGGCAGAGGTTGCCACGGCGCGCGCCGCGCGCGCCGCAATCATGGCAGACATTGCGGGCGAGTCTGAATTAGGCGAGCGCGTACTAGCCTTGGCTGGCGGGCGCGGGTACGGGCGCGGGCACCTGGTGCATCTTAACTCCGGCGGCATGGCGGCGCGCGCCGCGCGGTACATCAGACACTTGCGCGGTACGGAGCCAAGCGCAACCAGCTTGGCAGAGGCGGCAGCAGAGGCGGCGCGGGAAGTCTGGTTTCAATGGACTGTTTATGATGCCTTGCTAGGCGAGTCTGCCGCGCAATATACGGCGCGCCTCACAAGCGCGGGCGCGCAAGTATTCACGCCAGCCAATGCGCCAGAATGGTATTCTCCACTATGGACCGCCACAACGGTTAGACATCTGGCGGGGTTTGCTTGGCGCGCCGCTTTCCGTTCATTCACGCGCGCCGCCTCTGGCGGCATGACGGGCAACCGCGCGGGCGAGCTTGCGTCAACCGTTCCGCTTGATGCGGCTGCCCTGCAAATTGAACGGGCGAGCTTGCAACAATGGGCAACGGATAGGTGCGGGCGCATGTTTCACGAAGCAGATTGCGCGGCAGACATTACGCGCCGCGCGCGGCGCGCGGTTCTCGGTTGGA
>CAUYUB010000517.1:0-1314 GCA_963575685.1 Gammaproteobacteria bacterium | reverse complement strand
GCCCGATCCTGGCGGCCGTGGCAATGGCGGCAATGTTCGCCCTCGTTATGGGATTGACCTCGAACATGAAATCGGCCGCGGGAGGATGGGACAATATTCCCGAGGACCAAGTCGCCCAGGTCCACAAAAACGAAATGATCCTCCCAGCGGAGCTCGCCGAGGGCGTCCGGAATAACATCGGATCCGGAGCAAAAGCGAACGCCGGCGGAGGGGGCGGTCATGTCTATATTTCCGCGGTTGACGCGAGAGGGGTCAAGAGGTTATTGTCCGACAACGGCGGAGCCCTCACAAGCGTTTTGAAGAATAAGGCGCGCAACTTCGCGAGCATGGGGAAGGCAACGAAAAGGGGTTAAAATATGAGTAATGAGATATTTCCCGAGCTCCCCGGGCTCAAATGGGACAGCACAAAAAAACCTTTATGGTCGACGAAGATCCACGAAACGACGAACGGGAAAGAAACGCGCGCCGCTTATTGGTCATATCCGAAATGGTTTTTTTCTCTCTCTTATGAATTCCTCGACGACTCGGATCTCGTCCGGGATCTCCAAACGATCGGCGGTTTTTTTCTGGCGAGAAAAGGGCGCTTTGATTCTTTTCTTTATCGAGACGACTCGGACTTTTCCGTCGTCGGCCAGGTACTCGGGACCGGCGACGGGATCCGCGGCGATTTCCAGATCTTCCGGTCTTTCGGAGATTTCGACGAACCGATCAAAAACATAAAGGGAGCGACCGACGCGGCGATCCTTGTCGTCTCGGGGATCCCCTCGGCGCCGATCCCCTCCGGGGCTCCGACGGTATATGTCGACGGGGTCACGCCTCAAACTTACGGGATCACAACCTCGGGACTCCTCACCATATCGCCGGCGCCGGCGCCGGGCTCGATCATTACCGCGGATTTTTCTTTTTATTTTCGATGCCGTTTTGTTCAAGACGAGGCCGAGTTTTCTCAATTTATGGCGGCCCTTTGGGAAATGAAAAAGCTCGAAATGGTAACAGTTAAATGATTACACTCGACCCCCTAAAAAAATTGATCCTTGAGGCGGCCGATCAAATTTGTATGGTCGACCTTGTCACAATCACGACCCTTTCCGGGATAGTTTTGCACCAGACACTCGGCGACGTGGATCGCTATATCGACGGCGTTTATTACGACTCAAACCTTAAAATGACCAGGGACAAAACGCGATTGATCGCCGGCGTCGAGGTCGACACCTTGAGCGTGACCATTTACCCCGAGGCGTCGAATTATATCGGCGGGATCCCTCTCTCCCAGGCCGTCCGCTCCGGGATCCTTGACGGGGCGGAATTCAAGCT
>CAUYUB010000516.1:0-1318 GCA_963575685.1 Gammaproteobacteria bacterium | reverse complement strand
ACTCACCCGTTTTTTGAGTTTCGGCTACCCAGCGAGGGCAGTGCCGGTTACCTTCGCCCGATATACGGGGCAAGAGAAAAGCGAGGAGCGCGAACGCATTGCCCAGAATCCTCCCGATATCATTCTGACCAACTTTATGATGTTGGAGCTTATGATGACTCGGCAGGATGAGGTCGATAGAGCTATTGTTCGCGCCGCTCAAGGATTAAAGTTCCTTGTCCTTGACGAACTGCATACCTATCGTGGTCGACAGGGCGCCGATATTGCGTTACTGGTGCGCCGTGTTCGTGCCGTTCTCAACCCAAATCTACAATGTGTGGGCACGTCGGCAACGATGGCAACCGACGGCACGCCTGAAGAGCGTAATGCCGTTGTCGCGGGGGTTGCCACCAAGTTATTTGGCGCAACGGTATCCACGGCCAACGTAATCACCGAAACCCTCCAACGCGTCACCCTCGGCGATAGCGCGCCAAATGAAGCAATACTCAGGTCCGCACTAAATGAAGCAATTCCCGTTGAGGAAAGTTACGAGGCGCTACGCACACATCCGTTGGCCATATGGGTTGAACTGAATCTTGGTCTCCGCCAAGAGGCGGGCAAATGGGTGCGGGCTCGCCCCAAAACTCTTCGAGATGCTGCCTGTGAACTTGCCAATACGACCGGTATTGATCAGACCATTTGCCTGAAGCAACTGAAGTGTTTCCTATTGCTCGCCTACCGCACCAAGCGCGAACCCCATGATGAGCGTAGCCGGTTATTCGCATTCCGCTTGCATCAATTCATCTCTGGGGCTGGTGACCTGTTCGCCACGCTGGAACCAGAAGGAACACGCTATCTCGATGTCAAAGGTCAGCAGTTTCAACCAGGCCAACCCGATAAGCGTCTATTCAACGCGGTGTTTTGTCGGGAATGTGGACAGGAATATTTTCCGGTTTGGGCGGAAGGTCCACCGCGTGGTTTCGAGCGGTTCGATCCGCGCGAATTGGGGGATCGCAACCGGGAGGATCAGGAGAGCAACGAGGGCATCAAATTCGGCCTGCTCATGCCTGACCCAAAGGGAATCTACGACCACACCAATCTTGAACGTTATCCGGAGGAGTGGATCGATTTCACTCGTGTCGAACCCAGGCTCAAGCCCAGGCTCAAGCCCAATTACCGACGCTATCAACCCATTCCTGTTCGAGTGGATCCTGCGGGTGAAGTCGCCAGTAACGGTATTCCCGCATTCTTTATCCCTGGATCTTTCCGCTACTGTTTGAATTGTGGCACCAGTCACGACGCCACAATCCGCAGCGATAATTCAAAACTTTCCAGTCTC
>CAUYUB010000515.1:0-1319 GCA_963575685.1 Gammaproteobacteria bacterium | reverse complement strand
GGGAGGGCAGCAAGCCCAGAGAATACGAGCAGTAGGAAGAAGAGGTTACGTAGAGTCACCGTGGCTATTCCCTTCGGTTGGGGGGGTAGCCTTGTATTCTATCTAGCCTATAAACAGAATGGAATGGTTATTTTACCGTTAAGATTCCTAACCAGATCCATTTCTGCCACGTGGGGTTAGCAGATCCATTTGCCGATCCTCTTTTAGGTACTCGCGCATTGTGTAGGATGGGTTTTGCTTCGCTCTACCCATCCTACGCTTGATCCCCCAACCCAATCAGTGGCGTCCCTCCACCTGAAACACCGCCTCCAAACTCGGCGCATCCAGTAAGCGGTCCGCACACTGCTCCAATTCCTCGGGCTCTGCATTCTCCAATCTATTGGTCGCCCATTCTGGTAATGGACCAAATCGGCGCTGTAATAGGCGATCTACCACTAAACCCTCTCCACGACGCAATCCTCTCTGTTCCCACCGTTCTGCCATGGTTGGCATAATACTATCCCCCTCTAGGAAATTCTCATTCAAGACCTGCCGCAGCCACTTGTCTTCCAAATCGTGAACAACAGCCATATAGTTCAGTATAATACGCATTAACTCCAGCCTGCCCGGCACTTCATTTAATTCATTTACGGTTTTTATAACATTGAGGAGCCATTCTTGCATCTTCTCCGGGTGGAAAATATATTTAAGCGTCAACAGTGCCGCCCGTGATTCCACTCCCGCTGGCAGTGTCCCATCAGCAACATCGGAAAGGTCCAATAATTCATAGCAGAAATGGGGACGATAGCGCTCCAATATCGCCGGTATGTCTACCAAATCAGCTATATCCGTGGGAATAGTCCAACTATCTTTCCCGTGATAGAGCACCAATGGAATCAACGGGGGCAATTTCATCCCCATTATCCACTTACCGCTATTTTGTTTCACCCACTCGCGCCAGATCTCACTTGCGTAACGCAACAGGTCCAGCACCACCCACCGATCCGGGCTGCTTTTGTGTTCCGCCAACAGGTAGACCAGGACAGGCGAACCATCACGACCAGTCACCTCGAAGAGCAGGTCAGTATGGTGCTCGCGTAGTTTCGGATCGACAAAACTACCTTTGGCCGTTCTGATGGTAGTGAGGTCGAGTGCGTTCACCACCTCGGCTGGCAGAGCGCGGCGAAACAGGTCAGCCGCCGCTTTAGGACGAGAAAAACACTCTTTGAAGAAGTGATCATGGGGACTAACGACGGTAGACATGGCAACTCTCAGGGTAAAAAACTAGGCTCATATTGAGTTTTGAGGACATGGCGCCGGTTGCAGCAGGATGTCCAGAA
>CAUYUB010000514.1:0-1320 GCA_963575685.1 Gammaproteobacteria bacterium | reverse complement strand
ACCTGGATGGGGCAATGGATTCAGATCCATCCTCCGGTCATCGTCGGACGTCTGGCGCGGCGGTTGGGGGTGATTTTTGCTGCGGGAGGGCGAATTTCCGCAGTCTTGGGATTGTTGCTCGTACTCATCCCTGCGGTGGGGATAACGAGTTGGCTCGCGGGAGTGCCCCGAACCGGGTTACTGATTTCGGATTGGGGAGAATTTCATGGGAATGGTCCCCTACGGCCCTTACCAATGCATTTCAGCAGTTTTCTGTTTCAGATGCTGGTGGTCTGGCTGACCCTCGGCGGTGCGCGTCTGATTAGTCGTGCCAGCGCCCTCAGGGAGGGCCTGGAGTCCGGCAATTACCTCACCGTGACCAAAATTTTAGACTCTTTCCCCCCTTGTGAAGGTTCCAGGTGGGCAAAGTGTTCCGACCTTGCGGCTACGGAAGCAACATCGAGTGGGGTAGCCGCAATTCTGGCCGGTGGTTGCCGGGAAGTCTACGCCCCACTGTTCTGGAGCGCCTTGGCCGGTGCTCCGGGGGCAGTAGCCTACCGCTTGGTCCAAATCCTGGCCGTCACCTGGGACCCTGCCCGTGAAGGGTGGGCTGCCGCCCGTTTAGCAATGTTCGTGGAGTGGCTCCCAGTACGGCTTACGGCCCTCATCTATGTGCTGAACAGCAGCAGGCTACGGCGGAGTTGGCGCTACTGGCACCACCCACCACTCCCTATCCCCCTGGCAGCGGGGGTTAGTGCACTGGGTTTGCGCCTGCGCATGCCCACCACGGAGGACGGTCCCGGTTTGGTCGTGGGTGAAGGACAGCCACCGATTCCCCAAGACGTGTTACGGGCAGCAGACTTAGTCCAATGGGGTGCTTGGTTGTGGGTGGCAGTGGTGGTCTGGCTGGGGATGATGCGGGTGCTGGTATCGTGACCCAACGACAGGTAGCGGTAGAAAAAAAGGGGAAGAGTGACCTCGACCACCCAATCCGGTAAAATACCCCCAACAATGATCTGATGAGACGGTACCTAGACTCCGATGGCAACCACAATTGAACACTGGAAAGCAATCGCGCAGAAGGTGCTGGAATCGCCTCGCAATCGCTTCATGCTGCAGACCACCCTGGGCTACATCGTATTTTCTACGTTGTGGTTCCTCTGGTCCGACCAGATGCTCTCCGGTCTTGCCGATCCTACGGCTGCGGTGTGGCTCAACCGGATGAATGACTTAGCCTTCGTCGTGGTGAGCGCGATGCTCCTGCTTCTGGCGTTGCATGTCGTCCCCGTTGCCACTCCCTTGCCGAACGCCGAGGTCCAGGGACGTCCTTGGCCATTGTTG
>CAUYUB010000513.1:0-1323 GCA_963575685.1 Gammaproteobacteria bacterium | reverse complement strand
CTGATCGAACGTACCGATTACCTTGCCAACGTGCTGAATCAGGCGGCGCGGCAACTGATATCAGATACGCCCGGCCCAGTAGTATTGAGCATCCCTTTCAATGTGCAGAAAGAATTGGTCGATGCTGCCCCCCTCCCCGGAACTTTCCTGTAGTCCTCCACGACCGAAGAAATGAGTAGGGGCTTCGCCGGTAATTGCAATCACCGGCAACTTGTCGGCATAGGCATTGGCAATTCCCGTGATTAGGTTACTGGCGCCCGGCCCGGCGGTGGTGATGCACGCACCAACGTGGCCGCTGACGCGCGCATAACCACCCGCCATGAAGGCCGCCCCCTCCTCATGCTTAACCAGCACCGTCTGGATGTGGGAGCCATACAGGTCATCATAAACAGGCAAAATATGCGCGCCCGGCATACCGAAAATGGTATCGATACCCAATTGCTCTAGGAATTTGACAATGACTTTGCTGACCTGGATTTTCATGGGTTAACCAAAAATACCTACTAGGGATAGGAAATCCAAGCGCGTCTCGCCAAAAACCGTGTGAGGCATAGAGAATGTCAGATTAGGTATAACTATGCTCCGCTCCGGGAAAGGTTCCTTCCTTTACTTCACGTACAAAGATCGCCACGGCCTCACGCACACTATTGCTCCCCGGCATAAAGTTGCGGGAAAAACGCGGACGTTTACCGGTTACAATCCCCAGCATATCGTAAAGCACCAATACCTGACCATCGCAGTGGACCCCCGCTCCGATACCAATGGTGGGGATCTTCAACGCCGCGCTGATTTGTTGCGCCAGTGCGATGGGTACGCATTCCAGCACCAGCAATTCCGCTCCCGCCTCCTCCAAGGCCAAGGCATCATTGAGGATGGTCGCGGCCTGGTCTGGTTCCCGCCCTTGGACACGGTAGCCTCCCAATTTGTGTACCGATTGAGGCAAAAGCCCCAGATGGGCGCAGACCGGGATTCCCCATTGCCCTAAATGACGAACCGTCGCTAAGACCGGTGCGCTGCCTCCCTCTAATTTGACCATTCGGGCACCTGCCGCCATCAGATGCCCGGCGTTATCCAAGGCGCGGTCGGGGCTGGTATAACTTAGGAAAGGTAGGTCCGCGATCAGTAGGGCATGATGTATCCCACGGGCAACGCAAGTGGTGTGATAGACCATGCTCTCCATCGTTACCGGCAGGGTGCTGGTGTGGCCTTGAAATACCATACCGAGGGAATCACCAACGAGTAATACCTCCACCCCTGCTTCCTCCAATAGGGCAGCAAAACCGGCATCGTAAGCGGTAAGGCAGGCAATCTTTTCGCCGGCAG
>CAUYUB010000512.1:0-1326 GCA_963575685.1 Gammaproteobacteria bacterium | reverse complement strand
ATGAACTGGATAAACGCACCATTGTTGAACGAGTTGTCGCTCGCCAGGTGTGCCTTGGGAGAAATGTCAAAGCGCGAGAACGCCTGACCGTAGGGAACTTTCGCCGCGGCGTTTGAAGCCGCCGACGTCGCGGAAAGAAGGGTGAAATCGCCCGCCACACCACCGCCACGCGAATAGAGCATGGGGATTACATAGTACTTGCCATAGCCGGGGACTTTCTTGATTCGGGCCAGGGTCGGGCTATTGCGCTCGAGAAGGTTTTGTACGTCCTTCTCCGCGTAGGATTCCTTGAGAATTGACAGGACGCTCGCGGAACTGAATCCGGGCGTCACATCACCGAGTGCCATGTGTTAGCCTCCTTAGGCTAGAGGACGATTGCGATAGCCACGGGCCTTCTTCGCAAGATCGTCCAGGGCATTGCCGCCCGTCTTGATCTGAACTTCAACGGCCTTGGGCGGAGTACCCGTCCTGGTCGGTGAAACCATAGTTCCGTCTCCCTGCTCTGCCGCTTCCATGTCGGGCGATTCGCTAGCCTCTTCGGCTAGGCTCGTGCCCTCGGCCTGTTCCTCGTCGAAACGAGACTTCAGGTCGGAAATGATCTGCTCGAAAATCGCGGGGAGCTGCTCTTCGCTTGCCCCCTCCTGGTCCATGTACTGCATAAGCTCGTTCATGACATCGCCCACGATGTCGCTTTTGAACGTTTTGGAGTACCGAGGGCCATAGGACATTAGCTCCTGATTTCCTGAGATCATTTCCTTGTAGCGGCCTTGGCGGCGCGTTCCGAGAATGTCGTTGAAGCCACCGACCATACCACCGAAATCTTTCTCGATGGCGTCGAGACGGTCATAGACGCCGGACTGACCCAGCCTGTCTATTTCCGCGTCAATGGCGTCGACCTTTTCGCACAGGTCGTGGAACACGTCGGCGAGTTGGAGGATGGCGTCTTCTACTTTTCCCATCCACTCCTCATCCAATTGGATTGCCTCCTTGTATCATTGGCGCGGGGCCTGCGCCCATCATCGCCGGGTTTACCGAGGGGATACCGCCAGGGATTGGCGGAACCATCGGTTCGGGCGGAGGTTCGGAGGCCGCCTGTTCCTCCATGATTTTGTCGAGTAGCTTTTTCAGGTTGGCAATATATTTCTTGTTCTCGTCATCCGCCGTGAGGCGGAGCATCCATCTAACCGTCTCGCGAAAAAGCATTTCCATGTCGGCCAGGGGGAGGAAATCAACCTCGCCCTTCTCCGCCGCCTTTTCTATCACCGACTCGCAATAATCGTAGCTCGCCGTCGTGACCGAGAAAGCGTTCTCAAGATCGGGGATCTC
>CAUYUB010000511.1:0-1329 GCA_963575685.1 Gammaproteobacteria bacterium | reverse complement strand
TGGAGGCATGCCACCAAGCGGAAGACGTGTTCAATTGCCTGCGCCAGGGGCAGCGGGAAGTAGACGCGGAGCTGATGGACGCGGTGTTGCAGGTGTTGGACAGCCTCAACGGGATGTTCAGCCAACTCAAGCGAAGGGAATCGCCATCACCGGCCAATCCTGCCCTGCTCAAGCGCTTGCAGGCACTGGCCCAACCTGCTTCCGCGGCACCGCCAGCCCCGCCGCCGCCGCCGCCACCAACGCCACCAACGCCGCCACCAACGCCGCCACCAGCGCCACCAACGCCGCCTACGCTGCCGCCAGCGCCGCCGCCTACGCCGCCTACGCCGCCAACGCCGACGCCGCCGCCAACGCCGATACGAAAACGAAAATCATAAAATACGGGATTAGCCTGCTTGCGTAGGAGAAAGGAGAAATGAAAATACTAAGAGACGAAATGATGAAGACAAAAATCGAAATCAAAAATAGATTCACGGGCGCGGTACAGGTTAGTGGTGAGTATGAGAGCATTAAGCAGGCTTGCGAGAAAAACTACAGCGACCTGCGCGGCAGCAACCTGAGCGAGATTAAAAACTATTCAGAAGCGCATTCCGTATTTTCGGAAATCGTCCGCCGTCAATCGGTGTCACTATTTGTTGGCGTCGAGTGGAAGTGTATAGCGGTAATCAGCATCCGCAAGATTTGCTGGCCTACGATTAAAAAGCAGTTTGGCAAGACGGCAATGCGGGTGTTTAAGAAATTGGCTGATAAGGGATACGACGAGTGGGCGAAGGAATATGAGGAGGTATTGAATGCAGACAAAACCTGAACAGCAGGAAAAAGTGATTGCGGAATTATACAGCACTATGGTGCGAATGAGTCAACACGCGTGTGCGGTTTGTCGTCCAGGAGAGAGAACAGTGAAACCCACGAAGGAACAGAAAAGGGTCAGAATGAAACACGTTGGAGTTGTTAGAGTGCTTGGCGAACCATGCGTACATCTTGGTATAGGCAATCAGGGTTTTAATCTTTACCCCTGCGAGACTCATGCGTCAGCAAAATGGACAAGGGATATGCTCGCCATCGCTTTATGCAACCTCATTGCCGACGAGCGCAAGTCTGCAATCGTCAAGCCGAGCAAGGGGTGCGGGAGTTGTGTACATGATACGCCATCGCGTTGTCTGCTAGGAGATGATGAATTTGGAGAATGCTTGCGAGAGTTTTTGAAGCACTACCGCTGGGACGGCAGCACGGAAAGAAAATCATAATGAAAGAGCTGAATATATTTCTGATGGGCGTATCTACAGGGGTAGGTATTGCGGTTATCATCGTAACTCTATTCTTTCAATG
>CAUYUB010000510.1:0-20427 GCA_963575685.1 Gammaproteobacteria bacterium | reverse complement strand
CGGCCATGGTTCACCGGAGTAATTGGGATGCTACTTCCACCATGCCCACCATCTACGCACTGGAGCCTTACTTACCTTCTCCATTAATGTCCTCTGATCAGTAAGCAAATTCGTCAGCTGCGCGTAAGCACGTCTTCGATCTGCACTCTCTTGATCTAACCGCGCCATTAGGTCGCTGATCACGTTCTCCAGTCCTTCATTGGTGGTCTCTAAGTTAGATATTCGGTGGCTACGTTCCTCTGCTAGACGTTCACACGCTCCTAGTAGCTCTCGTAGCAGCCGTATCTCAACCTCGCAGGGTTCCTCATCTACATCGTTGCGCTTCGTTGCATCGTATCGTTGCGTATCACCTACGTCTCGTTGCGCCTCCGTTGCATTCTCAGCCACCGGGTCATAGACACGGAACAACTCAGAAGGATCGATTATCCATTGCCCGAAGGCGTCTCTCTGTGCAGATAACCTACCAGCCTGGATGGAGCGAAAGATAGTCGCTTTATTTTTCCCGGTAGCTTCTGCGGCAGCTTTTAGCGAAAGATGGGGCATGACGACTGTTGCGCACTATTGAGTTTATTGATTTTAACGTGAAATTGATCTAATGCGCATCGCTGATCTTTCTGATGAGTGTTGCGCATAAAATAGGGTAGGGTAGTGAACGACTGGCTCGGAGTGGTTCTAACTGGGATCTGCGCAGGACTGCTTGGTTCGCACAAGAGTTACTTATTGGATCGTTACTTTATGTTTTGTTCATTCCTCTCTTTCATTATTCGTAAAATTTCACCTCTTACTACGGAACTTGTAAAGCCACGAGCATCATATTGCTTCTTTATTATAGAATTTGTACTTATAATTCCGGATATAATTTCTGTCTTTTCATCTTCTGGTAGTTTCTCGAAACTAGCGAACAGTTCGGAAGACTCTTGCTTCTTCCTGCTCACCTCTTGTAACTTTTCTTCCTTTGCTTTTAGTTCTGTTTCATACTTTATTCTCTTTTTCTCGAGTTGCTCATCGCGTTGAATTTCTTCTGCTATTTTCTCCTCATGCCATCCCTCTTTTATTGCAGTATCGTAAAAAGCACCGAAATTTATGATTGGCTTACCTGACTTCTCTGCCCTTTCAATACCATCATTAGCACGTGTTATACAGAGCGCAATTTGTTCTGGAGTTCTAATCTCAAGATATTTTTTCTGCCTCGCTGGATTAATTGCTATTTTTGCAGCATTGAATACTGTTATTTCTTCTGAAAATTCCCGAGGAAGCAAATGCTGTTTTTTACTAACGACAATAAAATATAACCCAACAACTTTACGCCCTTCCTTGATAAATTCAGTAGTAACTGTAATATCTGATATTTCACTATTATTTATTTCTGCAGTTGGCGCTCCTATACATCTTTTATTCATATCCCTGAAAGTTACATATTCATCATCTTCAATACCCATATATTCTCTAAAATCCTTAAGACTCATTCTTGGTGTTCTTCCTATTCCAATATAATCTTTACATAATTTATAAATGATTGCCTCATATTTTCCGGTAAAGTGATTAAAAATTTCCCAATTTATCAGTGAGAAAATTGCTTTTGGCATATCTAATCCACGAACAACATCTTCCAAAAAAGATGGGAATTTGAACTTTATACATGAGTTACTAATCTTCCATTCAGATATAAAACCGGCACCGTATTTTTCACGCTCCCCATCCTTATTAAGTACGTTGAATACAATAGTTTCATTCTTAAGAGCAAGCAAATCATCCCATATATCAGATTTTTTTGGGATATATCCAATATAATCAGAAAACTTTTTCATAGACATAGAATAAAAACCTTTTTCATCATGTTTCTCTTCGATGATTAATTTTTCATGAAGCTCCTGCAGAAGTAGGATCCAGTACTTATACTGTTGAAGAGATATTTTATGTTTTATGTGGATAATTGATTGATGTGTCTTAAGTCTTCGTGCATTGTTTTCTGGCAACTTGTTCGCATTCTTTTTGATTTGCTGTGTTTGTTTCATAGAAGGATACCCTCTGAGAATATAAACCATTATATTTAGTAATGGTGGTCAAGTAAAACTATTGCTGTCCACGATAGGGGGGGGCTTTTGTCCACGATAGAAAGAGATCGTCCGCCATAAGCAGGGGGGGGCTTTTGTCCACGATAGGGGGGGCTTTTGTCCACGATAGGGGGGGCTTTTGTCCACGATAGGGGGGGGGATCTGTCCACGATAGGGGGGGGGATCTGTCCACCATATGTCATGTATACATATGATTTTAAATAAGTTTTCCCATCTTAAATTAAAGAATTAAATTACAAGAAAAAGCAGCAGTGCTGCTGCTTTCTGCATCAACGGCAAGAGAGACCACCGATCCACGCTGGCAGAGGACCGTTCCCAGCACTTCTGGCGGCTGACCGAGGGGGGAAACTGATCGCCGCCAAAAAGCGCTCTAGGCCCCCACAGTCCTGCGCCAGCGAATGAGACAAGCCTGAGGACCCCCACCAACCCACGACGGCAGGAGAGCCATTCCTGGCGCTTCTGGCAGCTGACCGAGAGGGGGAAACTGATCGCCGCTAAAAAGCGCTCTAGGCTTCCCAGTCCTGCGACAGCGAGTGAGACAAGCCAGAGAGCCCCTACCAACCCACGACGGCAGGAGAGCCATTTTTGGCGCTCCTGGCGCTCGAGAGGAGAAACTGACCGCCACCAAAAAGCGCTCCACTGGTGAGCCTACTGGATAGTTAACAATGTTAACAATGTTAGCTATATTGCTAACGATTGTTAACAAAAGCGCAGGAACAGCAGTAAATCTGTCAGACTCATTGTTTTACATTTAGCCTATTCTTTCGTGCAGCCATAGATTGACCAAGACGATCTAATGACTTTTTGATGCGCAGGTCTATTTCCGGCTCTTCAAGATCAACACTATCAAGCTGTGAGCTTATTTTCGCAGGTTGACGCTTTTTCTCCCCAACATGCCTCAATATCTTTGCAATAGCCTGGTCAACAGATTCTAGTTGTTCTGATTGAGTGCTCATGCTCATGGTGACCTTCAAATAGCATATCGGCACAGTCTGTAGTCTTTCCCGCCTGCTTGTTCCAACAGTTCCCAACAGCACATCCCTGTGCGTTTAGCTATGCGGGGCTAAAAACACTTGTTCGTAATAATCATGGGTTATGTTTTCATCTTACGCGCATATCCCTATGCACGCAAAGCAAAGAATCCCAAGGCAAAGGCAAAGATGAATGTAGCCTATGGATAACTCCCCCAATGTTTTAACAATTTTCGGTGACCTCGTGTAGGTATTCAGCCGGGATCATATCGCCAACATAGGTGTGGTAAGGGAGTTATCCACAGGCCATTTTTTGGGTGTTTTCGCCTGCAAGAAAAGGCGCGAAAACACAAAGTCAAAACAAGTAAATCACCATAGGATGTCATCCTGAAGGCATCCTGCCTTTGTCCTTCCTAACTCGCACGTCCCTGTGCTCGCTAGGCAAAGAATCCCAAATCAAAAACAGCGTCAAAACCAGAACCACGTTGTTTCAGTAAAAGCATTATGTTTTTACTTTATCGTTAAGGAAAACAAATCGCAATCGTTTCTTTATCCGTTTGCGAAAATCGCATACAATAGGAAAATCTCTTTAGAGATATATAGTTATGTGTATTTTGTGCCGATAATATATATAAGAGTTAATTATATTTTGGAGGTTACCATGTTCAAGTCCGGTAGTGGCGGGGTGGTGCTCAACCACTTCGGCCCTTGTTTCGTGTGGGGCTTTCGCGCCCCGCGTGATTCTGATTTAGCGCGTCGGGTTGTTTCCGTTTCGTGTGCCAGAATGGCATGGTCTGCGGTGAAACCATAGACATAGAGGATCTCCGCGTACGCCATTCCGGGAATGTGGTGAGGAACGTGATCGAGGGTGCTTTTACCGTTCTTGATCGATTCGCGCAGGTAGACCAGGTACGGGAAACCATGCGCGCTATTGAATTACGCCCAGCACATCAGGAAGCATTTACCCGTGCAGCCTTGCAATTGCGCTATAACCCGGAGCAGGAGGTAGAGGCCCCAATAGATGCGCGCCAATTAAATGTTCCACGCCGCGTTGAGGATCGCGGTTCGGATCTTTGGCGTACTTTTAATCGTGTGCAGGAAAACATGACAAAGGGCGGGGTGATTGGGCGTAACCCAACCACGGGACGGCACATGACTACGAGGGAGGTGAAGAGCGTGTCCGAAAACGTGCGGTTGAATCGCGCGCTGTGGACCTTGGCCGAAGAGATGGCGAGGCTTGCGGCCTAAAACCAGGCCAGTGTCGAGGTGGCACTCGACACTGGCCCTTCAACTAACACGCAGGGCATTAACCCTGCGCAAACTTCACTTGAAGGAGTCCTAATCATGGCAGCACAAGCAGCCAGAATCAAACCCGCGTACGCGAATCCCCCGGTAGACGCGGAGGTGCCGGCATCCGTGCCGGCCACTATCAAACCATTGCCGGTGACGGTTACACCCTCGCCAGTAGCGCTGGGCATCCTGCAAGCCGAGACTGCTGGCTCTCTCGTTGCCGGTGCTGTGAATATGGCCACCGAGTTGGCCGCGGTAATCAGCAGCCAGAAATTGGAGAAGATGATACGGGGACGCAAGCATGTGAAGGTCGAGGGCTGGACAACCCTCGGCGTGATGCTGGGGTGCGTTGTCCGTGAGGTGTCCACGACGGAAAAGGACGGCATCTACACGTCGGTGGTGGAGCTGATCCGGATGTCTGATGGCGCTTGCCTTGGCCGGGCCAGTGCGGAGTGCGGCGCCAATGATGAGATGGACAGTAACGGCAAGCCGATATGGTCAGCCCGTCCACGGTACGCCCGCCGCTCAATGGCCCAGACCAGGGCAGCCGGTAAGGCGTGCCGGTTGGCCTTTTCGTGGATCATGACCTTGGCCGGATACGATCCAACGCCCGCAGAGGA
This sequence comes from Gammaproteobacteria bacterium, assembly GCA_963575685.1. Classification (GTDB taxonomy): domain Bacteria; phylum Pseudomonadota; class Gammaproteobacteria; order CAIRSR01; family CAIRSR01; genus CAUYTW01. The sequence continues at coordinate 15,471 of CAUYUB010000510.1, read as the reverse complement.
AATGCCAATTGATGGGGAATGGACACCGGAATCATCAGCGCCAGCGCCAACACCGACAACAGCACAACGTACACCAACGCGGATCAATGAGGTCCAGCATCGAATGCTGGAAGCGAAAATCAAGGAATATGGCCTCGACCGTGAACGGGTAAAGGCGTGGATGCTGAAAGCAGGCAAGGTGGCCCACTTTACGGAATTGAACCAAACCCAATTCCAGTTGGTATTGCTCAAGTTGGAGGAGTGGCATCAGGATGCGCTGGAAGTAGCAAAGGCGGAAGCGACGGAAAAGGCAGCACTTGAAGCAGACAAGAAACACAAAGCAGCACAAACCGCTGCCACCGCCGGTGCAAAAATTACCGCAGCCGGTACTACTGCCGGTAATAGTAATGCATCAAACTTGAATAAGTTCAAGAAGGAGGCAGCCTTAATTTGTGATGTTTTCTCGTTGTACCGTTGGTGGAACTTGAATGAGCAACTGATTCTTAGCTCATTATGTCCCAATGATATCCGCGCTCTAAAAAACTATTGCGCTGAACGCAAAGAGTTGCTAACCGGAAACTAGCTAACCACCGCCAACGCTCAGCGAGAGGACAAGCAGATGAAACTTTATGAAATCGCCGCTGCCTACCAGCAAGCCCTAGATTTTTTAACCAACCCAGAGGTAGATATCCCACCAGAAGCGGTGAACGATACCATTGAGGCGCTAGAAGGAGACTTTGACCAGAAGGCTGTCAACATTGCCGCCTTCGCCCGGCAAATGGAAATCGAAGCCGAAGCAATCAAGGCGGCTGAAGACGCAATGGATAAACGCCGCCGCGCACTAGAGAACCGCGCAAAATGGCTACGTGAGTATGTGAAGTATGGGATGGAATCCATCGGGAGAAAGAAAGTCACGTCGGCTTGGTTCGTTCTGTCTATCCAGAAGAACCCGGCCAGTCTGGATGTATTTGATGGCGATATGATCCCGGCTGAATACCTACACGAGGTCACCGAAGTGCGAATGGACCGAGCAGCGATTAAAAACGCGCTGGCCGCTGGTCTTAATATCCCAGGGGCAAAGCTTATCCAGGGCACGCGGCTAGTTATTCGCTAGGCTGCAATGGCCAGGGATGGCCGACTACGGATAGGTATATGCAAGACCGATGTGTATAATATACGCATCAGCTTGGAGTGATCCATGGTCAAGAGTATCAGCAGTCGTGAAGCAATCCAGAAGATCGAGGATGACGGCTGGTATCTGGTGAACGTCGAGGGTTCACACCATCAGTTCAAACATTCGACCAAGCCAGGCCGAGTCACAGTCAAGCATCCAGCAAAGGACCTGACCATCGGCGTCATCAAGGACATTGAGCGCAAGACCGGCGTAACTCTCCGGTAAGTGAGGAGGTGTAATGGCAACTCGCTACTATCCAGCCATCATTGAACGCGGCATCTCTGGGTATGGAGTCATTTTCCCTGACCTGCCGGGTTGTACATCCGCGGGTGATACGATAGAAGACGCGGCTTTTTCCTCCCAGGAGGCCGCTTCCCTGCATGTTGGTGGTCTTTTGGAGGATGGCGAAGATCTACCCAACCCAACACCATTAGACAACATTGCCCGTGATTCCGAAATCGACGAAGTTGCGCGCATCCTTGTCCGTGTGGATTTGCCTGGTCGGGCCGTGCGTTTCAACGCAACCATGGATGAGGCATTGCTTGCACGAATTGATTCTACTGCCAGAAGCATGGGCATGAGCCGATCTGGGTTCCTCGCCGATGCTGCCCGGAGGATGATGGAATAACTCTATGGTTGACGTGAGTTAGGCAAGACAGAAACAAAAAGGCCGCCAGGGCTCGAATCCTGGCGGCCTTTTCTATTATCTATTACAAGACCGTCTTTTCGCTGCAAACATTAGACATTATCGGAAACCTATTTTTTGCTAGAAACATCAGTTTGTAATATAATATTTTAACATTAACACAATTATATAAAGAGATAAAAAATGACTATCGAGACAACTATAGAAGTCGTCCGCGCTGTAATCACATATAATTCCGTTAAAGATAATGAGAAGGTATTCTTATCGATGACAAGTTTGCGCGTGATTGAATTTGATGTTTTGTGTAAGCATTTTGAGATAACGCTAAATGATCGCTTACGTAAAGATGGTGAGGATAACAATGCTGGCGGCGAGAAGGGAGGAAGACCTTCCCGCTTAAATTTAGTACAGGATAAACTGTTTTTCATATTATTCTATCTTAAAGCATATCCGTTACAAGAAATATTTGGGTTTCTATTTGGGCTAAGCCAACCTCAGGCTAATTACTGGATTCATCTACTTAGTGATGTTTTAAAAGATACATTAGAGGCGATGGATTTTATGCCAGAACGCACATCCCCAGAGTTACTGGACAAATTACAATCTGAGGGAAAACAAGATTTTTCTATTGACGGCACTGAGCGACGCATAAATAGGCCACAAGATAAAGACGAACAAAAAGAATATTACAGCGGTAAGAAAAAGACACACACCGTCAAGAATTTAATTATTGTTGGAAATTCTGATAGAGATATCAAGTATTTAAGCGAAACAACAGAAGGCAAAAAACATGACAAAAAAATTGCTGACGAATCTCAAATTATTCTTCCCGAAGGAAGTACCATTATTCAGGATACGGGGTTCCAAGGATTAGAGCTTGATGGCGTTAATACTATCCAACCAAAGAAGAAACCAAAAGGAAAAGAATTAACTAGCAAAGAAAAAGAAGATAATAGGCTGATATCGAGTATACGCGTTGTCGTAGAGCATGTTATTTCTGGGATAAAAAGACTGCATATTGTGAAAGATATTTTTAGGAATACTAAAGAAGATTATGGGGATTTAGTTATGTTTCTTGCGTGTGGATTGCATAATTTTCGAAACTCTAACAGGCATCGTTCTTATTAAATTTTTTGTGGTGCTAGGGTCTAGTTTTGTAATCGTTATTTAATGGTATAAGTTGTGTTATTTTATTTATAAACCATTAAGACTGACACGTAAATATAGATTATTTTTATCGAAATTTTGTAATGCATCAGATTAGAATATTAAACGTAATTCACACAAAATAATTAATGCTTGATTTAATTCTCCTGGCTGCGTGAGGGAAGGAAGTTATTTTTCTCTCATAATTATTTTTGCGTGGTTAATAATGCTTCACAGAAGATAGCAAGGGTTTCCGATAATGTCTATTCGATAGCGTGAATTACTGTGGTGCTGTTGATTGCTTGGTGGTGATGCTTCTGTCTTTGATGCTGTCTTTATCTTTGGGACTCTTGTCCTTTGGGAAGGGACAAAGGCAGGGATGCCTTCAGGATGACAGCGCTGCTAGTTTACTGTTTTTTTTGCCTTCCCGCGTTTCACTTTAAGCGGGAAGGCACCCAAGAAGACTTTCACAAACGCGAAGCGGATTTTTTTGACTTTGCGGTGAATGCGGGTAATGGATGCAAGGCTGCAAGCGCGACGCAGGAGCGCGCTGCTCATCTACGGTATCTTGGGTTCTGGTGTAATTGGAATTTGGAATGGTTCAAGACCATAACGCTTGGCATTTCACCAAACGTTATGGTCTTTACTTGTTGCGACCTAATGGCTATCTAAGTGGTAACTCCGGTTGGCTGGAGGTAGCCCTGTTGGATCATCCAGTTGACGATTCTTTGCCGTTCCGCTTCAGTATCAGCAGCGTTCATGATATCAAGTGGACCAAGACCGATTTGTCCCTGATCTGCCCCAGGTGCAGCCCAGGCCAGGAATCGGCGGCAGCGCCGGAATTACTGCTAAGAATCTGTTGAGCGTGTGTATATTGCTGATTAAGCATTGCCTCGGAGCTAGCCTGCATGAGACCGAGAACCGTCAACTGGCGAGCGATAGTCGCACTGTATCCGAGGTTACGGAATTGGGTATAGGTACCTTTACCACTACCGATCAATGAGGCCGCAATACTTCCATTCGTCTTATCACCGATGAACCAAGACGCGGCTTCGTCAATGGACATTGGCGTTCCAGCTAGGATCTTGGCATCAACCGCAGCAAGGTAGACTTGGTTATCATCGAGCGTGGTTGCATTAGCGGTATCGCTATAGGGACCAGTACCAATATCATTGGTACCGTAAACCTTGTAGGTATAATTCCGCTTGCCATCCTTATTTGGGGTGGTATCGGTAAAGGTGGTATTGTTTTTACCTTCTGGGCACCGATAGTGCTAGTTGTGATTGTCGGTTGGACAGTACCAGCGATAACAAAAGCCCCGTTAGGGTCAGCGGTGGTATCTTGACGATATACGGATGTTCTCCTCAATATCAACAATTTATTGATAAATAAAGGCTTCTTCCACGCCATAAGTGACCCGGTTACACTGGTAACCCTTCGCCCGGAGGTTACAATGCCCCATGTCTACTCCCGTCAGCCACCACGATCGCTTCTTTAAAGAGAGCTTCTCCCGTCCCAAAGCGGCGGCCGACTTGTTTCGGCGCGCCCTACCGGCGGAGGTGGTGGCTACACTGGACCTCACCACCACAAACCCAAGGGGAGCTTCGTTGATCCGAAGCTACGCGAGCACCACTCTGACCTGCTCTTCGAGGTCACTGGGTACGACGGTTCGCCGGTTCTGGTCTATCTGTTGGTCGAGCACAAGAGTAGCCCGGAGTGGTGGGTAGCACTGGATCTACTGCGTTATGCGGTTGAGATCTGGCGCGATTGGCTCAAGCAGCAGCGGCTACCGTCGCTGATTCCGCTGGTGCTCTACCACGGCATGGATCACTGGACAGCGCCTGCTGATGTGGCCGAATTGGTCGAAGCACCGGTAGTACTGGAGCGCTACCGTCCGCATTTCCGGCATGAATTGCTGGACCTTTCCCAGGTCGCCGATAAAACGCTTCCCGCTGGGGTGGTATCGAAGGCGGCGTTATTGGCACTCAAATACATTTTCCGCCCGGAGATACGGGAGCAGGTCGTGAACATCGTGGCAACCGTGAACAAATGGAATGAGGTGCCCGGTAGATTGGAGTTCATGCGTATCATACTGAATTATCTAACGACTTCAGCGTACGAATTGAAAGAAGAATGGTTACGGCAGGTCTTAAACGAACATTTCAGAGAGGGGGATAGCGTTATGCCGACTATTGCAGAACGGTGGGTGCAACAGGGAATGCGCAAGGAAGCAGGTTTGCTGGTTGGGCGCCAGTTACAACGCCGCTTTGGTCCTCTGCCGGAATGGGCGGTGGAGCGGCTAGCGAGGGCAGAGTCGGAGGAGTTGGAGCAATGCGCGGATCGCTTGCTCGATGCGCCGAATTTGGAAGCGGTATTCCTGGCGGTGGCGGAAGGCAGACATTAGCCTGTTGCTGTTGCGTTTGATGAGTTGTTTGTTCTTTCATGTTGTGCTCCGAGTACCTTCATTAATTGTTTAGGTAGTTTGTGTCTCGGGCATATTGGCACAGAGGGCTGACGCTACCACGGCCGTAAACACAACCCATCAGTTGTTTACAGAGACACGAGAGAATGCGGGTTCCGCTACTAACATCACAAATAATCAGGTGTTAACGGAGGAGCGCTACCGTGCCCTCGTCCAGGAGGAGGTCAAGGCGGTGTTGGGGCTACTACGGGAAATCCTCCATGAGGAAGTCGAGTTGGTGCTCACAAAGTTGGGTAGCAGCTCTTCGGAGCGTCATGAGAGTCCGCGTCCATCCCGAGGTCTCCCTTCGTCATGGCCATCTTTCCCAAGATCACTTCCCACCGCTCAGGTTCAGGTTACCAACAACCTCATACCTAAGATTGCAATTGCCTATTCCGATTCCAAGATTGGTAGGCAACGCCATGGATTGGAGAGTTTGGTAAATTTGGATCAGAGTGATTCTGATACATAAAAACCATTTTTATGAAAATTCATAATGACAAAATCTGACCTTATCGACATCATTGCCAGCAAACAGACTCAGCTTGCCCATAAGGATGTTGAGGCAGCGGTAAAAATCATCATGGATCATCTCTCGCAGGTTTTAGCAGCGGGAAATCGTATAGAAATTCGCGGGTTCGGTGCTTTCTCCTTGCATTACCGATCATCACGTATTGGGCGCAATCCAAAGACAGGGGCCTCTGTTCCGATTCAGGGTAAATACACACCTCATTTCAAGCCGGGCAAGGAGATTCGGGAACGGGTTCGGTTTGATAAGTCTAAAATAATTCCAGTAGGCAGTGATGATCCTGAATAAGTGCAGATGCTGCCAAAGCTGCTAGCTCGATTGAGTTTGTCCGGTCAATCTTATGTTTCAAGTCGCCGCAGCCACGCTGCCAGGCGGTGAACCGGGATGGCTCACGGTGTAAGTGCAAGAGCGAGGTGGTCGTCAAAGCCTTGGATCGGCAGGGCCGTTGGGGAGAGTTCACCGCTTGTAAGCGACATCAAGCTGACTTCAGGCCACATCCGAGCCTTTTATTGACGGGTTTGACCGGGAGATTGGCCAATGGCAAGGGAAAACCTGATTCTCCCGTGCGGGATGGTGCAGTGGTGAGGCGGGAAGAGCCGGCAACGTTGACCGTAGTAAACCCCGCTGATGGCCAGAGGGAGCTGGCACTTGCGCCAACGGAAGCTGGCGCTGGTCCGGTCGAGCGAGAGACATTCCCACTCCCGCCGGTTTGCTACCCAGTGGATACTCGTTGCCAGGCGGCGAATCTCAACGGTACGCGCTGTAAGAACGCTGGCACTGCTCGCCTGATGACGGAGAATCCTGAAGGCCGTCTAGCGGAGATCAGCGTCTGTAAACGCCATAACCAGGTTGATGCACAGCCGCATCCGAGTGTCCCGTTGCCGACGAATGGCCTTTCTGGTGGTGCTGGACGTAAACCACTACGCCGGCGAGCGTAGCCGAAGTAGCGGCTTGACCGTTACGCGTTCCGTAACGAATAATGCCACATGCCAATAAAAACGTTTGCGGACAGACGCACAGCCAGTTTTGCTGCTGGTAAGCGGGTCAAGGAGTTTCAGTCTTTTGATCGACAAGCAGCGAAGGGACTGACCAAGCTGAACGCGGCCGTTCGGCTGGTTGAGTTGCGCAATCCTCCGTCCAATCACTTCGAGGCATTAGGTGGAGACCGTAACGACCAATACAGCATCCGTATCAATGATCGATGGCGTATTTGTTTTTCCTGGGTATTTAGCGAGGATCCGACAGACCGTGATCCGCTAATAATACCCGGTGATGCAGTGGATGTTGAAATTGTCGATTACCATTGAGGCTATCATGTCTATTCCCGCCATTGACAATCTGCCACCGATCCACCCCGGAGAAATCCTCAAGGACGAATTAGATGCCCTTGGTTTGAGTGCCCGCAAATTTGCCGACCACATTCATGTGCCAACCAACGCGGTAACTGCCGTTCTCAACGGTACCCGCGCCATCACTGCACAAATGGCGCTACGCCTTGGCCAAGCCTTCGGTACCGGTCCCGGTTATTGGATGCGCCTTCAGGATATCTATGAAGAAAAAATCGCACGCACCAACCTAGCGGATGTTCTGGGGAATATTGGGCAGCTGGTAGAAACGAAGGAGCCTACGTTGAACCATGCTATTGGTCAGTCGGTTACCAGCGATTTCTCTACCTGCTAACCGAGATAATACCAACATGGAGATTGCCGGGCATTTCTGTTTCCCCCAATGGTTATTATGAGAGCAATGCTAGCGCAGATACTTTTGAGAGAAGGATATCCTCATGTCTCACCACTCCCTTGCTACCATCACTCCCTCGGCGGCCTCTACGACCATCGATGCCGGCGTCCTGGCTAAGCTTGAACACTATGCCCGCCACGCTACCGGTGCTTTCGCTAAGAACACTGAACGGGCCATAAAGGCCGATGTGGCACGCTTTACCGCCTTCTGCGCGGAGCGGGGCTTATCCAGTCTGCCGGCGACGCCCGAGACGCTGGTCGCCTTCCTGGAGGCATTGATCCAGACCCATGCTACCGCTTCGGTCCGGCGTTATCTCTCCAGCATCGCGACCTTTCACAAGGCCGCTGGGTTGGAGAGTCCTACGGGGTCGCTGGAGGTGCGGCTGGCGATGAAGCGCCTCACCCGCACCAAGGGCACTCGGCAGCGTCAAGCGGGGGCGCTTAATCGGGGGCTGGTGGACAAGATGCTGCTCGCCCACGAAGGGACCCTGCGGGACCGGCGCGATTTGGCGATACTCGCCGTCGCCTACGACACCCTCTGCCGGCGGTCGGAGATTGCCGCCCTTATGGTTGGGGACTTCTCCTTCGCCAACGATGGTACCGGTACCATCTTGGTCAGGAAGAGTAAGACCGACCAGGAAGGCGCGGATACCGTGGTGATGGTCAAGGAGTGGCTGAATACGGCCGGGCATACCCAGGGGGCGATGTTCCGAGGGGTCAATAACGCTGGTGGACTGGAGGAACGTCTCAGCGAGAAGGGTGTCAACCGGGCGTTTAAGCGGTTCGCTAAAAGGATTGGGGCGGACGTCAAAGGCATCTCCGGGCACTCCTGTCGCGTCGGGGCAGCGCAGGATATGGTGGCTGCAGGCTTGGAGATTGGCGAGGTCATGCAGGCAGGGGGGCTGGAAAACACCCGTTATGGTTGCGCGGTATAGCGAAAAGCTAACGGCTCGCCGTGGGGCCGCGGCGAAATTGGCCGTTCTTCAGAATCGCTAATTAAGCGCAACATTCGTGCGCAGCTATGTTGTAAACACAGCATCAGTTGTTTACAGAGATACGAAAGAGCAAGTACCGGTAACATCCGTGACCCAACAGTCGTAGTCGGCGGATAACGCCATAATTGTTTGATATAATTTCAGACATGAAAGCCGAGTTGATTACCAACTTTCGCAATATTTCCGATGATGGTAACGGAATTGAAATGGTAGTTTGGTGTGTACCGACACCGGTGCCTCCGTCACAACGCGGCTATAAGTATCGGCTCGTTTACGTTGTTGATGGCAAACGAGTCATTGGTTTTGATAATGAACGAGGCAAGGGTGATCACAAGCATGTGGGCGAGCAAGAAATCTCCTACCTATTTGTCAACGTGGACCGATTGATCGATGATTTTATTCAAGAGGTAGAGCAATGGAAAAGCGGACACTGACCATTACGATAAATTCTGATTGGCAAGGTGCCTTACGTATGGCGGCGCGGCGCGCCTTCAGTTCCGAGGTATATCAGGGAGAGACCTTGAATTTTGAAACACCAGCGGCATTCTTTGGGCAACTAACGGAACGCCGATGGGCTATTTTGCATACCTTAAATAGAATGGGAGAAATACCGGCACGTGATTTAGCGCGATGGATGGGACGAGACCTGAAACAGATACAGGAAGATGCGGCCATTCTGGTATCCCTGGGGCTCATCGAGCGTATGCCAGAAGGCACTCTGCGGTGCCCGTTCGAGGACATCCATGTAGACATGCACCTACGCCGAGCGGCGTGAGAGGTCACGAAGCTGACACCGATACCGGTGGATTGGAAATTACAGAAAGAATGTTGCACTAACTTGAGGATCTGATGGCGGATCTGAATGAAGACATACCAAAAAATAAAGTTTGGTTATTATGAGGAGAGAAATTTATGGCTAAAGGCGTAGACAGTAAGAAAGAAACAAAAAAGAAACCCGCGAAGACCCAAAAAGAAAAGAAAGCCGAAAAGAAATCAAAAAAGGAAAATAAAGGTTAATCAATTTAATGGTGCGGCACGTCTGAGGTTTAATACCATGCGCTGCTGGTTATTACGGAGGTTGCCAGGATGTTGGAACTACCGATAATTAGCTATCGTTGAGGTGTTGCATTGGTATAACTATGGTAATACCGTGGCCGCGCTATGAAAGTCGCCATCTCCCTACCTGATCCTCTCTTTACTGCCGCCGAAGAACTTGCGGATCAGTTGCATGTTTCGCGCAGTCAGCTATACGCCCAGGCGCTTTCCGAGTACCTCAACCAACGGCATAAGGTTGCTATTACACAAAAACTTAATGCTATTTATGGACAAGAGGCTGAAGGGGTCGAGGCTGCTGTAATGAAGGCTCAATTTCAGATGCTTGGCCGTGAAACGTGGTGAGGTTTGGTGGGCGTCGTTGCCAGATCCAATAGGATCTGGCCCAGGACTAATGCATCCGGTGGTGGTCGTTCAGGCAAATTCTTTTACGGACAGTCGCATCGCTACGGTAATCGTTGCCGTAATCACCTCTAATTTGGCTTTGGCAGAAGCGCCAGGAAATGTCCGTATCTCAAAGTCTGAGTCAGGGTTGCCGAAACCTTCTGTCGTCAATGTGTCACAAATCATCACTGTAGATAAGGTAATTCTTTCATCGCGAGTGAAGGCATTACCGTCCGTAGTCATGCAGCGTATTGAAGAAGGTTTGAAACTTGTTCTCGCGCTTTAGGGGTCTATTCACGAAACGGTGGTTCCAGCGAATCACCTCCTAATCCATACCTCCCTATAAATTACCATCTAGTCAACGATCTCGGCACACGACAAAACGGTGATATGACATGGGTACCTATTATGCGGTAGGGATAGTCAAAGAATTATCGAGCCTATGTTGTTGGACAGGTGTCCTGACTGCGCTGCGCCCAGACCTATAAAGAAGCAGTAGGAGGTATTCACGATGGGCTCATATTGAGTTTTGAGGACATGGCGCCGGTTGCAGCAGGATGTCCAGAAGCGATCCCAACAAAGCCCGACCGCGCCGCCTGGTGTTATGTACGAATTCAAAAAATCCCAGGTAAATCGGCAACTTCTCCTGGGAAATGCCCCGATGAGGACGTAGCCAGGAACGCAGCAGCGACCAAAATCCCTCGATCGTATTGACATGGACCTCATGGAAACCATCGCCGTCCTCGTCGCGAGCATATTCCCCGCGACCGTGGCAAACGCTCGCGTGCTCATAGCCCCACTCCTCCAAGGCGTTATAGATCACGTACTCGTCGGTATAGATCAGCGTCCCAGGTTCGATGGTCTCTTCTATGAGTGGCCGGATGGTTTTCTGCTGCACGTTCTCCAGCATGATAATTCGGACCTCGCCACCGCGTTCGAGCATGCCAAAGATCGGCGGTTTATCCTTCTCCAACGTGCCCCGGCCGGGTGCTCCCTTGAGCCGCCTACGGCGCGGAGCCCGGCCCTCGATCCGGTCGGGCTGGCCTTTATGTCCAGCTACGATATACACCTCGTCACATTCCGCCTTGCCCTTGATATGTGCTTTGGGACGGCGTTTGACGATACCATCTCGCAACTGATTCGCCATTGCTTGACCATCGCTTTCGTTCAGGTTCAACTCCATGGCGATCTGGCGGTTTGATATGTTCAACCCCATCAGGTACAGGTAGGAGAACCACACCGACAATGGCTGGTGCCGCCCCATGAAGATGGTCTCCGTCAGATCGTCAAACCGGTTCCCACAGTTTTGGCATGAGTAACGCCGGCATTCCTGTTGTCGATGGTTTTTGCCGCGTTTGCTGATTTTGTTGGATGTGCACTTTGGGCAGCACACCCCGCTGGGCCAGCGTATCCGCCTGACTTCTTCGTAACATTTGGCTTCGTCTATGAGGTCGTTGATATGACACATGGCGGGTCGGAGATATTCGTAAGCTGGATGCGTTCAAAATGGAGGTGATCTACAGCACCGATTACGAATGGAATATTCTCAATTCTGTGACTGGGAGTGGCGAAACCTTCGCGAATCAAAACTCGCATACCTATCCACTTTCCACTGTTGATGATCCTTTCAACTATGCGCCGCCCCAGGTGACGGTCGGCTTTACTCCAACCATTAACTGGGACAGCCTGCTGCCAAGTGTTCCCACCAATCTTCGGGCAACCGCCACTTCGGAAACCAGCGTCACCATCAAGTGGGCTACGGGTGCCGATACTCGCCCGACCTGGTATTGGATTTATCGTCAAGACACCGATGCGAATCCCAATGGGGATTTCATTCAGGTCGGGACCGCAACCCCGATCACAACTGGTACGGGTGCCAATGCACGGACCCGCAATGCCAGTTCGTTTGTGGATACCATTCCCAATGCAAGCGGCAATCGCAAATACACGTACAAGATCAAACCCGTCGAAGGAAATCCCGGAATCATCGGTGAATTCAGTGATCCGGTTTCGGTAACCACGCTCACCAGCAGCCAGGTCTATCTCAATACCCTCTACACGAAAGTTCAATCTGGAACTCTCCATTCGCTATACCTGGAACAGTAAACATTAATTTCCCGTTGGGATAAGGAATTGCCTAGTAAACAACAACTTGCAATCATTGCCGGATATCCAGTCATCCCAGATAACCACAATGATAGCCAGCCAAAGCAGTGCGACGCAACAACTTTCCGATAAGGATAAATTGATTGTTATCACTGAACGGGTAGGAGACGTGCCCCTGTTAATAGGACAGATGATAAGGATGGGGTTGCCGGAAATATTGGACAAACACATTCCCAAGCATGGGAAACAACGAAAATTGAGTTGGGGATGGACAGCAGTAATATGGTTATCCTACATCCTGAGCGAAGGAGACCACCGTAAAATTTCGGTGGCACAATACGTCTCCGAAATGGCTAACACCTTAAACGCATTGACGGGGCAACCAATAGAGACATTGGATTTTGATGATGACAGGCTATCGCATCTCCTTCGGCATATAGGAAATATCAATATATGGCAAGCGGTGGAACGTGATTTGAGTGAACATTGTATAGAAGTATATGAATTGCAGAAGGAGGTTGTGCGTTGCGATCCAACCACAGTATCTGGACACCACAAAATCAAGGACGATGGCCTGATGCAATTCGGACACACCAAGGACGATCCAACTTTACCGCAAATAAAGTTGGCAGCGGCGTCATTAGACCCTTTGGGTATACCCTTGGTGACAGAAGTTGTATCTGGGGAAAATGCGGATGATGGCTTATACCGTGGGCTTATCGAACGAGTAAAGGACACCCTAAAGAAGACAGGATTGTTGTTCGTGGGGGATTGTAAGATGAGTGCATTGGAGATCCGCGCAAAAATTGTAGAGGGAGGTGATTTTTATCTGTCGCCACTACCCAGAACAGGCATAACATCAAAGGAAATTCCTGAATGGATAAATATTGGACTAGAAAAAGATCGGAACGGAGCTCTCGAACCAATATTTCGCGAAAATGATAAAGGAAAAACGGTGCTGGCTGCTTGTGGTTATGAATTCGAGCGTTCTCAAAGCGCCCAGATAGATGATAAAACAATAACTTGGGAAGAACGGGTGATCGTTGTGTGTTCTCCAGCCCATGCCGAGCAACAGGAACAAGGATTGGAGCAACGGCTGGAGGCTGCGCGGAAAGCAATAGAAAATCTCACTCCACCGGTGGGTAGAGGTAAGCGCCAATTTAAGGAAGAGGATAGCCTAAAGGAGGCGATTGCCGCGATTTTGAAAAAATATCGCGTGGAGGGATTGTTGGACGTTGACTACGAACAACAATGCGAAGTTCATACCCGCTATGTCGGTAAAGGGCGGGGTTCAGCGAACCGGGAGCAGCGGGAAATAAAAAGGGTTCGCTACCAAATTATTAAGGTGGAGCGTAACGAGGAAGCCATCACCATTACTTGCCAGCACTTCGGTTGGAAAGCCTTCGTTACCAACACAACCATAACGGCATTATCGCTCAACGATGCGATACTAACCTACCGCAACGAATATCGTATTGAGCGGATTTTTAATCGTCTTAAAAGTTATTTGAACATTGCGCCGTTATTTGTAAAGCGTGATGATCAAATTGAGGGTTTGACGTACCTACTAACTTTTGGCGTTCGAGTACTGACCCTGCTTGAATTCGTCGTCCGTCGCTCCTTGCAGGCGGATAAATCTAGGTTGCCTGATCTCCATCCTGAAAATCGGAAGAAAAAAACGGACAAACCCACCGCTGAGCGTATCCTAAAGGCTTTTTCTAATATCAGTCTGACGATTATTCTGGATGGTGTCGGCAATGAAGTATTCCGTTCGTTAACTCCATTGTCGGCGGTACAACAGAATATCCTGAATAGGCTGGGATTGGAGGGCATTTATGGACAGCTACGGAATTCAGGATAGTCGTGCTGGCTATAGCGAATGGGGAGCTGGAAGGGCCATCTCGCTGGATGAGATGTGCTCCTTGCTGGTCAGTGACCAAACCAAGGGCAGTCAAGCCGCCTCTCTGATTGCGACGAGCACGGGGACTTACAACGCATTTCGTAACTTGGGCTATAGCACGGCGCTTTCCATTAGCCTGGCAGGTCTTGGTTTGATGCAATCGAGTGCCGAGCAAATGCTTCACCAGCAATTCGGCATGGTCCAGACCATCCTCCAGAGCAATTCGGGCGCGGCAACCGCCTTCATGGCCTGGGCTTCACCGAATGCGAGTCAAGGCCAGATTGGATTGGGTCCGAATGATATCCTCGCCGCTGCCAACACGGAGGCCGAGAAGAAGCGTATCGTCGATTGGATGGTCACGCAGGGCTATCTTCAGACCAGTTAATCCAGCGATGGACTAAACATACGGCAACTCCTTATTCGTTTTGCGCGAACCAATACATCCTAAGGCGTCAGATCTAAGGCTTACTTGTGAAACGTAATGGCATTGGAGCTTTCTCAATGCAGCAAAATGGTCCACAACACGATCCGACGTTCTATTCCTGGATCTATTTGTTTTTGCTTTCGGCATGGGGCGGAGTGATCAACCATCTGCAACGCGCGAATAATGAAAACATCATTGTCCGACTACTGGTTGTGGATATTGGCACTCCCGTTCTTGCCGGTTTGATTTCCGCGTATATTGGCCTGGCGATTGGGATGGGAGACTGGTGGATTTATGCGCTGGTTGCGCTCTCGACGAAACACTGCGAATGTCAGTGTTGCCTAGGCGGCTTCCACGCTTCCATTAACACAAGTTAACAAGGCACGCTAACGCTGTTAACGGGCGTAGCGATCCACTCCTGGGCCAGTTTCCCCTCTCGACCAGACCACCAGCCGATGGCCGTTAGCAGCGCCAGGAGCGGCTCTCCTGCCGGCGAGGGACGGTAGGGGTCCTCTGGGGCTGCCTCACCCTTTGACGCAGAACGGTGGACGCCTGGAGTGGCTTCTCAGCGGCGGCCAGCCTCCCCTCTCGGCCAGGTCGCTCACCGGTGAGCCATCAGCAGCGCCAGGAGCGGCTCTCCTGCCGGCGAGGGACGGTAGGGGTCCTCTGGGGCTGCCTCACCCTTTGACGCAGAACGGTGGACGCCTGGAGTGGCTTCTCAGCGGCGGCCAGCCTCCCCTCTCGGCCAGGTCGCTCACCGGTGAGCCATCAGCAGCGCCAGGAGCGGCTCTCCTGCCGGCGAGGGACGGTAGGGGTCCTCTGGGGCTGCCTCACCCTTTGACGCAGAACGGTGGACGCCTGGAGTGGCTTCTCAGCGGCGGCCAGCCTCCCCTCTCGGCCAGGTCGCTCACCGGTGAGCCATCAGCAGCGCCAGG
>CAUYUB010000509.1:0-1329 GCA_963575685.1 Gammaproteobacteria bacterium | reverse complement strand
CGCATTCTTTCCGATTTCATAGGTCAATAGGGGGAGCGATGGCTACCACACAACGAATCGTCGTCGATCCGATTACCCGTATTGAGGGTCATTTGCGCATTGAGGCGGAAACGGACGATGCCGGTAAGATCACCCGTGCCTCCAGCGCCGGTACCATGGTACGCGGTATCGAAATCATTCTGCGCGGCCGTGACCCCCGCGACGCTTGGGCCTATACGCAGCGAATCTGCGGCGTCTGTACCCTGGTCCACGCCATGGCCTCGATTCGGGCGGTAGAAAATGCCCTCCACTATCCCATCCCTCACAATGCCCAATTAATCCGTAATCTCATGATTGGGGCGCAGTATATCCACGACCATGTCATGCACTTTTATCACCTGCATGCCTTGGACTGGGTGGATGTGGTCTCAGCCCTCAAGGCCAATCCCAAGGCTACCTCGCAATTGGCCCAAAGTATCAGCAAGTGGCCGAAATCCTCGCCCGGTTATTTTGAGGACATGCAAAAGAAGGTAAAGGGATTTGTAGAGGCCGGGCAGTTGGGGATCTTTGCCAACGGCTATTGGGGTCACCCTGCCTACAAGTTGCCACCGGAGGCAAATCTGTTGGCAGTAGTTCACTATCTGGAGGCGCTCGCCTGGCAGCGTGAGGTAGTAAAACTGCACGCTATTTTCGGTGGTAAGAATCCCCATCCTAATTTCGTGGTGGGCGGCGTACCCTGCGCCATCAGCGTTGATCCCCATCTCCCCGGAGGAGCGCCACGCGGCGGCCAAGATGCTACGGCGGTCAATATGGTGGGACTGCAAATCGTCCAAAACGTCATCCATCAGATGCAGGAATTCGTAGACCAAGTCTATGTCCCGGATACGCTGGCAATCGCGGGATTCTATAAGGATTGGGCGGCACGGGGCGAAGGTTTGGGTAACTTTTTATGCTACGGCGATCTGCCGGCCAAAGATATCGATACGCCGGACTCTTTCTTCTTCCCGCGCGGCGCCATTCTGAATCGTGACCTCAACACCATCCATCCGGTCGATCTCAACAATGCCGAGGAGGTCCAGGAATTTGTAACCCATTCTTGGTACAAATACAGTGCGGGTGATAAAAAGGGCCTGCATCCCTATCATGGGGAAACTGAATTAAATTATACGGGGCCAAAACCACCTTATGAGTATTTGGACGTAGACGCCAAATACTCCTGGCTCAAGAGCCCACGCTGGAAGGGAAAGTCGATGGAGGTGGGACCGTTGGCCCGGGTGCTGATGCTCTATGCCAAGGGCCATGAGCCGACCAAAGAATTGGTGGGCATGACGTTGGCAAAGTTAAAAGTAG
>CAUYUB010000508.1:0-1331 GCA_963575685.1 Gammaproteobacteria bacterium | reverse complement strand
GCCGGGACCTTCCCGGCCAGGTCGGCGCCACTCTTGAGGACGATGTCGATCAGTTCCTCTTTCTTGAGGCTCAGGAGCGCCTTGCCCTTGTGGTGCTCCTCGCGGTATGCCATCACCTTCGGATCGGTCCACAACTGGACGCCCGGCTCTTCGCCGACGCGCACTATCTCGCCTTTGTTGAGCTCGTTGAGGTAGGCACCGGTGAAGGTCCAGCTCTCCTCGAGGCTGATACCAAAGTGAGAGGCCACGATCGCGCGGGCCTTGCCGGTCCCGCCCCCCATCACTTGCCCGGCGGCCGACACCTGCAGCGCCGCCACCACCTGCTCGGGGAGCAGCTTGCCAAAGATGAATGCCGCCAGATCGGGGGGAGCGGTTCCGCCTTCGTTGCCGAACTGTTCGGTAAATGCTGCCTTGGCTTCACGGGATGCCGAGACCAGGGCCAGAAGCGACAGTCGGGCGATTCGGTGATCATCCAGTTCGACGGCCATGATGGCAGCCGGGAGCAGGGGCTTCAGGAACTCCTCGCGGGACCTCTCGCCTCTATACGTATTGAGGACGGGACCGGTTTCCTCTATAGGAGGTGCAGGGGCTGCAGGAGACTTAGCTGCATGTGCGGGTAACGGGGTGGCCACAGGGGCGGCGGCCGGCTTCGGGATTTCCTTGACTTTCTCGGGCTGTTCCTCTTTCAGAGGCGCGGCTTCCTGCTTGGCCGGGACGGGAGGTGCTCCGTTGTAAACCTCCTCGAAGCACTTGTTGGGGCCGTTGCAAGCCTTGGCATATCCGCTTACCACCGCGCCGGTCAGGCGCAGCATCGAAACGAACTGATCGCACACCAGGCAGCGCTGGCCAGCGTCACCGAGGATCATCTCGATGTTCCCTTCGGAGCGGTGGCCAAAGAGGAAACCGCGGGTGCCAAACTCCTTGGCCAACTTGCTCTGCGCCCAGTTCTCCTTGAGGAAAAATCCCTGCTTGGCTTCGAAGCATGCCGGGTTGCCGCACTTGGCGCCCGGGTGGGTCTCGAAGCCTACGAACAAGCTGCTCTGCACCGCGCTGTTGTAGGGACAGGTCTGGCAGACGGCCTTATCGAAAAAACCGCGCTCGAGTTCAGGCGAGACGTTACCAATCCGCTCGGACAGTTCCCGCACGGTCAGCTTGGACCGCACGCACTGGGCCAGGAGTTCCATGGTCTGGTTGCGATCGGCAACTCGGGTGAACATTTCAACGTGAGATTGGGTGATGCCGCCGGCCTTCCATGCATCGAGGACCTCTGAGGGAAGCTCTAGCCAGCGTACCTGGCGCCGGATGGCATGAGCGGGGATCCCGGTGCGCGC
>CAUYUB010000507.1:0-1334 GCA_963575685.1 Gammaproteobacteria bacterium | reverse complement strand
CATGGATATTGAACGCCAGAGCGCTACCGCCCTCATCAACTCCGTCAGCCCATCATTTGGTAGCGCCGCTACTCCTTACCCGGTTGCGGGTGTCGGTCAGAATATCAATACAACTGCCTGAATCAAAATCGTTATTTCACCATTTTCCCAGACATGGAAGCCTGGCAGACATTTGGGCATTTTAATCTTTCTTGAATATTTCCTCTCTATTTATTATTATAGCGGACTTCCCATCTTTTTCCGCCTCCACCTGGAATTGGGAAGACGTTTTTACTCACCCATTACTCATCCCGTTATGAGGGGTTATCCATGAAGAAATCACTGCTCGCCCTGCTTTTGGTCCTCCCCGTCCATGCCTATGCCTTCGACTATCTCAAATTCGCTGTCGACGATACGTTGAAATGCGCACATCCCACGGTAGACCTCAAGAGCGCCAAGGCTGAAATCGCCGCAGCCCCCAGCCGCCAAGGAGATAAAGAGACCGCCCGGGTAAAGATTTTCTATAAGGGTCTGATTAAATCCAACTCCATGCTGGTGGAATACACCATCATGGATGCCTCTACCCGTATGCTCCAAGCGAAGGT
The DNA here is from genome assembly GCA_963575685.1 of Gammaproteobacteria bacterium. Classification (GTDB taxonomy): domain Bacteria; phylum Pseudomonadota; class Gammaproteobacteria; order CAIRSR01; family CAIRSR01; genus CAUYTW01. The sequence continues at coordinate 750 of CAUYUB010000507.1, read as the reverse complement.
CCTGGAAGACAGCAGCGGCTCTCCCGCCCAAGCGTGCTCGTACTTTAAAGGCTGGCAGGAATTGAAGGGCCAATAGGTTGTCCTGATCCTGATGAACCTTCCCTACACCTCTTCTCTCCGTCTCTTTACCATCAGGAGGCGGAAAGAAGGGGAGTCTTAATAGTATTTATTGCAAAGACTTGGCCAATGACAGGGGAATATTGGGGCTGATGGGATTCACCGTTACCCACTTAATCAAACGGATGACGACGGATGATGGTCTGCATCCGATCGGCACCGGTAGAAATGATGTCGATGGGGGCCTCCACCAATTCCTCAACACGCGCAAGATAGTTCCTCGCCGCCGCCGGTAAACCGGCATGTTCGGTAATACCTACGGTGGATTCCTGCCAGCCCGGCATCTCCTCATAGACCGGCTCACAGGCCGCATAATCCTCGGCTCCCACCGGAGGTGTGGTACGCACCACGCCACCACAACGGTAACCCACCCCCAGACGTATTACCTCCAGCCCATCCAGCACATCAAGCTTGGTAACACATAGTCCAGTCACGCTGTTGAGTTGAACGGCATGGCGTAGCGCCACAATGTCGAGCCAACCGCAACGGCGTGCCCGTCCGGTCGTCGCCCCGAATTCATGACCGCGCTGAGATAAATGCGCACCCACGGCATCGAACAACTCCGTGGGAAAAGGCCCTCCGCCTACCCGTGTGGTGTAGGCTTTAGTGATGCCCAGCACATAATCCAGGGTC
>CAUYUB010000506.1:0-1335 GCA_963575685.1 Gammaproteobacteria bacterium | reverse complement strand
ACAGGTCCATTCCCAAATATTGCCGTGCATTTCGTGTAGACCGAAGGCATTGGCGGACAAACTGCCTACCTCAATCGTGCTTTTAAGGTTGGCGTCTTCATCATTTACCTGGTGTGGGGAGAGCGTGGTCCCAAAGGAAAAGGGAGTGATGGTGCCCGCCCGACAGGCATACTCCCACTCCGCTTCCGTAGGCAGCCAATAGGAATGTCCGGTTTGATCGTAGAGCCATTCGCAATAATCAAGCACATCATTCCAGGAGACATGGATGACCGGCCGACGGCCACGACCCCAGCCCGCATCCGGTGGTTTTTTTTGTCCGGTAGCGGCGCAGAAGGCATCGTATTCGGCAAAGGTAACGGCATAGCGTCCCATGGCGAAGGGGTTGGCAATGGTGACCAAATGCTGACGTTCGTCGTGGGCGCGATCTTTTTCCTGTTCCGGTGACCCCATCAAGAAAGTCCCGGCTGGGATAACCACCATCTCCGGGCCGGTGCCGCCCTCTTTGAGCGAATCATGAAAGATTACCTCTCGTCGTAGCGATAATGCGGCATTACGCTGATTGGCATGGATTTGTTCCACCTGCCAAGAATCCTGATGGGGGGATATGGTGGAGGGAGTCTTGGAATCAGCCGAGACGAGGGTATTGACTTTCTTTGTACGCATGAATCACCTCCAATTTTGAGTTGTTTTTTGCAATATGGAGCACAGCAGATAGATTATCTCTTGGACAATGGCGGCCATCCGATGTTCTCGGGTGGGACGGTGCGATGAAGGAAGTGATGTCAGTTGAACCAACCGCGAAATCACACGCAACCGCATAAGTATCAGCAGAGTTACGCCCAATTGCTTGTGTAGCAGTGGTGCATTGTGGTACCAAGGATGGTAGTAGTTGCGTTCCGTCACCGGCAGGTCCCGCCCGAACAGGCTAGGGGCAATAATGTCTGAGAAGGGAGAGATTCTACATGAGTAGCCTCTGCAGCGCTCCTCGTCTTATTTGTCGATGGGTTTTTGTTCTTTTCTCGGCTCTACCCCTAACTGGTTGTGGTGATTTATTGACCGTGACCAATGGCGAGTCGACGCAAACTTATCTACTGGAAGCAACCTTTTCCGGCAGCCCTGCGGTACGAGAGACGGGGGCGGTGATCGTGATAGCTTCCCCGACAGCGCAAGCCGGCTTTGACACCACCGGGATCTCCTATGTCAAAAAGCCCTACCGCTTGGATTATTATTCTAAAAATCAGTGGGTTGACTCTCCGCAACGAATGTTGTCACCCCTATTGGTTTCGGCGCTGGAGGCTACGGGTCGATTTCGTGCGGTACTCCCCTCCCCCCCGT
>CAUYUB010000505.1:0-1337 GCA_963575685.1 Gammaproteobacteria bacterium | reverse complement strand
CCGGAATCCCGTCCTTGTCCCTGATTCTGTATGCCGATGGTGAGCGGCGTTACATCATCGCTCCCAAGGGCTCCAAGGTAGGAGATGGGGTTGTCTCCGGTAACGAGGCCCCCATCAAGCCGGGTAACTGCCTGCCTCTGCGCAATGTGCCGGTCGGTTCGCAGGTCCACTGTGTGGAGATGAAGCCCGGGAAGGGTGCCCAGATTGCCCGGAGTGCGGGGTCTTCCGCCCAGCTCATCGCGCGTGAGGGTGCCTACGTAACCTTGCGGTTGCGCTCCGGTGAGATGCGTAAGGTCCATTCCGAGTGTCGGGCGACCATCGGTGAAGTAGGTAACGAAGAGCATTCCTTGGCTTCCCTGGGGAAGGCCGGTGCCAAACGTTGGCGCGGCATTCGGCCCACCGTGCGCGGTGTGGCCATGAACCCGGTGGACCATCCTCATGGTGGTGGCGGGATCACCTCGGTGGTGTCATCCGGTCAGCCCCTGAACAAGGGTCGTATCACAATGGAAGGCGCGAATCATGTCGTATTATCATCAGAAATAGGCCAAGAAGGTCGGAAAGTGCCACGTTCCATTGTTGTTGTCGATCTACATCTGGAAAAAGGAGGGGCTTCGGCCTCTGGGAGCAAACGGCCAGTTAAGACTTGGTCGCGCCGCTCCATGGTCGTGCCGGATATGATCGGGCTGACCATTGCTATCCATAACGGTCGATCCCATGTACCGGTGATGATTACCGAGAACATGATTGGCCATAAACTGGGCGAGTTTGCCGCGACGCGCGTTTTTAAGGGGCATGCGGCGGACAAAAAGACCAAGAAGAAGTGACGGGGTCCGCTATGGCCGAAGCACAAGCTACGTTGCGCTACGCGCACATCTCGGCGCAAAAGACCCGTTTGGTCGCGGACTTGGTCCGTGGTCTACCGGTGGGTCGGGCGCTCAATGTCCTCACCTTTACCAATAAAAAGGCTGCAGGCATCGTCAAGAAGGTATTGGAATCGGCCATTGCCAATGCCGAGCACAATGAAGGGGCCGACGTCGATGACCTACGGGTAGCCGCCATTTGGGTCAACGGCGGGCCTGTTGCCAAGCGGATGCACGCTCGTGCCAAGGGGCGAGGCTCGCATATTCTGAAGCGCACGAGTCACATTACCGTGACGGTCACAGACAAGTAACCGGGGTCAGCATGGGTCACAAAGTCAATCCGATCGGCATTCGCCTCGGTATCGTCCGCGACTGGAATGCCAAGTGGTATGCCAACAGCAAGGATTTTCCGGATTATCTCAATATGGACCTCGAGATCCGGGATTATCTGCACAAGAAACTGGCCGCGGCCTCGGT
>CAUYUB010000504.1:0-1345 GCA_963575685.1 Gammaproteobacteria bacterium | reverse complement strand
GCCGTGGAAGAGAGTACGCTAGTTGATGGTCGTGCCTCGGATCTTGTTGTCAGTTGGGTGATAGAGGCCTTCGGGCGGCTTGCCGTGGACGCCGCTTATAATTCCTTGTCCGGGATTGCGGTGGCACTCCTCGGTCACACCCCGTGATGTACCTAATTACTAACCAACTGGAGAACGTACCGATGAAGCCAACTAAAAGGCTAGCCCCTGTTATCCTGTCCATCGCCCTCGCCGGACCCACCGCCGCCCTCGCGGCTCCGGTACCGGCACTGGCCCCCCAGGCTGTCCCTCCTGCGGCAATGCAAGCCATTGATGCGGTTAACCAGGCAGCAGAAAATAATGCTGAAGTTCCTCTCTTTGATAGTCGGGTATTGTCTATCGGGCTAGGCACCCTCGCCGGTGTTCTGGTCTATAACCTATTGCCGGGAAGCGCTATGGTGGGCCGCGCCGTACCCGGAGCGGTAGGCAGGGCGGTAGGTAGGATGGGGACTACGGTCGTTGTCCGTTCCGTAACTACCAGCCAATTCCCAATGATGACGAGTGCCGTCGTAGGTGGCTTAGTCGGCGACTATATGTATCGCAAGAACAACCGTGTTCCTAGTGTCTCCAGCGCAGTTGCGGGGCGCATCACCCCCTAATGAAAATGCCACGGTGATTTTCCGTGGCTCCGAAATAAAAGAGGGGAGCCTTACGGCTCCCCTCTTTTATTGGGTCATACCGAAAAATTCGATTTCAATGGTGCCCCCCGCGGCTACGTTGATACTGGATATATACCGCCAAGAGCGCCAAACTCCAGTAGTTGAGAAGATACAAGCCCCAGAAGACCAAGCAAACCAGGTAGACAGTTATCCAAGCCGACCACAAAGCCGTGCCCGCGCATGCCACCATCCCCCGCAACGCATCCCAGAGCTTCCAAAAACGCAGGCACATCATTACCAGCAAAGTCGGTATCACCACCACCACGAGCGCTACGAGCAGACCCCGACCACTCCACGGCTGTTCCCGGAGCAGATTCAACAACGGCTCCGGGTCATAGGCAAAGAGGTTGGCCCGTTCCAACAGGAACTGGTTCATGGTGAGATTCCACCGGCTCGCCGGTACGAATAGCGCCTGGAGGTCGTAGTAGCTTTCGTCGAAGCTGGCATGGAGGAGAAGACCACCGGCCAGCAACCCTTGTAACCGCGCTAGGGTGGTGAGGATGGGGATCGCGTGGAACTCATGGTTGGCGATCACATGCATCACCGCCTCCCCGCCATTGGCGACGAGGACTGGGATGCTGACGACAAGGGCAGCGTGGACAATGACCGAGAGCAGGTCGAGCATTCCTGAACCGTGAAGATGACTG
>CAUYUB010000503.1:0-1348 GCA_963575685.1 Gammaproteobacteria bacterium | reverse complement strand
CAATCACTCTTACCGCTACTAGTCCGGCATTGCTCGAATTAATATTGAGTGTCTTGCCTCCGGGGGCAGCGCCCGTTTCTGGTGGTAGCGCCGATCTCTATTTCTCAGTGGAAGAGGCATTCGACTCTTCGAGCAAAGTCTGTCGCTACTGTTTATTTGTGGATAACGAGTGCCAGTTTGAAACCTACCAATTTCCAGAGCTTTTGCTGCACCTGGAGAATAGGATCGATATTGCGATCGCGATGCACACAAAAGAGTTTGTGTTCGTCGATGCCTCCGTTGTTTGGTGGCGCGAACGTGCGATCATCTTTCCTGGAAACCGAGTCAGTGGACGTTGGTCGCTGCTCGGCGCCCTGGTTGCTGCCGGGGCGGATTGCCATTCAGAACGTTTTGCTGTATTCGATCACAAAGGGTATATCCACGCCTATCCGCGTCCGACTTGGTCAAATATTGCCGTTGCGGCGACGGAATATACCCCTCTGAAACGACAAGCTCGCCATCCTCCGGTCAAGGTGGGAACCATCGCTTTGATCGAGTTCGACCCTAGGATTCGTTGGTTGCCCAACCGGATAAGTCGAGGGCAGGGTCTACTTGCCTTGCTGGATGCCGCTGTGACTTCCCCAACCGGTCGGGCGACTGCTTTTGACGTTCTGAAGCGTGGTATCGATCAGGCCACGGTGATTCAAGGTCTGCGTCGCCACCTGTCCCCAGTGCTTGAGACACTGTTGGAACAGGGGCCGCTGTCCCAGTCGGTCTAAATAACGTCTGGCCGAAAACCGTCTTGATTTTGCAATCCTCCGGGTTACAAAACACAAAATTGGAATTTCCAGCCAGGCACTAAATATCTCGTTGTTAATTCGTTTCCAACCAGGTCAAGAGGTGTGGGGCCACTTTTGCGGCATCCCCCCGTGGTGAGCTGATCGCAATCGCGTGCTGACTGACCATCCGATTGATTTGTAGCATCAGCTTTTTCCGATCCCGTGCCAGCAGCGTGTTGTCGATAAGTCGCATCATCGTTTCCCCTGGACTTAGCCGCTGAGGTTTCCATTCGGCCCCGGATTGATATTTTGTTACGGCCACTAAACCGATGGGGATTGGTTCCACTGCCATCCTACCGCCAATCTCAGCGATTGGCAACACCCGTGCCCCTTCTCCTGGATAGCGTAATGAGATTGTTGATGAATAGGGGTGAACCCGCCCATCAAGCCCGATTGCCGCGAGATCGTCCGAATAATAACTAGCTCCCAACGTCACCAGACTTGCAATCAAAGACGACTTTCCCGTCATACTTCGTCCGGGAATAACGATGGCGCGTCCGTTCCAACCGACCACACCCGCATGGACGAAT
>CAUYUB010000502.1:0-1353 GCA_963575685.1 Gammaproteobacteria bacterium | reverse complement strand
AACAAACTGGACCAGCTACGCCTTGGCGCTCAGGCCGGTTATTGGATAGAAAATATGATGCCCTATGTCGGTTTATCCTATTCATCCGACCTTTCTCGCTCTACCAACCAGGTGGGGGCATCTGCCGATCTCGTTGGCAAAAATGCCTGGATCTGGACGGTGGGTCTCAATTTCTTCTCACTACGGAATGGCTTGACCGGTGGGATTGCCTATAGCCAGGAAGAAGGGCGCACCAACCAAAAGAACAATATCCTGGTTGCGAATATTGGCCTCCGCTTCTGATGCAGGGTGGTGGGGTTCCAACACGAGCCGCACCGTCATTGGGCGCGGCTCTTTTATCGCTGTTGATGGGATGTGCTGGACCTGATTCTTTCGGGGGGTCGCGTGAAGCACTCCGTGCCTGGGGACAGGCACGGGGTTTTGTGGTTGAGGAGGTAGTGGCGGGGTCTTTCCGATTGTTGCGACTCAGCCGTGGCAAGGTGCAAGGCGATGGAATAGTAACCGTCTATGTGGAGGGCGATGGTGCGCCCTGGCCTTCTCCATGGCATCCTCCGCGGGATCCGACGCCATTAAAACCCATCGCCATGGCCCTTGCCGATGCCGATCCGGCCGTTGCAGTGACTTATTTCGGCAGGCCTTGCCAATATCTCAATGAAACCGCCCTTACCGCTTGTTCGCCATCTTATTGGCGGGAGCGCCGATTCGCACCGGAAGTGATCGCCGCCTATAACGATGCCCTCGACGAATTGAAAAAGGTACGCGGCGCACAACGACTACGGCTGATCGGCTATTCTGGAGGCGGCGTCGTTGCCGTATTGCTGGCCGCGATGCGCGGCGATGTGGTGTCACTGGTGACCATTGCGTCGCCGTTGTCCGTATCCGAGTGGATCGACCGACATGGGCTATCCCCCCTTGTCGGATCGCTGGATCCGGCCGATCTCGGTACCGACGTACGATTACCCCCGAGTGTACATTGGGTTGGCGACAGTGACAGAATTGTCCCGCAAACGATTGTCGAACATTTTGTTGCCCGGCACGGTGGACGGGTCATAGTCGTACCCGGTTTTGGTCATAACTGTTGTTGGTCCCGTCATTGGGCCGGATTCGTTGAATCCATCGCTCACTGAGCACATCCTCTCCTGTCGAGCGCACTGCATGAAACTTAAATTAGTTATTCTCGGGTGGTTGGGACTACTATCATTTACCTGCGCGGCAATCGGCCCGCCGCCCATGATGCGGCCCCCTGCCTTCGCTGCCGGTATTCCAGGGATGGCCCAGATGCAGGCCATGGTCATGCAACGCCATCAGGCGCGTACCCTGCTCTATCGTGAGGCGTTGGCGGAACTGCATAAA
>CAUYUB010000501.1:0-1358 GCA_963575685.1 Gammaproteobacteria bacterium | reverse complement strand
CCCGGAAAATAAATTATCGTATACCATTATCCGGGTCTTGACACCATTGCCATTATGATGAATGATACATCATCAGATATATGGTGTATGAACGATTTAATCTTTGGAGAGGTACCGAAGCGGCCACACCGGCACCGACTCGAAATCGGTTGGGGGCTTTACCGTCCCACGCGGGTTCGAATCCCGCCCTCTCCGCCACTGTTCACAAGTAACTGACGCCCCTTCTGGGGCGTTTTTTTTCTACCCATTCTGCGGTTTGATGGAGAAAAACTAGGTTAAGTCATTCTCCGGCGTGCCCGTGATGTTTTCAACCGGTGGATATGGGTAGCCTTCGCCCGCCTGAGGCGGGACACGTTGTCCGTCATAGGGTTAGAGGTAGGGGAGGGCATGAACGAAATCAACTGGCGTGGTACGGCTACCTTGTTTGCCAAAGAGACCCGCCGTTTTCTCAAGGTAATTGTCCAGACCGTGCTGACTCCGGTGATGATGGCGCTGCTTTATCTCCTGGTGTTCCGTCAGGTTTTAGAGGGACATGTCCAACCTTATCCCGGAATTTCCTACGGTGCCTTTTTGGTTCCGGGACTGGTGATGATGGCGTTGGTCCAAAACTCCTTCGCCAACAGTTCGTCAAGCATTATTCAGTCCAAAATAACCGGTAACCTGGTGTTTGTGCTGCTGGCACCCCTCTCGCCCGGAGAATTTTACCTGGCCTTCGTGGCGGCAGCGGTAGTACGGGGGCTGGTGGTGGGGATGGGGGTGTGGCTTACTGCGCTGCTGCTGGTGGCGGTACCGATGGCGCAACCCCTCTGGGCGCTGTTGTTCGCGGTACTCGGAGGAAGCATCTTGGGAGCCCTGGGGCTGCTGGCCGGGGTGTGGGCGGACAACTTCGACCGCCTCGCCGCCTTTCAGAATTTTGTGGTTCTCCCCCTCTCTTTCTTGAGTGGTGTCTTCTATTCTCTACATGACCTGCCACCCTTTTGGAGACACCTTTCAGTCTTCAACCCTTTTTTCTATCTTATTGACGGCTTTCGCCACGGCTTTCTCGGGGTTTCCGATACCGATCCCTGGTCCGCTGCCGCCGTCTGTCTTCTGATGACGGCGATGGTGAGCAGCTTGTGTCTATACTTGCTCCATAAAGGTTACAAACTCCGCCATTAGTTAAATCCCGGAGGAGAAGGGAGCGCTTTGTGAGAATAAATCCTCGATTACGCACTCACCTGATAACCACCTTTCAGTGTCTGCCCACCTGGAAGTTGTTGCTGTTGTCGGTATTTCTATCGATGATCATGACCCTCCCGATTGTCGCGGCAATGGAGAGGTTGCTGCTCGGGCGGGTTACGCCCGATTATCTATTGACC
>CAUYUB010000500.1:0-1362 GCA_963575685.1 Gammaproteobacteria bacterium | reverse complement strand
AGCGGCATTCGTGGGGCAAAGCTGAACATTTCGACCTGCGGTTCGGCAATCCGGACGGCACAAAGATGTGGGGGTTCACTTGCTTTAAGGAACCGACGAAAGTCGCTGGCGGTCCGAAGGTTCGATGCGAAGAGAAGCAGTACCATGATTTTCGGTGGTTGGATTTTAACGGGAAGATAAAGCCTGGTCAGCCCGGCAACCCGACGAAAAACTTTGAGGCCGAGATGAAGATTCTCGACAAAGGAAAGTACGATTTCGTCAAGCGTACCCCGAAGTTTCTTGAGGTTGTTCTGCACGGTAAGGATTGGGACGGTCGGTATGTGTTCCGGCAGATCGAGGTCAAGGCTGCGGGCAATTCCCTTGCGGCCGACGACGAGGCAAAGTCGAAGGGTAAGATCTGGGTCATGTGGAAACCGGTTGACCAGACCCCGGGTGTTGCTGTTCACAGTGTAGAGTACTCGTTCAAGGACGGAGTTCTTTACTATTGGGAAGGAAAAGACATCGACCAGGAGAGCCTTTAATGAGAACATTTTTATTTGAGAATTTTCTTGTCGATGAGGTTGTGGCGCGGTGGGTTGGTGATCCGGTGCATTCACGGGATCCGGAAGTCCGGAAGGTTCTCGATACTCACGAGGTTGCAGCCCGTACCGGATTGAAAGAGGATATTGACAGGTACGAGCAAGCGCTCAAGGCTTTGTGGGTGGTCAGGCCGTGGGATTGCGGAAACATCGGTCTGGATCTGTTTCCTCGAAGGAGTTCCGTTTAAGTCGGATAGGGTTAATCCCTTGACGTAGTGTGTGAGTGGTTTGGGTGGGGCGGTCGCCGTAAGGTGGCCGCCCTTTTTGTTTTTATATATCCCCCTTCCTTCCGCACGAATCGCGTCAGCCGTGCGGCCATATACTCATGCGGCCCGTGAGTTTACATAAACTACCTTTTGCGATCATGCGCGGAAGGTGGCCGGGCGCTGTGGAGTGCCGGTTATTTTCGGCATGGAGCGGCGCGCTTTTAGGCCACCGGCATGTGCCGGATGCTTGACTGCATGGAGGCCTTGCGCAAAAGGAGGTTTATGTAAAAGGGTCAGGCCATGGATGGCCGCAAGGTGTCCCGATGGCCGGGCGCCGGCATGAAGGCGCGGTTGAACGGAGTGAAGCGCCTTGCCGCCGACCGGACAGAGTGGCACCGACCCGACCACCGGGCCGTGTTCCATAGTGCCGAAGCCGGACGGTTCAATTTCAATTGACCGGCCGCCTGCAGGCGTGTCATGTTTTTGTTTGGTGAGGCGTTTGCCGAACCGATCAAGGCGCTGGCTGCCGGAGTGCTGCCCGCGCCGCTATCAATACGCCGTAGGCCTCATGGCAGTTC
>CAUYUB010000499.1:0-20623 GCA_963575685.1 Gammaproteobacteria bacterium | reverse complement strand
CGATCTACACTAATTTTCTAACTTTCGTGTCTCGAAATCATTGACACATTCCGCCGCCGTATTGAGTACGGCAAGCTGCTGGGTCGTCAGCGCCATGATTTGGTCAGTGGTCAACGCTCGAATATCCGCGGTACTGAATATCGCGATCTGTGAGGTTTTTAGTGCCACAACCTGATCATTGGTCAGCGTTTGGATATCCGATGTGTTGAGTGCTGCAATTTGTGCGGTTTTTAGTGTCGTGGTCTGCGCAGTCGTCAGTACTATGATTTGTTCAGTGGTCAGTGCGCGCACATCCGCCGTATTGAGTGCCGCAACCTGCGCGGTCCTCAGCGCCACGATTTGGTCAATGGTTAGCGCGCGCACGTCCGCAGCGTTGAGTGCCGCGATCTGTGAGGTTTTCAGTGCTACGATTTGGTCATTGGTCAGCGTAACGATATCACTGGTAAGTATTCCAGCGATTTGGGTTGTTGTGAGCGATTGAATTTGCGTCGTGCTTAGGCCAGTAAAAAATGACATTGTGCACCTCATCCAGAAAACGGTACGGCGTTTTTATGTTGGAAATGTTTGCGACTAACCTTGCGCGTTAATTGCTAGGCGCGGGCTAGAGAGAACCGCCTTATCTATATGGACGATGATTTTACCTATCGAGCAGTATCAGGGTGTTTATACGGTTTCTGTCGGATAGGTACGATAATTTTCTGAAACCGTATTAAGACGCGATCGAAAGAATTACCCTCCGAACAAACGGTTAAACAAGTTATCAGTTTTTTCCATTGCAAAACAACTCTTCAATGTCGCTGAAAATGGCGTCATACAAAAGATTCGGCGCGCCCGAATTAGTTGTGGGAGCGCTATAACTATAGAGGCTCGGAGGCGGCGAGCTGGAGATGGTTGTCATCGTCTTTTCTCCTCCGCGTTAACAACACCTCCTTGATTCTAGCAAGGAGTATCTCTAGGCAAATGCCCGAAGCGCAATCTTTGCAATTCTTTGCAATTCTTTGCAAAGTGGAATGTCATCTTTATGTGGGGTTGGCATAGACTGGGTTTCATGCAGTCCACGCGGTCGGGTGGATGTAAAGCCATTCGCCAGTTGCTATTGACTGGTCAACCTGCAAATGCCATTCCCTGGGCCACGAAGCCAAGGAACGAGCGATGGTGGAGCGTTTTGAGAAGACTTTCGAGGCGGGGCTACAAAAACTGGCCGAGAGATTGCAAAAGCCACGCGCAGAGAAGCGACCCGAACGCTTGAGGGAACGCATCGGCCGGCTCAAGGAGAAAAGTCACGCCGGATAGACCCCCCCATGCTTGGCAAACGCAAATACTTATCGACGGAGGTTTCGACCGAGGTGCCCAAGATCGGCGCTACGCTTACCGCATTTTCGCGGGTCTGGATGCGGATCAGGGGGACGGACGGACAGCCTGAATGGCGTGCCTGAAGAAGCGACTGAAAAAGAGGACGGACTCAATTTCATTTGACTTGCTGGATTCCAGCAAGAAAGTCACGGCGCTTACCTGGGAAAAATCCCCCGTGGCTGGGACAGTGGCAACGCACCCTGGGGTATATTGTCTGCGTAGCAGTGAGACGGATTGGAATGAGGAAAAGCTGTGGCGCACCTATACGATGCTGACCGATCTAGAAAGCGTGTTTCGCAGCTTGAAGAGTGGAAACCACCGATTAATTAACCTCCGCCCGATATACCAGTTCCCAACCACTATAGACCAACACCAACGGATGCAACCGCGCCGCGCTTAGCGCCTTTTGTACCCGCTCATCTCCGGCATAGCGCCACAGTTGCGCTTCGGCTTTGGCAATCTCGGCCTGTCGTTTCTCGGGGCTGTCCTTACTACATGATATATATTTGAGTTCGATCAGGTAACCATGTCGCATATCTGGGTAACGGAAGAAGAACGGCGCCAGAAATAGATCGACAAATCCATCGCTCGATTCCTTTTCGCTGTGGCAGATAAAATAGGGCGAAAGATTGAGATACGCCAGCAAAAAACCTTGGACCATTTTTTCCCCTTGCAAATAGTCGCGCACACTGGCCTGCTCCTGGATCTGTTCGCTCAGGTAATCGAAGAAGGCCATCCATTCGCCGCGATAGGCCATCCGATGGAGAAGTTCGCCCAGTTTCCAAAGGCTAGGCTTGAACACCTCCACCTCCTGATAGGCGGATCGCAGGTAGCCGTACATTAATTGCCAGATAGTCTCGTTGGGGACTCGCAACAGCGGGCGACCTTCCTGCTCCCCGGCAAAGGTGAGCAGGCCAAAGTAATAAAGCAGGGAGACGAAATTTTCCTGCTGTAACAATGCCTCAACCGGGAAACTGGTCGCAACCTCTCCCGCGTACTCACCCAGTTCAATAATTTCCTTAAGACGGCTGAAGTTGCCATTCAGGGTTTTATCAATCTGTACCAAATGGCGCAATTTCCCATAATCAATTCGGACGTTATGGTCGATGAGTTCGTCGGGAGGGGTATGGTTCCGATAGAGATAATTTAGGTAATAGAGGACCATATCACTATTGGTAACGGGCTCGTCGCGTTTTTTATGGAAATGGTAGCCGTTGTACCATTGGCGCATGACCGTGCGATGCGCGGCGTAGTCCTGGCCAAAATCAGTAAACATGCGCTCGATTTCCGCCTCGGTAAATCCTAGCAGGGCATTAAATTCAGCATCAAGGGAAATGTTGTTGGCAATATTAAAGCCGCTGGTTACGTCGTCCAGGGTAATCGGAGAGACCCCGGTGATGAACAGACGCGAAAGTCCACTGCCCGTACGTCCGACGCCTTCCTTGAGCATGCTGAAAAAGTGGCGAAAGAATCCCCCGCTATGGGTTAGCTCCTGATATTTTTCTCGTCCCTCGCGTACCAACAGATTGTTGGCGAAGTTGTCGTATTCATCAATGAACAGATAGAGGAACAGCCCGAGGTCGTGCAGTTCGGAAAATAGCCGCTCCAACCGCCGGCTGCCCGTGACTTCCCCCATCACCCGCTGGGCGATTTCGTCCGGGATGAGAGAGCGATAGCGCCGGAATAATAGATCCATCTCGATCCGCAGATGTCCTTCAAAGGAATCTTCCAGTCTACGCGGATCGGAATCGACCACTGAAAAATCGAAGCGTAGCGCCAGATAACGGTGCTTTTCCGGGGTTGGGTGGTCATGAATCCAGGTGTCATGGAAGAGTTCGTCAAATTGCGGCTCCCAATATCGGTCGTAATAACACTCCATCACCGATTGCAGCAGCGATTTGCCGAAGCGGCGCGGCCGGATAAGAAATAGGAAGCGTCCGGCCTGTTCAAGGCGGGGCAGGTAGGCGGTTTTGTCGATGTAATAATATTCGCCGCCGTGGCGCAGTTTGACGAAATCCGCGATGCCATAGGGAATGCGCCAAGTATGGTTGCTCATCACTAATTCCTCGTTCCTCATCAGGATAAAGGTCAAACCTCTTCGGCCAATAAACTCCGCAATAACCGCTCCGGCTCGCGCGCTAGAAGTTGCTCATGGAACAGCGGCACAGCGTAGTCGTAACGCGCCCCGTGACGGGCGACCACGTAGGCGAGAGTAAGGCGATACCAGATGATCCACCGTTTCCAACGAGGTCCAACGACAGGCGGCCAAAAACCTCGGTTCTACGGACACGGACATATTGACGCACTTGATGAGCTGCACCCTCCGCCAGTGAGGCAGGTGGCAAGGGAAGCGTAGCACGCCGTAACTAGGAGCTATCGATACTTCATTGTTAGTATAATGGATTGATTAATAATGATTACTTGGCCGAAGGAAAATTCCCGCCGGAAACCACCCGTTGACAGCCCTTACTACCGAGGGGATAGTCGCTCCCTGTGCGTGTCCATTCGGTTGGATTCATTATCCATTTTTGTTTTCCCAAGACCATTCCCGTTACCTGATTCACTCCCTTTTGTGGTTGCTTCAAGAGAGGTTTCATGTCTGTCCAGCACCCAATCATCGCCATCACCGGTTCTTCCGGGGCAGTTACCAGTACGGTACATAGTGCCTTTGAGCATATTTTCCGGCGGATGAATACCACTCCGCTCATTGTTGAGGGTGCCAGCTTCCATCGCTATAACCGTTCCACAATGAAGCAGTACACCACCCTGGCGGAGAAGGAGGGCCGGACTTTCAGTCATTTCGGCCCCGAGGCCAATCTTTTCGAGGAGCTGGAGCAGCAATTCAAACAATATGGTGAAAACGGCACCTGCAAGCGTCGTCATTATCTCCATACCACGGAAGATGCGGCATGTTGGGGTAAAAAACCGGGCGAGTTTACCGCTTGGGAAAACGCTCCCGAGGGGACCGACCTGCTGTTCTATGAAGGTCTGCACGGGGCACTGGTAGCGGGTGAGGTTGACATTGCCAAACAGGTTGACCTGAAAATTGGCGTTGTACCTATCGTCAATTTGGAATGGATCCAGAAGATCCACCGAGACACCGCCGAGCGTGGCTACTCTGCCGAGGCCGTGACCCACACCATTTTGCGGCGCATGCATGATTACGTACACTACATCACCCCGCAATTCTCCCGTACCGATATCAATTTTCAACGGGTATCCTTGGTCGATACCTCCAATCCGTTCGTCGCCCGAGATGTTCCAACATTAGACGAGAGTATGGTGGTCATCAATTTCCAAAACCCTAGGAACCAGGATTTTCCCTATCTGTTATCCCGGATCAATAACTCCTTCATGACTCGACTCGATAATCTCGTCGTGCCCGGCGGTAAAATAGGGACAGCCATGGAGCTGATCCTTACGCCCATCATTACCGAAATGATGGCGCGCAAAAGAGATGATCGGTAAGGAACCGTATTGACCGACATTTTCACGACTTAACCCATTCACCTGAATTAGGCGCTGAATGTCGCCATCAACTCCGACTGCCCGCCGTCTCTTTGCCCGCGGTTCGACCTTGCTCGGGGGGAGTGGTGCGGCGCTCGGCGCTTCCTTTCTGCAAACCATCCTTATCGCACGCGGGTTAGGGCCTGAAAGCTTTGGCGTTTGGGCTGGGATCCAGGCGTTTTGTACGGTGGTTGCAACGCTGGTTACCTTTCGCACCAGTGAACCAGTCACCCGCTATTTGGTTGAGTACCGGACACGCAACCAAACGGCTCTACCAACCACCCCATCGGATCTTCCCAGTAGTGCCTGCGGGGATCCACGACGGGTAGAACTATTGCTCGGTACCGCCATCACAGTCGATGCAGTAACTCAGATTTTGGCAATTATCGCCATTATCCTATCGGCACCGTGGGTGGCCCCGATCCTCTCTGGCGGAGAAGGGGCGGTTGTTTTTTATCCTCTCGTTGGGATTGGTCTGCTGCGAAGTGTATTCGACCACACCTGGTTTAGCGTTGCCCGTGACCTTGGCCGTTATCGTACCATTGCCACACTCAACGCCCTTTTCCCCGCACTCCGATTGGCAGTAACCGCCGCCCTCTGGTTGGCCGACGCCCTAACTTTGGCAACCCTGGCCATGTTGATGATGGTGACGGGAATCGTCCAAATGCTAATCACTGGACGCTACTTGCAGCGCGCCATCAATTCCGGCTACGGTATCGGCATCACCGCCCTATTTCCCTCGGACTTATTACAACGCCAACACCAACTCTCCTCATTCTGGAGTTTCATGAAGGCAACCTTTCTGTGGAGCCTATTTACGGCGCTGGTGAAGGAAGGCGATATCTTGATCCTGGGTGGTTTGCGGCCGGCGGAAGAGGTTGGGTGGTACCGCCTCGCCAAAAATCTAATCTCGATCGCCCAACAGGTGGCCGATCTGCTGTCTCAAGTCATCTATCAAGACTTCAGTGAACAGGTGGTTGCCTGCGATGGTGTCGCATTACGCCGTACCATTCGTTTCTTGGCTAAAACCTGGTTGCCGGTAATCGTGGTGATGACCTTAGTCAGCATCGGACTGGCCCACTGGGTAATTCCGTTCATTTTTGGCAGCGTCTATCAACCTACCGCCGAAATTTTCTCGATCCTACTGATCGGCAGTGGGGTAGTGACCATGCTGTTTTGGGTGCGTCCTCTAGCCCTGGCTTTAGAACTACATTGGTACAACTTTCAGGTAGTCGCCTGGGGTACTATTTTGTTTTTAGGCCTAGATTGGGTGCTGATCCATGCCTGGGGAGTACTTGGCGCCGCTACGGCATTTTCCTTGCTCACGGTTGCCGGACCAATCGCATTACTACCCCCGGTATGGAGGAAACTCAATCGGATGCACACGGAATTACCATGATGACAAATGATGCTGGATCTACCGATGCCCTGGTGATAACTCGCCATTTCTCCCTACGTTGGGGCGGTGCCGAACATTCGTTGGCCGCAGTGA
Source organism: Gammaproteobacteria bacterium (assembly GCA_963575685.1). Classification (GTDB taxonomy): domain Bacteria; phylum Pseudomonadota; class Gammaproteobacteria; order CAIRSR01; family CAIRSR01; genus CAUYTW01. The sequence goes on along the minus strand of CAUYUB010000499.1, from coordinate 14,271 downwards.
TCGATGAATTGCAGGCGGTGCGTCCAAATTGGACATGGACGATCAGCGATGGCGGATTCGATCCGCCCAACCGATTGCGACCGCTGCCTTTGCTCCAATTACTGCTGCGTCGTAGTAGGCTGCGGCGTACGGCGGCGTCCTTTCAGGGACGGCTGGCGCTGATTCAATCATTGGTCGGGCCGACGATGCTCAATGCATTACCATCGGCGGTGGTCATCCTCTATTTTATGCGAGATGTGAGATATTGGGATGAATGGACAAATCACGAGGTCGGAGTACGTCGTATCGCAAAAAATCTCTATCGGATGGTACAGCTTCCGATGGTAGCGATGTTTCGGCACGAGGTCCGGCGGGCGGTGATGCGGGCGGATCTGTTGGTTGCCAACTCGAATTTCATGGCGGAGCGCATCCGTATCTTTTGCGGGCGCGAGGCTCTCATCGTCTACCCTCGTACTCCCGTGGCTGCGCTCCCGTTGCCGGAGGAAGGTGCAATGGTGGGGATGATCGGTGACGGTGCCGACAAGGGGGGACACATCCTGCGTGCATTGGCCAATCGTTTTCCTGAGGTGACTTTCCGTCTCCATGCCCGCCGACCGGCAGCGTTGCCGTTGCCGAGTAATGTTGTCTTTGCTGGCTGGGAAAGCGACCCGGCCCGTCTTTATCACGGCCTCCGATTGATGTTGGTACCCTCCCAAGTTGCGGAGGCCTACGGTCGCGTTGCACTGGAGGCGCTCGGCTACGGTGTACCGGTATTGGTCAGCAGAACCGGTGGGTTGGTCGAGACCGTACCCGATCCCACCTGGACTGTCCCTGATTATGACAATCCCGAAGCGTGGTGCACCGCATTTGCCGAAACTTGGCCGCTGGCTCCTTCCCGCCGCACCGCAGCGCATACCTTTGCCGTGGCCCGCCAGCACACCGTAGATGAACAGCACCAACGATTGGTAGGACAAACTTTAGCGTTGCTCGCTCAATGAATGTGACCTTACGAATGATATAATATGAAGCCCGTTTCTGAACGGGCGCGCAATCTATAGATAATCCAATCAATTCGTGAGGAGTAAAACATGAAAGTGACTTTCTATCTATCCATACTGGCAGCAACGGCATTATCGTTCAATGCAACAGCAGCTTCCCGCGTCGTTGACACCACTTATGTGGAAGAAGCGGCGCTACGCGGCGCGATTATCTGGGACATTCGCGGAGAGGCCGATTACAAAAAGGAGCACATCCCCGGTGCAATCAATATCGGAGACGCCGGCAAGATGTTGCGTAATGAGAACACCGAAGACTATCTGCCGCTCGACCAGGTCGAGAAGATCCTCGGGGCCGGTGGTATCGACCCTGAGCAAGAGATCGTGGTCTATGGCGCAAAGGGAAATCCCTATGTCTATTTCGCCGAGGTCACGATGGAATACCTTGGTGCTAAAAATGCGCATGCCTATCACGGCGGCATTGACGATTGGAAAGCAGCCGGTAAGGCCGTAAACAACCTGCCGGTGCAGCGCGCGCCACTGGACCTGCATTTGAAACCGGCCAACGACGTGATCGTTACGACCGCTGAGGTACGTAACGCACTCAATTCTCCTGAAATCCAGATCGTGGATGCGCGCACCCCCAAGGAGTACAAAGGTGAAGATATTCGCGCCATCCGCGGTGGCCATATTCCGAATGCGGTCAATATTCCGTTCGAGCAGAACTGGATTGACCCGGATACGATGAAAAAACTGGCCGAGAAGAAAGTCACGACGATGGACGGACTTGCGCTCAAGTCGCCGTCCGATCTCAACGCCTTATATGCCAAGCTCAACCCAAATAAGGAAACCATCGTCTACTGCCAGAGCAGCGTGCGTGCGTCGGAAAGTGCCACCGTACTCAAGGACCTTGGCTTCCACAACGTGAAAGTGTATGACTCCTCGTGGCTTGGTTACGGTAATACGCTGGATGCCCCTGCGGAGGACGTCACTTTTTTCAATGTGGGTCTGATGACGATGAAGATGGGGGCGTTGCAGAAACGTGTTGAGGTATTGGAGAAGGAACTGGCTGAGATCCGTAAACCGTCAGGACAGTAATTGATTGAGGTAAACCTGGGGAGGAGGAGTCATTCGCCTCCCCTCGTTTTTTGCGAAAGGATAATCACTATCGATATTTCCACCAACCAGGAGCAATGGGTAGGCGTTTCCTTCGCGTTGCTGGCCGCGATCGGTTTTTCAGCGAAGGCGATCCTGGTCAAGCTCGCCTATCTTGACACAGTAGACGCCGTGACCCTCATGGCATTGCGCATGGTATTCTCCGTGCCATTTTTCATGGTCGTTGCTTGGTGGGTACAAGGAAACCATGGGGAACCTTTGGAGCGGCAGGATTGGATCGCGGTACTTGGACTTGGCGTAACCGGCTACTATTTGGCGAGCCTCCTGGATTTTCTTGGGCTGCAATATATTTCCGCTGGTCTGGAGCGCTTGATCCTATTCCTTTACCCCACTATGACGGTGCTCCTGACCGCCCTGGTCTATCGGGTCGCCATCAGCAGGAAGGTAATGGCGGCAATGGCATTAAGCTATGCGGGAATTGCGCTGGTATTTCTCCGCGATGTCGGAACCAACCGGGGCAACGTCGGATTGGGCGCCACCTTAGTCTTCGGCAGTACCTTATCCTACGCGGTCTATTTGGTAGGCGCAGGTCATACCATCATGCGCATCGGAGCTACTCGATTTACCGCTTACGCCATGATCGTGGCAAGTGCGATTACCCTGTTTCAGTTTGGTGTCACCCATCCCGTAACGGCTTTGGACCTACCGTTACGGGTTTATGGGTTAGCCATCGCGATGGCGATTTTTTGCACCGTGTTGCCGGTATTCCTGTTGTCTGCCGGCATTCGGCGGATTGGCTCGGGTAAAGCCTCGCTGATCGGTGCCATCGGGCCAGTGACTACGATTTACCTGGCCCAATTATTTTTGAATGAACGTGTGTCGCTGTTGCAACTGGTAGGATCACTGTTGGTGCTGGTTGGCGTGCTCATCATTGGTGTCGATCGTCAGGGTTTGGTAAAGAAATAGCACGCGTTACCATAAGGCGCACGGCCAACACTACGGTCAGGCTGAGCAGATAGCCGGCAACCACATCAGCAGGAAAGTGCATACCTAGGCTAATGCGCGATAGTCCCACCCACAGCACGAAGAACACGGCCAAAGGACGGAAGCGTCCTAGGAGCGGCCAAAAAGAGGCCCCTACCAACATAGCAAAGGTGGCATGGCCACTCGGGAGACTATGGTGATATTCCGGAGCCCCGATCACGTGCAATGCCCCTTGTAGCGCCAGCGGTGGGCGGGGAAAATCCAGCATCGGTTTGAGAAAGCCGATAAGCCCCCCCTGCACCCAGAACGACAACACGAATACCGCTATCGATACCAATCCCAACCGTGCCACCGCTTCGCCCTTTGCGGATCCTTCGGTTTTATCCCGCGCAATCGCAACCACTGAGGCCAGCACCATTACACTCAGGTAGGAAACAAAATTGGTATGGTCTCCCAATCGAGTTCCCAAAAGCATGAACTGGTCCAGCCAGTCGCTACGGAGATTATTGATCGAATAGAATAACCAGACATTCCATCCACCCCAATCGTAGAGTAACCATTGCATAGAAGTGGACTCAGTGAAACCAGGCCAGTGCCCACAACGTCGTACCCATGGCCGCAGCGATACCCGCGGCAATAAATAACCAACGTTTGCGCGTAAGGACGGTAATGGAGGCCAGCGAGATGGCAATCTGGACCAGCGTCATTGCCTGCGCCAAGTTATGATGAGGATGCATGAAATGCTCACTACGCAGGTTGGCCTCCTCCGATTTTTTATCGTATTCCTCGGCAATTGCCTTTATCTCGTTTTTCTCCTGATTATATTTCTCGATCTGTTTTTTGTAGAACTCTTGTTTGTCCGGGGGAGCGATAGCTGCCGCCATCTCCATCAGATGGCCCTTGGTACTTTTCGCCTGATAATAATTCCACTGGTCGGAGGCATGTGATTTTTGCAGCACCGCCTCGTTTTTATATAACATTGCTTCATTCTGGGTATCACCGCCCTGGTAACTGACAATGGCGCCGAGGGTGGATAAAATAGCGGTGAAGATTGCGATTTGTTGCGCTAAACCAGGACCACTCTGAGCCTGGTGCTCAATCTCATGGTCGTGTGCGCCATGGACGTGGAAATCATGCCCGGACATATTGTTCTCCTGATAGAAGGAAGGGTGATCGTATCTTTTCTGATGTTTTAAGACACACTTGTTGTTTCCATGTTAGCTTGTATCGCACGCTTAACGGCAGCAAAGGCAACTTCTTCAAGTTCTACTCGCTCTCTAATGATGCTAATCAGCCATTCTTCTACCCTGGCAGCATGATGCACTCTTGCCAGGAAGGATACCCTTTCTGCAAGTTCCGGTGACAAAGAAAACGGTTCTGATTTGGTTTGTCGCACCTCGATTGGCGGCTCCCAGGCACTTTCATCTTCGGCCTGCGAGATAACAAAATTGTCAATTTCTTCTGTGGATATTTGCTTTCTTTTCATAGATTTTTGCTCATAGATTTTTTATGTTCATATCGGCCACCCTGCAATAATCCTGATCACATTCTCAGGTTTAAGTTGAAAGATAATTTTGAGTGGCCTTCCACTCCAAGTGTGGCCAATTAATTGGAAACGATCCTCGAACTTTTTATTCCGTCGTATAACGAAATCAGTAAAAAAAACATTCAACAGCCTCCTCGAACGAAACTCTATGCGCAGAGAGTTTATCGCTTTCAAAATCGTATTCAAAATCACTCGGCTGAAAACGATTCCAGTTTACCAAGATATTTATCCTTTGTGCGGCGTCACGTTATTCGCACCCAATCACACTCTGTTTGAAATCTTGGGCCATGTGCCTAACATCAGAATGGCCACAATTTTCCCATTTTGGGTTTGTTGATGGTTTTCATCTCTTGTTTCTGGGGTCGCTCACCCGGCTGGTAGCCGATTCGTAATGCTTCAACATAAGCGGGGTAATCGCTCTTTTCTTCAGCGGCTTTAGGCGGGCTTTGGTAAGACTCCAAGCGTTGCTGCAATCGTACCAGACGATCAGAAAAAGTAGCTTGCCTCCGTTCAATCTCTTGTTGATGGCGGTTCCGAACGTCTTCTGTTATCTGATTCATCTCTTGGGCAAAATCATCGCGACGTTTGGCAATGATCGCCAGTTTGGCCCGCTGATCCACAAGTTGTCCTTCCTGCTCACGCACAATCACCTCGCGTTGTTCTTGGACCACTTGCTCGACCCAAGCAAGTGCTTCCTCCTGTCGTCCTTCTATCTTCTCTAAAGAGCGTTGTGCGGTGCGTGCCTTACCGGATAAAATCGTTTCGCTCATAACCACGGCCAATACCACGGTCAGTAGCGCGGCAACCCCAACGGGAAGATACTCTATCATCCGATCCGAGGTATGGAAACGTCCTCGCAGCAATAATTCCAACGGTGCCAAATATTGAAGTGTCCATGCTCGCGCAGCGGAAAGAGTGGAAATCGAGAGTACCACGGAAGCTCCCACCATCCCGGCCAGAGGCAAATTGACACGCACGAATCTAGCCACTGGTTCGAGTCGTGCAACTGTCTTGCGAGCTGCAGCCACAGCGGGCGTCCAACGCTCATTGGCGGTCGCGCGCGCCGCTGCCAACCGCGCGTCTACCTCAGCAATACGGGGACGGAAGATGCCCTCAATCTGTTCGACCTCTTTTTTCAGGATAGTTTCTTCGGGAGCGATTTCTTCATCAAAGACACGCATGCGCACCTGGCGATAGGCATCCTCTTCGCTAAGTGCAGTAGCGCAGGCGGCTTCTACCCGCCGGCGGTCGAGTTCGGATTCTCGGACGAGTTCATCAACAAACCGGACTAATTTCTCCGCCTCCGCCTTGCGCTGTTCGCCAATTTCAGCCACCTTCCCCAGATGAAGGGATTCCGCCAATTTCGAGCGTGGAATCAACACTTCCTGTGAGTTCCACAGGGCAGTCTTGCCTTTGGCGGAAGTGATTTTGTGGACGGGGAGGAGGATAGATACTTCGGGGTCAACCAATTCCCCCGGCAAAAACCAACATTCGGTAGGATCGAGCTGCCGTGCCTGATGCGGGTTGTCATAGAAACGACCGTAAAGATTCTGCGTATACTCCCCGCGGCGCTCCTCTATCTTGCGCCGCAAGGAGGCCGAGAGGGGAAGATCCAGGATCCGACGACAAACCAGGATCATAAACAATAAAGTTTTGCGAGGCGATTGTTGGTAGTCCAACACTTCCGGCTCAATGCCGTCGAACAGTTTTTCAGCAAGATTATCGAACTGCGTTTCGGCGAGAGTGATTTCGTCTACACAAAACTTCTCCTTCATCTCAGCAGGCAACTTTACCGCCGATTCAATAATCGGCATCATCCAATCCCGGACCCCCTGCCAGGGGACCGGCTGACGCGGACGCTGATTTTCCAGTTGCTGGATCAGAGGATTCAACCAAGCATTCGCCACCTCCCGGAGCAGACCCACCATAATTGACTGCTGGACGGGTAGGTGAAAGGGATTGGTGCCGATCAGACGCATCTGCCGCGCCGCATCCTCCATACAACCCGCGCCCACATAGGCCCGCAGGAGGGTAGCATTGAAGGCGAGGATTGCGGCCGGCAAATCATCACGCAAGGGTTCCAGGTGTGACGCTTGCAATTGAGGGTCGTCGAAGATGGCGACCCGGCCCTTTAGATACTCCCAAAATATCGGATTTGCCACCGTGGCCGCCCAGTATCCCAAGGCCTTACGCCAGTGATCATCCGCACTCGCGCGGTACAATCGAACCTGTGCCGATTCGGTCGAGATGCTGGTAATTGACAACTCGATGGCCAACGCACGATTGTGATGGAGAATCGCCAGGGTGTGGGTCCATAGCGCGCCATCCGTCAGCCTTTCTTTGGGCAAGGTCTGGAAAAGAACTTCCCCTTCCGGTTGTGCTTTTGCGCTAATATCAACGTTGACCTCACGGTCACAGAGTGCGGCTACGCGCCCGAGATCGGGATGGGTCGAACTAAAATCTTCGCCAATTTTGGATAATTCTTTTCCAGTGATCACTTCCGATTTTTCTACGACAGCAGGAAGCGTTGCGGTAGATTCACCTTTCCCCACTGGCGGGGCGGAAGGAGGAGGAACGGGATTTTTCTTCGGGATGTTTAATACGCCCCCGCTAGCAATACGATTGAACTCCTCCTGTCTGACATGCGGCCAAAACAGCTCCCACACCAGACGTCGCTGGGGCTCATGCAGGTCATTGAGCAGTCCGACGGGGTCACGGATCTCCGCTAGTTCTTCGTAGCCGATGCGCAGGATATTCCCCATCGCTGCTTCCGGCCGAAGCTTGTACAGATTGCGGAAACGTTGGGTAAGCGCATCGCGCTGCTCATCTTCCAACCATGCAGGGGTCACGAGCATCCGAAACGGATTCCTCGCGTATAGATCAAGCGCCAGATCTATCCGAAGCAGGGTACTACCGATGGGGGTCGCCAGGAGCCGGCGATGGTCACGTAGGTTGCAAGGCATAGTCTTAAGCGCCGTCCCGATAGCGTTGGGCGATGACCTCGAATTTCATACCGTTGGTGATGGTTGACTGGCTACCTGACGTTGGCGCAAGGCCTCAAACAGACAGATACCGGTAGCCACGGATACGTTTAAGCTTTCCACCGTGCCCAGCATCGGGATATGTACCAGAAAGTCGCAATGTTCGGCACTAAGTCGACGCAACCCTCGACCCTCCGTTCCCATGACCAAAGCCAATGGGCCGGTAAGGTTTGCCCCATAGAGGGTTTGTGGGGCATTGCCATCCGCGCCGACCAGCCATACCCCATCGTCCTTGAGCGCACGTAAGGTGCGGGCGAGGTTAGTCACCTGCACGAAGGGTACGGCCTCAGCGGCACCACTGGCTACTTTTCGGACGACCGGGGTGAGTCCGACCGCTCGATCGCGGGGAGCGATCACGGCGTGGACCCCGGCCGCATCGGCGCAACGCAGACACGCCCCGAGGTTGTGAGGGTCCTGGACGCCATCCAACACCAATAAGAAGGCAGGTTCCTGCAGAATCTTCAGGAGCGACGGCAGATCATCTTCAGTGAGCATAGGCTGGCCAATACAGCGGGCCACCACCCCCTGGTGGCGAACCCCTGGGACCATCGCCTCCAGTGCCTTGCGCTCAGTGTGATGGCACGGAATGGAGACAGCAACCTCTCGTATCGCCTGGAGTCGGACGTCATGGCGACCGACATCCAACCACAACGTACGCACCCGCCCTTGGGTCAGAGCAGCACGCACGGCGTGTATTCCGTAGATGAGTATTTCGGTATCCAAGCAGACTTTGCCCCGCTATCATCAAGTTAGGATAGTTTCCAATTTTCGGAAAACATCCTACCAGTTGGCTGTTCCTCTTTCATGCACTCCCACGCACGATGAAACGATTCTGTGAGGAAAACGGTGATGAACGACGAGGCAAGGAAGAGCCGCAACGCAGGTTTGGCGGGTACAGGGTATTGGTTCTTCTCCGCACTGAACGACCCTCATTTCCCTGAGGTTTTGGTACAAGATCAGATGGAGAGTTTTGTCAGTATCTTGTGGGCTAGGTCACGGTCGATAGGGGTAGCCAGGAAACTCGCCGCACCCGCCCCAAGGGCCGCCTGCAACTTCTCCTTGGTGGGTTCTCGGGTCACCATCACCACCTTGAAATCAGGATAACCCTGTTTGACGGCAGCCATGATCGCCATCGCATCCAATCCCTCAATATCCATATCTAGGATCAGGACACCGTTTTTGTGCTTGGCGAGCAGTGGCAATACCTCGCGCGCATCGTTGCTCTGACCGAGGATTCGATAGGCGAAGTCTCGTAGCAACCGATTGATATCGAGGGAGGTTTTCTTGTCTTTGATGAGGATTACCGCCTGCCGTTTTTTGGCTTCCACCACTTTCCCCGTGGCGAAATCAAAACTCTGTATAGACACAATGTTGTCTCACACTGAAGATGGAAGCGGGCAGCCGAGCCTTCCTCCGGTGGTCCGCCAGACAACGACGGTTGATTTACCTGCTGATATCAATTGTTTTTCGGTCTCCATTTCAGTTCACTGTGGGACCCGCAACACAGCGATGAAAATACCGACCGCAGCGGCTTATGAATGCACCCAAGGAAGTCACCATCTTATCCTCTCTTGACACGGGCCTCTAGTACCGACAACTCCATCAAACTCGTTATCTAGTCTTTTTCACAACATTGCCAGAATTATCGCTAATCGCTAAGGCAACAAATGCAGAATTATCCAATGTCAAATGTAAAGTTGCCAAGGTTCTTGGCAAAGCCGAACCGAAAACACTACCTACCCCACCATCCGCCAGCGATCAATCTCAGTAGCCTCCGAAGCGTTGGAGACTGTGGGTACTCCCGGACAAATTCAGTATAATACGGCTTCCTTTCGCATGGTCTTGAACCTCGTCATTGGTTGTTCCCCTAAGCTGTCGTGGTTATCCGACATCGCCGGGTGAAGAATGAAACGAGTATCAAGGCTGTACCGATGCCGATCCGCGTTGAAGGAGCCATTTCAATGCCTTCCCCGTCCCTATTGTTTGCCCTCATTTTGGGTACCCTTACCACCACTGCCGGAGCGGCTACTATGACCGACACCTCACCCCGCGTGCGCCTCCAGACTACTGAAGGCGCCATTGTTTTAGCACTGGATGCTGAAAAGGCACCCAAGAGCGTCGAAAATTTTCTCGCCTACGTACGTAGTGGTCACTATAACGGTACTATTTTCCACAGGATAATCAAAGGCTTCATGATCCAGGGCGGTGGCTATCGTACCGACTACGAGCAAAAACCGACACAACCGCCGATTCCGAACGAGGCTGGCAACGGACTGCGTAATGACCGAGGGACCATCGCCATGGCCCGCACCTCCGACCCCCACTCGGCCACCGCTCAGTTTTTCATCAATGTGGTGGATAATAGTTTTCTGAATAAGAGCCCCCGCGATTGGGGCTACGCCGTATTCGGAAAGGTGGTCGAGGGGATGGAAGTGGTAGACCAGATCCGTGCCATTCCCACCGGATCGGGCGGTCCCTTCCCCAGCGATGTCCCCAAGACCCCCGTCATCATCGAGAAGGCCACCGTGGAAGGGGAATAGCAGAGACGTTGGCAGTGAATTGGTACTGCCCGCCGGAGAACTTTTGTTACGCACATATGGCGTAAGCGGCGGGCAGTACTGTAAACGTAATCGTTTACTCCCTCCCGTTGGAAGCGGGGTGAACGGTAAACCGGTTATCCCTTGGCCATGTATTATAGTATTTTCAAGTACCTGCACATCCTCACCGTAAACCTCACCTTCGGTTTTTTCATGGTGCGGGGTTATTGGATGATCATCAACTCACCGCTGCTTAATCAGCGTTGGGTACGTATCGTTCCCCATGTCAACGATACTTTTCTAATCAGCGCTGCCCTGACCATGACCTACTTCAGTGGCAGCGGTTGGCGTTTTTTCACTCAGGGATGGCTCATTGCCAAACTATTGGCCCTAGTCGTCTACATTATCCTCGGTAGTATGGCCATTCGCCCGGGGCGTCCCAAATGGGTGCGCGTGATTGCCTGGTTACTCGCCCTGTTGGTCTTCGCCTATATCGTCCTGGTTGCGGTCAGCAAAGATCCCTGGCCGTTCTGAAAGACTATTTCCGGCGCGCCTCAATACGATCCAGAAGCTGGTCGGCGATGTTGAGGCCATAACGGGCGTCCAATTCTCGAATACAGGTGGGACTGGTGACATTAATCTCGGTACACCAATCCCCAATCACGTCCAGCCCCACGAACATTAGGCCACGGCGGCGTAGTTCCGGGCCGATCTGGGCGCAAATCCAGAGGTCACGTGCCGTGAGTGCTACCCCTACTCCCTTGCCTCCGGCGGCGAGGTTGGCGCGAGTTTCACCGGGGGCAGGGATGCGTGCGAGGGCATAGGGTATCGGTTCTCCGTCTACCAGCAGGATGCGTTTGTCGCCATCGCACACCTCGGGGAGGTAACGCTGGGCCATGAAATAGCGTCGTCCTAGGGCACTCAGGGTCTCCAGCACCACATTAAGGTTGGGATCGTTTGTTCTTAGCCGGAATACGGAGGCTCCGCCCATGGCATCCAGCGGTTTGACCACAATGTCACCGTGTTCGGCGAGGAAGTCGCGGACCTGTCTCGCTTGGCGGGTCACTAGGGTAGGAGGGCAGCATTGGGGAAACCACGCAGCAAATAGTTTTTCGTTGGCATCACGCAAGGCGGACGGGCGGTTGACCACCAACGTTCCATGGGCTTCCGCAAGCTCCAGCAGGTAAGTGGAATAGACATACTCCATATCAAAGGGAGGGTCCTTACGCATCAGGATCACGTCCAACGCGTCCAACGGCAGAGTGGTCTCACCCCGGAAGAAATACCAATCACGCGGATCGTCACGTACCGTCAGCAACCGCGCGGCCCCGTAAGCACGGCCATCGCGGCACCATAGGTCTCCCATCTCAAAATAGTGAATCTCCCACCCCCGGACCTGGGCTGCGAGCAGCATGGCAAAACTGGAGTCCTTGGCGACCTTAATGGTGCCGATGGGGTCCATCACGATACCGAGCCGTAAGGTCATAGCAATCTTCAGTGATGTAGATAGCTACAGGACAAAATCACCAGTAGTAAGTATGGTGACGCCTGTTAACTGGATAGAAAATTCTGCAGCACTGTCGGCGTCGATATTTCCATACAATACCCCGCCCACAAACTTCAATTGTCCCGCCATCGTGAAACTCGTACTGGAGGGGAGCATGGTAGTAAATGTATCGTTGGCTGTTGTAATGATGTTGGCATCCTGGGCAGAGAGGTCGATCTTGTCCAAGCCGTGCGTGAAATCTGTGATGACATCTCCCGTCGGCAGGATATCGAACACAAAGATATCTTGACCAACTCCTCCTGTGATGGTATCTGCGCCGACATTCCCCGTCAAAACGTCATTACCCGCGCCACCGATTACTACATCGTTCCCGATACCACCATCAATGGTATCATTTCCAATACCACCGTCGAGCCGGTTGTTGCAATTGTTTCCGACAATCGTATTGTTGGCGACATTGCCAGTACCATCGAAGTTTCCGGTACCAGTCAGTGTGAGATTCTCAAGGTTGACACCGAGATTAAAGGTACAGGAGGCTTTGATCTCGTCGGTGCTGCCACCCGTTTCCTCGACTACGGTATCCGATGCGGAATCAACCACGTAGACATCGTTACCCGCTCCGCCAGCCATGTTGTCGGCGCCAATACCACCATTCAAAGTATCATCACCGGCTCCGCCCACCAGGCTATCGCTGCCGTTGTCACCGATTAAGGTATCAGCGCCCGCGCCACCATCGATAGTATCGTTGCCGATGCCGCCGTTTAGCAGGTTGGCTGCACTATTGCCGTTGAGTCGGTTGGCCAGCGCGTTACCAATGCCCTGTGCGGCCGAACCGGTAAGGGTGAGGTTCTCGAGGTTGTTGCCAAGCGTCCAGCTCACTGCTGCTTGCACGGTATCGATCTCGGTGCTGCTGGTCGTCGTCTCATTGATGACGTCGCCGCTGTTGTCAACGACATAGGTGTCGTTACCTGCGCCACCAGCCAGTGTGTCGTTGCCGGTGCCACCGTTCAGCAGGTTGGCGGCACTGTTGCCATTGAGTCGGTTGGCCAGCGCGTTACCAATGCCCTGTGCGGCCGAACCGGTAAGGGTGAGGTTCTCGAGGTTGTTGCCAAGCGTCCAGCTCACTGCTGCTTGCACGGTATCGATCTCGGTGCTGCTGGTCGTCGTCTCATTGATGACGTCGCCGCTGTTGTCAACGACATAGGTGTCGTTACCTGCGCCACCAGCCAGTGTGTCGTTGCCGGTGCCACCGTTCAGCAGGTTGGCGGCACTGTTGCCATTGAGTCGGTTGGCCAGCGCGTTACCAATGCCCTGTGCGGCCGAACCGGTAAGGGTGAGGTTCTCGAGGTTGTTGCCAAGCGTCCAGCTCACTGCTGCTTGCACGGTATCGATCTCGGTGCTGCTGGTCGTCGTCTCATTGATGACGTCGCCGCTGTTGTCAACGACATAGGTGTCGTTACCTGCGCCACCAGCCAGTGTGTCGTTGCCGGTGCCACCGTTCAGCAGGTTGGCGGCACTGTTGCCATTGAGTCGGTTGGCCAGCGCGTTACCAATGCCCTGTGCGGCCGAACCGGTAAGGGTGAGGTTCTCGAGGTTGTTGCCAAGCGTCCAGCTCACTGCTGCTTGCACGGTATCGATCTCGGTGCTGCTGGTCGTCGTCTCATTGATGACGTCGCCGCTGTTGTCAACGACATAGGTGTCGTTACCTGCGCCACCAGCCAGTGTGTCGTTGCCGGTGCCACCGTTCAGCAGGTTGGCGGCACTGTTGCCATTGAGTCGGTTGGCCAGCGCGTTACCAATGCCCTGTGCGGCCGAACCGGTAAGGGTGAGGTTCTCGAGGTTGTTGCCAAGCGTCCAGCTCACTGCTGCTTGCACGGTATCGATCTCGGTGCTGCTGGTCGTCGTCTCATTGATGACGTCGCCGCTATTGTCAACGACATAGGTATCGTTACCTGCACCACCAGCCAGTGTGTCGTTACCAACACCACCGTCGAGGGTGTCATCGCCAACACCACCGGCCAGGCTATCGTTACCATCACCACCAAACAGACTATCCCTACCAGCACCACCATCGAGTCGATTATTGCCGGTGTTGCCGTTAAGCGTGTTGTTCGCAGTATTGCCGGTTCCATCGAAATCACCAATGCCGGTTAGAGTGAGATTCTCAAGGTTGGCATTGAGGTTGAAAGTGCAGGAGGCGTCGACCTCGTCAGTACCAGTATCCGTCCCAGCCAGTTCGGTAATGACATCATCTGCTGAATCGATCACATAGATATCGTTCCCAGTACCACCGAACAGGGAATCCCTTCCCGCACCAGCCGTTAGTAAATCATTGCCAATACCACCGGTTAGGCTATCAGCACCATTGCCACCGGATAGTGTGTCAGCTCCACTGCCCCCATCTAAGACATCATCTCCTCCGTTACCGTCAACAATATCGTTACCACCATAGCTGGAAATTGCATCATCGCCTTCCCCTCCGTGCAATGTGTCTGCTCCTTCTGTTCCCACCAATACGACACCGGGCGCTTGGAGTTGGATGCTCTGATCCGAAAACTGTAGATAA
>CAUYUB010000498.1:0-1363 GCA_963575685.1 Gammaproteobacteria bacterium | reverse complement strand
GCACGGCATGGCCGGCCGCCACCGCCAGAATCAGGATCGGGGTGGTGGCGTTGAAGACATCCAGGGGGATCCCCATCGCCCCCATCACGCCCAATCCGAATATCAAGGCCAAGATCGCCGTGAGCAGAGGCAGGATCATGCCCTGGCGGCTACGAAAGGCCTCGAAATGGATCAGGCCGATGATCAAAATCGCCAGCGGCACCAGAAACACCATCCGTTGCGAATAAAGCTCGATCTGCGCCAGAAAATGGAGATGCCCGCTGAGATTGATCTCGACCAAGGCATCCCGTTCCCGGTCGATGGCCGGCATTACCCGTTTCAGGATCGTCGCATAGCCGGCCGGATCGGGCTCGAATTGGGCGATGATGCCCGCCGTGCGAAAATCCGCCGAGATTAGGGTACCGAAATAGTGGGGGTTAGCCTGCAGGCGCTCCCGCAGGGCAGTGATTTCCGCGGCCGAATGGGGAATCCGTTCGACGAAGGGATGAACCTCCAAGCCCTCCGCCGTTCCCCGCATCGCTTTGGCGCGGTGCGCCGTGAGGCTGATCAGGGTGGATTTCACGACCCCCGGCGTCTGATCCAGCGCCGTGGTGATCCGCTGAATCTTCTCCAGCACCGGTACCTGCAAGACATCCCTGGACACCGGGCGCACACTGACCACCAAGGCGTAGCGATCGCCGAAGATCCCCTCCAATATCGCCCTGGAGGCCACGAAGGGGTGAGATTGGGGAAGGATGGCCGCCGGGTCGATGACCACCTCAAGGCGGGAGGAAAAAAACAGCGCAATCAAGACCAAAATGGTGGTGAGAGAAAAAACCGTTCGCCGCTGGCGGATGACCAAGCGCGCGAAATTGGCCAGTGGGCTCTCAATTGTCGTCATCGTTTCTATTCCCGTTCACGCAGTTGCCGCACCCATTCGTCTGTTGGCTCAACCAAAACCCGTTCTATTTGAGAGGGCGACCGCAGGTCGCCCATTGATGGGGTTTATCCATCCTCAATTTCATTTTCAACTTGTTGAGTTCGAACCGAGCACGGCAATCGACTCGATTCTCGTAGGGGCGACCGGCGGTCGCCCGCCCGGAATAAAGGAAAACATACGCAACCATATAAATTCAATGAGAGGAATTGGAGATAGCATGGGTTACCGCGGGGTGGTTGCCGCGCAAGGCGTGGCCATAACGTAATCTCAGAAATTTCTCTCTCGGGATGATAACTGCCAGTTTTTTAAGGACTGACACTCATATTGTTAGTGTTAGCGAACTGAAATCATTTCCGCCAACAGTGTTTCAGGAGCAATATCTTGTTCATTAGGCCAAGTCACTGCTCCCCATAGAATGCCCACTTGATTGAAATAATGGATATT
>CAUYUB010000497.1:0-1369 GCA_963575685.1 Gammaproteobacteria bacterium | reverse complement strand
GGCGCTATTTCCCCCGCGGGGGGAGCGGGTGGCGGCGGGGGGTGGGCAGGGGGGGGTGGATGGCATCCTCTTCGACCTGGGCGTTTCTTCACCCCAACTCGATGACCCGGAACGTGGTTTCGGTTTTACCCGGCTTGGCCCGTTGGATATGCGTATGGACCCGGCGGCGGGGGAGAGTGCGGCGGCATGGCTGGCGTATGCCCCGGAAGACGAGATTGCTACGGTGTTGCGTGAGTTCGGCGAAGAGCGTTACTCCGCCCGGATCGCCCGTGCCATTGTTGCTGCCCGTCGAGAGAGTCCTTTCACTACCACAGCCGAGCTTGCGGCCGTGGTGGCTCGGGCCAATCCCCACTGGGAACGGGATAAACATCCTGCCACGCGTACCCAGGCCATTCGGATTTATCGTCAGGAACTGACCGAGCTGACATTGGTGCTGCCAGGCGTTGGCGGCCCTCGCCCCGGGCGGGCGGCTGGTGGTGTTGAGTTTTCATTCCCTGGAGGACCGCATCGTGAAACGTTTCATCCGCCGCGAGGCGCGCGGTGAGTCGTTACCCCGAGACTTACCGGTGATAGCGAGTGCCTTCCATCCCCGTTTACGGGAGATTGGGCGAGCTGTGCGCCCGGAGGCGACGGAGGTGGCGGACAATTCCCGTGCCCGGAGTGCCGTGCTGCGGATTGCCGAGCGTCTGGAGGTCTGAGGTGGATCGACGTGTTTTAGTCGGGTCTTTGTTGATCGCGGCGGTGTTCGGTTCCGCCATGGGGGTGGTGTATGCCAGGCACATTGGCCGTCAGCTCTACGGTGAGCTTCAGCACCTCCAGGTCGTGCGGGACAACCTGCAAGTGGAATGGGGCAAACTCGAACTCGAGGAGAGTACTTGGGCTACCCATCCCCGTGTGGAGCGTATCGCCCATACCCGTTTGGAGATGCAGCTTCCGCCGCAAGAGCAGATCGTGGTAATTACGCCGTAATTGCTCAAACCGGACAAACATAAAACCAAAATATAACGTCAGAACATTAAAGGATTTTTCTTTTAAGCATGAAAGAAAAATCTTTTAGTGTTTTGACGTTTATTTAATTTAGAGCGACATAACCGAGCAGATCTTCATGTTGCACCAGTATCTTCGGCCCCTTCCCAGTCTTCAGCGTTTGGTGGAGCCCGCGACCAGCGCTCGCTCAATACCCGCAAGCTGGCGCAAGGCCACCGGGATCAGAATGCGCCCGGCACTATCCAAATCACACTCGCCGGCATGACCGATGAGCAGTCGCTTCAAACGCATGGCATGACGGTCGAAGCTGGACAAATCAGTGAGGGTGGGGGGGGGGGGGGGGGGGGGCGGGGGGGGGGGGGGGGGGGGGGGGGGGGGGGGG
>CAUYUB010000496.1:0-1370 GCA_963575685.1 Gammaproteobacteria bacterium | reverse complement strand
AACCAACGGCATGCAATAAACGGCCTGCCACACGGCTTGCAAAAGTTTTTCCGGAATAGGTCATGAGGGGTAATCCGACCCAAAGGGCTTCACTGGCAGTTGTGTGCGCGTTATACGGCATGGTATCCAGAAATAGATCAGCGCAACGGTAACGAGCGATGTGCTCCGCACGCGGCAGCCGTTTTCCAAATACAAGTCGCTCCGCCGCTACACCCCGTGCTCTTGCCTCGCTACGTAGATTGGCGGAAACCATCGAGTTAGTTTCGAGCAACCAGAGAACACTGCCTGGAACGGCGGCAAGGATACGCATCCAACAATCGAATGTGGCGGGAAGTAGCTTGTAGCTGTTGTTGAAGCTACAGAAAACAAATCCCTCCTCGGGCAAGCCGCACTCCGCGCGTGTAGGGGTACGGGCCGCGATTTCCTTTTGAGTATCGTTACATTGGTAGCAATCCGAGAGATAGACCAATTGTTCGCTGTAGAATGCCCGTTGTTCCGTGGGAACGACAAAGGGATCGACGACGAGATAGTCAATGAATTTGGCTCCTGACGTACCAGGATAGCCTAGAAAGCTAACCTGAATAGGTGCAGGACGATATGCTAAAATTTCGTGTTTCTGGTATTGGGTATACCCACACAAATCAATTAGGATGTCGATGCCATCCTCTCGTATCAAATTAGCGGCGGCTTTGTAAGTATAGTGTTGGAGATCGATAAAACGGTCAAAGGCCAGTTCCAGACGAGTTCGTAGGGCGCTTCCGTCGTTAGGACCAATGGCATAACCATGAATTTCGAAACGATGTCGGTCGTGACGTTCGAATAATTCCACGGCCAAACTTGCCCCGGCGTGATCTCGGAACTTGGTGCTCAGGTAGCCGATGCAGATTTTCTGCCGAGGGATCGCGGGGCGTGCTGGGAGCAGTTGGATGCCCTCAGCGAAATTGGAGGCATATCGTTTGGTATAGGTTAGTTGCTCCGCAGGATCATCCGATACCGCCAAGAGAACAAATGGGGAAAAATTCTTGGTTTGGTTATATCGAACCACCTCACGAATCCATGCTCGCAACTCTTGGAATTCTGTCCAATCACAGATCATCAGCTGGTGATATAACCGCATGAGCAGAATGGTGGTATGGCTTGGCGCTAAGTTGTGCGCATTACGGTAAGCCTTCAGGGCTCGTGGCGAATCCTCCATGCTCTCCCATGCCATGCCCAAACAAAAATGGGCGTGGGCATTTCTCGGTTCTAGACTGATCGCCTTCAAACTCGCGGCAATTGCATCCCTGGGGCGCCCCAACCGGGATGCCACTTCGCTTGGGGTGCAACCCGCCGAGCGCACCAGCTATGCAGCAAGAAGTAAGGTTTTATTT
>CAUYUB010000495.1:0-1374 GCA_963575685.1 Gammaproteobacteria bacterium | reverse complement strand
AAGGCAATGCCTTGCTGGGACCCAATGGTCCCATCGTCGAGATAGGTAGGTCCTACCTGAGTTCCTGGAACACGTTGCAGCCAGCCATCGATCAGTTGGCCAGCGCGGGATTTTTCACGGACGCCACCAAGACTGAATTCATCGAGTTTCCCCTCACCGAACTCATTGAACATTGTGCAGCCATCGTTCGTTCCGAAAACCGGCTACATGCCTGGTGTGCTTGGCGCAAGACGCGCGAGCAGGCGTTAACGCTTGACTTGGCGCCCCTAGTAGAGAGTATCGAGCATGGCGCCATCCTCCAGAATGATGTACGTCGGGCATTCGAGGTCAATTACAGTCGGTGGTGGTTGAATGCCGTGGTAGAGGACGAACCCGTTATCCGTGGCTTTGTGGTGGACGAACACGTACGACGCGTTAAGCGGTTCCGGGAGCTCGACGACCGTTTCACCGAATTGAGCCGGGATTACATCCGGGCGAGGCTGTGCGTGGGGTTGCCCACGCAAGACGGCATCCAGGGCAATTCGGAATGGGGCATCCTCAAGCGTGAGATCAACAAGAAGAAAAAACACATGCCGCTTCGAGCGTTGATGGGCAGTATCCCCAACACGCTGGCCAAATTAACGCCATGCCTGCTGATGAGTCCCCTGTCCATCGCGCAATATCTCGTCACCGACGCCACGACTTTCGACGTGGTCATTTTCGACGAGGCATCGCAGATTCCAGTATGGGAGGCCGTGGGCGCAATGGCACGCGGCAGACAGGTCGTCATGGTCGGCGATCCCAAGCAATTGCCGCCGACCAGCTTCTTCGACCGCGCTGAATCAGACTTGGATGACGAGGATATCGAGGGCGATCTGGAAAGTATTCTCGATGAATGCCTGGGCGCCAATCTGCCGAGCATGAACCTGGCTTGGCACTACCGTAGTCGCCACGAGAGTCTGATCGCCTTCTCCAACCATCACTACTATGGTGGAGGCCTGGTGACCTTTCCTGCGCCGAACACGGAGGACCGAGGGGTGAGCTTTCATCCCGTGGCGGGTGTGTATGAAAAAGGTGGAGCCCGTATCAACAAACCGGAGGCCAAGGCACTGGTGGCCGACCTGGTCGGGCGGCTGAAGGCACCGGGATTCCGCGAGTCCAAGTTGACCATCGGCGTGGTTACGTTCAATACCGAGCAGCAAGCCCTCATTGAGGATCTGCTTGACGAGGAACGCCGGAAAGATCCGGCTATCGAACTCCACTTCGCCGATACGGTGCTCGAACCCGTATTTGTGAAGAACCTGGAAAGCGTTCAAGGCGACGAGCGCGACATCATGTACTTCTCCACACCTTAATCCTGTCGAGCTAGTATGGAGCAATATTAAGACACAAGGA
>CAUYUB010000494.1:0-1374 GCA_963575685.1 Gammaproteobacteria bacterium | reverse complement strand
ACCGAAAGAAGCGTTTGAATCGGCATTACTGTTGGGGTGTGTACCGGTTCCCGGTCTGCGGCAACGTTTGGCCGATAACGGCGTGGGGCTATGGGACCTCCTGGCGGACCATCCCGATCCGGGAGACTTGATAGCCCTGACCAACCTGGCAGAGATATTCCAGCCTGCCTGGATCGTACTGGACGGTTATCACTTCGACCCCAATTATCAGGCGGCGGTTCGTGCCCTTGGAATTCCGGTATTGGTGCTGGATGACATGGCCCACCACTGCTGTTACCACGCCGATCTGTTGCTCAATCAAAATGCCGGTGCCGAGGCGTTGCATTACACCGCAGACCCCGACACGCGTCTGTTGCTCGGTCCACGTTACTGCCTGTTGCGACCGGAATTGCGAGCCGCTCGGGATGCGATGCAAGCAGACGCTTCGGAGAGAGGAATCGAGATGGCATCCCGGCCACGACGGCTATTGGTCACGATGGGAGGGGCGGATCCCCATGGTCTTACCTCTCTGGCGCTGAGGGCCGTTGCCAAGCTCGGCCCGACCTGGGAGACCAAGGTAGTGGTAGGGAGCGTATTTCACCGACAGATCGAGCTGTGCAAACAGGCGGCCGACCTGCCGGGGGTAGAGATACACACGGATGTGCGTGACATGAGTCTCCTCATGACCTGGGCCGATTTGGCCCTGTCCGCCGCCGGTACTACCACCTGGGAATTGGCCTGCCTCGGGGTTCCAACCTTACTGACCGTTGTAGCGGACAATCAATTCTCCGTTGCCCGAACAGCGGCTGAGGCAGGTTGCGCCATAGACTTGGACTGGTGGGAAGGATTGACTGCGACTGACCTTGCCGTCGCGCTGGAACAACTCGCCGCTGATGCCACACGCCGCGCCGCCATGAGTACCGCCGGACGTGCCCTGGTGGATGGCAAAGGGGTCACCCGGGTAATTCAAGCGATGCGTGAACATGACCAATAATATTTAAAAGCGGGCCTGAGGCTGATTTGCTGGCCGGAACAGGTAGCGATCTGCTAGGGCACGCAGCTCTGCGTCCGAGTGATTGGACACGGTAGCCAGTGCCCAGAGATTGAACCGACCCTGCGGTTTGCGGATCAGCGTTTTTGCAAAACCCGCGTTACCCAACAGCTGTGCTAGCCAAGTCCGTGTGAAACCACAGCGATGCGCCATGAAGTGATTCCCCGCCGCCAGCGCCGAACACCAGCCGAACATCATATCCAATGGCGAGATCGGCCCGGCTGGTGAATTTTCTATCGGCTCGGCGAGTCGGCCTTCAGCAATCTCCCGCGCCACCTCCTGAATGTCTGGACAAGTCAACACCGCGAAGCCCTGCGGTCGTAGCACTCGGCGAAATTCAGCGA
>CAUYUB010000493.1:0-1383 GCA_963575685.1 Gammaproteobacteria bacterium | reverse complement strand
ATCCTCGATTATATTAGTTCCGATACCTTAACCGAGCCGTCGAGCAACGGCCAAGCCATCACCTATTACCGCGCTCATGTTCGACTCAACAAGGACAATACCAATTCAAAACTAACCAGCGTTTCTCTTAAACCCGGAATGACCGCCACGGTGGATATTCGAACGAATAGTCGTTCCGTATTGCAATATCTCGCTAAACCGGTCATCAAGGCATATAGTGGATCGATGAATGAGCGCTGATGCCCTTACTCTCTTTCTACCATTGCCACTGGATGATGTGATTGATGACGTATATCAATGCTACAATGGAATTGTCCCATCCAGGTAAAGGGCGTTTTATCGGGTTCCTACACGAGGCGGGCGGTTCCCTCAACCCTCAACCATTACCACAAATTCTATTTTCCTCATGCTTGGCCAGAGACGGGTAGATTTCCTATCTTTATCCTTCGAAATTATCCTGATGGACATGCAGATGCCGGTCATGGATGGTCTGGAAGCAACCCAGAGAATCCGTGCGCTAAAGAATGGCAAGAACGTGCCCATCCTGGCCATGACGGCCAATGTCTTCACCGAGGACAAAGAACGTTGTCTGGCATCCGGCATGAACGACTTTATTGCTAAACCGGTAGACCCCGACTCCCTCTTTTCAACACTTCTCAAATGGCTGCCACCACACGCTACCGAAATGGAAAGGGAAAATCCAGATTTTCCCCTCGCGGTCACACCCGCTCAGAATGTGCCGGCCATTCAACACCTATGCCCTCAATTGGACGCCCTCAATGGTCCGGCCTTACAGAAAGCTATCGGAGTCATGGGGGGTGATGTCGAAGGTTATGTCTCGATGCTATGCAACTTTGCCGAACGTCATAGCGACGCTAGGGCAGAAATTGAGCGCCAGCTGGAAAACAATCGACGGGAAGACGCGCTCCTCTTGGCCCATAGCCTCAAGGGCGCGGCCGGTAATCTTGGTCTGGTCCATTTACAGCACGCCGCCGCTAAACTCGAAATGGCTTTGCGCCAAGATCAGGATGATGTCAAGACGCTGGCTCCCCTCTTAGAAACGGTAGGCAAGGCACTGGAAATCATGCGCCAAGCAGTCACTAATCTTCCCGTCGAAGCCCTTGGATCATCGCTAGTAATTGTCGATCCCATCGATGTCAAAAATTTGCTGAACCGCCTGGAAAGTTTGCTCGCTGCCAACGATACCGATGCCAACGAAGTATTCTCGACAAACCGTGCGTTGTTGCGCCAAGCATTTGGTGGAAAAATAGAACCGCTGGCATCTAAAATCGATTCTTTCGATTATCAGGCCGCGCTGGCGATTGTACGTATGCTTTGAACCAACATTCCACCTTCTTTCTAAAAATCAACAATGATGATATC
>CAUYUB010000492.1:0-1386 GCA_963575685.1 Gammaproteobacteria bacterium | reverse complement strand
ATGTGACAGTCACGGGCGGGACGTTGTCGAACTTCAGCGGCAGCGGCACGAGCTACACCGCGACCTTCACGCCGACCACGGACAGCACCACCAATGGCGTGGCGAGCGTCGCGACTGGCGCGTTCAGCGACACGGCGGGCAACACCAACAACGATGACGCGGACACCAACAACCTCGTCACCATGACGGTCGACACGTTGCGTCCGACCATCGCCATCAGCAGCGACAAGACCAGTTTGAAGGCAGGCGAAACCGCGACGCTGACCTTCACCCTGAGTGAATCCTCCACTGACTTCACCAGCGCTGATGTGACAGTCACGGGCGGGACGTTGTCGAACTTCAGCGGCAGCGGCACGAGCTATACCGCGACCTTCACGCCGACCACGAACAGCACCACCAATGGCGTAGCAAGCGTCGCGAGTGGCGCGTTCAGTGACACGGCGGGCAATATCAACAACGATGGCGCGGACACCAACAACCTCGTCACGGTGGTCGCAGCCCATAACCTGGTGAACGGGGCGGTGGTCGCGGGGCCGGTGGTGGCCGGTAACGGTTTGAACGTCAATATCTACCAGGCGGATGGTACGACTCTCCTCGGCACGGGGGTCGTCAGCGACACGGGTACCTTTAGCATCGACGTCGGTAGCTATACCGGGGTAGTGATCGCTAAGGTGGTCGACGAGGATAGCGGCAGTGACTACATCGACGAAGCCACCAGGCAGGTTCACGACCTAACCGCTCATTTGATGACGGTGGGGGTGGCGAAATCCGGGCTGCTCAACCTCAACATCAACGGTTTGACTACGATTGCGGCCCAAAAGGCGGGGGCGGTGTTCGATGGCGTCAGTACCACTACGCTCACCACCGAGGTGGTTACCCAAACCAACGATGCGGTCGCGAACGCCTTCGGTTTGGCCGATCTCACCGGCACGACCGTGGTTACCACAATCAATACCGACGGCACTGCCAATCCCAACTATACCGACGACACCCTGATCGAGGGCAAACGATACGGTACCGTGCTGGCCGCATTGTCCGGCATGGATTTCATCAATGGCGGCGATGCTCAGGCCAGCATTGATACCCTGGCGAACGGGCTCATGGTCGACGGTAATAGCGGCGCACTGAGCACGATTGCGGTGGATGCTCTGATGGTGGGGGCGGCAACCACTAGTGGCATTGATACCTATAGCTTGACGAAAATCGTTTCGAATTCCAGGAGATTCAACACCTCGATCAGTATCGACCATGTTGCCAGTGATGATGTCGTCAATACCGCCGATCTGACGATAATCGGTACTACGATGGCTGGGGCTGACGTGACGCTGAGTCTCGGTGGCAACACGCGCATGGCGGTCGTCAACGGCACCGCTTGGAGCTATACGC
>CAUYUB010000491.1:0-1387 GCA_963575685.1 Gammaproteobacteria bacterium | reverse complement strand
AATGCCATGGATACTATTCCGTACCTGAAGAGCATTACTTGTGTAGCACTACCCAGGGTATGGAGGTCGAGGCTGAATACGGCCACGAAGGAGTCGTAACCACCCGCGTATGTCTCCTGCGCTCCACCGGTGGTACCAGGAAAATCAGTGGAGTAGGTATATCCCGCGAGGTACACCCCGGTATTGGTTAGCGCCAGCGCGAGGGCATAATCATCATAATTTCCACCCAGATAGGTCGATTGGGTCAGGGTGCGTAGGTCGGGACTCAACTTGGCCACGAAGGCGTCGTAGTAGCCTCCCTTCGTCTCTTGCACCCCACCACCGACGCCAGGAAAGTTATTGGCGGTCGCCCCTGCTACGTATATCCCATCCGTAGTCGCGGCCAGTGCAGAGGCATAGTCATCATAATCTCCCCCTAAATAGGTAGCCTGGGTTAGGGTACGAAGATCGAGGCTCAACTTGGCCACGAAGGCATCCGATTCATTGTTTTGGCGATCTCCGCCCGGCGCTACCTGCGCACCATTGGTAACACCGGGGAGGTTAAGGGAGGCCGTCTTTCCCGCCACATATACCCCCGTGCTGGTCACGGCCAAAGCAGAGGCTTCGTCATTACCACTCCCTCCCAGATACGTCGATTGGGTCAAGGTATGGAGGTCGAGGGTCAGCTTAGCCACGAAGGCATCGGATTCATTGTCCTGGCGATTGCCTCCCGGTGTCCCTTGTGCCCCATTGGTAACCACCGGAAAGTCAGTGGAATGGGTCGTTCCTCCCACGTATATCCCATCAGTGGTTACGGCCAGGGCAGAGGCCTCATCACTGCCATCACTCCCCCCCAGATACGTTGACTGGATCAGCGTGTGCAGATCGAGACTCAATTTGGTGACGAAGGCATCGTAATTTCCTGCGGCCTGTGCCCCCCCGGTGGTGCCGGGAAAACCGTAGGACCAAGTTTTTCCTCCTACGTACACCGCTTCGCTGGTCACGACCAAGGCGCGTGCTTCGTCACTATCACTTCCCCCCAAATATGTCGATTGCAACAATGGGTCGATGAACACCGGCCGTGTCTGGTCATGGTCTCCCAAGGTGAATCCATAGCGGTTCCCTTGCCCCTCCAAGACTCGATAAGCCACTTGTACCGGTATGCGTGTTCCATCTACCTCTTGCCATGCCACTGGCGCGGTGAAGGTCACAATTCCCGCGTCCTCCATTCCGCAGTTGATACAGAGATCGCCATCGGGCGCTAGTCGTAACGTTCCTCCTGCTACTTCGATGGCAATGGCCCCGGAATTCGCACCAGGGGCGATGGTGAAAAGTTTCTCGACGTTTTTACCCCGTGCGGCAAGGCTCACCGCTATCCCGTCCCAGACTTCGCCCAGCTTTATCCGTT
>CAUYUB010000490.1:0-1395 GCA_963575685.1 Gammaproteobacteria bacterium | reverse complement strand
GTCATGTCCGTTTGCCGTCTGATGACCGGCGCCACTGTCTGGCATTTAACGGCGGACCCAGCCGCAGCCGGGTGGCTGGCGCTCTACGCGCAGCGGTTGGAACTATCAGCGGCCACCCCGGAAGAACAGCCCGCACGCCGTCTACACCTATCCGGTCCGGTTGCGCGATTACCTGCTGAGGCGGTGCCTCTGTTGCACTTTTCCGACCTAGAGATCGCTGTGCTCCCGTCAGACGGCGACCTCTATGCCTGTATTACCCCCCGACGTAACCGCTCTGGTGACACCGTTGTGTATTCGAGCAAGTCGCCTGGTCGCAAGGTCGGATACATACTGTGGCCGTTGCAGAATAGATGGCCAGGGGACGAATCCGCCTCGCCGGCGGTCCTCCGACGCGACCAAATGGCCGCGTGGCATTCACTTTCAGGAGCAAGATTCATGATTGCGCGACATTGTCACAGGAACGAATAGGCTGTTCTCTCGCCGTGCCCACCATCGCATTTCGTGCGCAATCGACCACAAGGGCGGTTCGACCCGCATCACCGAACGGTTCTCCATCAGTAGCGCCTTAAGACCACCGTCATGGTTGACGCGTGGGACCACTGATCCACGTAGTCCCACGCTTAGCGCCACGACCATCAGAAAGGGAAGGTAGATAGCGGCGAACGATGGACGAACGTAGCCAACACAACCACTAGATGCTGTTACCACTTACGCAGGCGGCAGTAGCGGCACTACCGACGCCGCAGCCCGAAGTGCTACTCCCGCTTGCGCAAGGGAGACCGGCATCGGCGCTCAATGTATTGAGTGGAAGCAAAATTGGGGGCTCGTACCGCGGGTTATCGCGATTCTGGATGTCGGGTACATCATTCTTCATGGCCTATATCCTCTTGTTAAAAATAGTTAATGTGTGGCGAGTAGTTCGCCATCGCCTCTCGTTAGCTTACTCATGCTTCTGAACCACTTAATAATCTGATACGTTGCTCAACTAATTCCGCGAAGCGACCCAATCCAAACGCCCGATCCTCTCCATTTTGCACAAATTCAACGAATAACAGAGGATTTCCTTCCAAGAGGAGAGGACCCGTGGCGGTAATGACAATATCCCAGCCGACAAAGGGATATCCTGAATAAAGGTGATGAGCACGCTTTGCTAATTCAATTACTTCTCGCCAATAGGGAACAACACGACCAGCAATGAGCGTACCGCTATCTGGATGGCGATCAATGGGGGTAAACACGGATTGAGAATGAAAGCATTCTTTTAATGTTCCGGTACGCCAGTCGATGATTGCTTTGATTCCGGTGTTGTTGATGATTCCTGTCCCAAAGGGCATTTTGAATAATGCAGCAAGGGGTTCGGCTTCAACGCTCTCAATATTTTCCGCGGGCCATCCT
>CAUYUB010000489.1:0-1395 GCA_963575685.1 Gammaproteobacteria bacterium | reverse complement strand
ATTAAACTAACAAAATAATTAGAGCATTCACGGTTTTCTATAGCGAATGGCGAGGTGCAAGGATGAGGTAGGGTGATCTCTGGTAGAGTGCCGAGGCATTTGTATCGGAGCCCGCCCTTGAACCGCAACGTCTACATCCTGCTGCTTGCCCAGTTTCTCACTGCTTTTGCCGACAACGCCATTCTGTTCACCGCTGTGGCGATGGTGATGCATACCGGCGACAGTCCCCCTTGGTACATTCCCGCGCTTCAAGGGGTGTTTCTGGCCGCTTTTGTGGTCCTCGCCCCTTGGGTAGGACCCTTCGCCGACGGTCGGCCTAAGGCGGTGGTCCTGCTCACTGCCAATATCGTCAAGGCGATCGGTGCCGGTCTTATGTTTCTGGGGATAGACCCATTGCTTTCTTATGCGGTGGTCGGGGTTGGAGCGGCCATGTACAGCCCTGCCAAGTACGGTATTTTGCCAGAATTGGTGCCCCATAACGCCCTCGTCACGGCCAATGGTTGGATTGAGGGCACCACCATCCTGGCCATTCTGACTGGCAGTGTCGCCGGCGGGGCAGTGGCTGACCGTTCCGTCCCTCTCGCTTTGGGATTGGTTGGGATTCTGTTCCTACTCTCGGCGGTGATGGCGACCTTCATCGTACGCATCTCGCCCCATCTTCGGGAACAAAAGCAGGAGCGCGCTCTCCCCCATTTTCTGTACTTGGTCAAAGGTCTGCTCCTTTAGCCTCAAAAAGAGCCATTCATAACCGTTAGTCACTGCACCGTAGATAAAGGGAAGAAGATCGCCTTTCCGTTCATTAAAAAGTTGCGCTGCAAACATCTCTGCGGCGCACTGCGGTACGACATCCGCCAAATCTTGGTGGTACTTTGCTTCAACCACCGCAGCCAGTGGACTTTCGATAAAAGCGGCATCATGCTTCTTGGAAATAATAAAATCGCAAAAACCTTTCAGACCCCGTTTGCTGTCCACATTAAAACGATAACCTGAGAAATAGGTCATTTTGTCACGATTGCGCAAGGTAATATCGGTGAGTACCGGCGCAATAAACAACTCTGACTTTGCTTTTTCCGAGTTGGAGGGGATTTCTCGGTTAATTTCGAGGGTACGCAACAGCCAATCGGATGCCTGGATGCTTTTTATTTCACCAAACAACACGCTACGCACCATGCGCAAACCTAACTCTTGAATATCGTCCGCCGTAAACTGCGAGTAAGATTTTTTCACGCAATCCTCCCTAATGCCTCAGCCCTTCATGAACGCGGGCAACCGTCCGACTAAAGCTTCCAGCAATTTTAATTCATCATCCTTGTGATCCAGCATTTTGGTGAGGCTGACGTCGCCATTTCCATGCGACGGAATATAAATGGCGCTATCGTGATGAGATGACTTCAG
>CAUYUB010000488.1:0-20838 GCA_963575685.1 Gammaproteobacteria bacterium | reverse complement strand
ATGGGCTGGAGCGGGCGAGGGAAGTGCCAACGGGAGGTTTCCGATAAGGTCTAATACATACCACATCACAAATAGCCAAGTTGGTGCCATCGAATCCGAGGTCAACAACAGCACCATCCAACAGACCATGAAAAACGCGGCACCGCTGGATTTCGCCGCGCTGGAAAAAGAACTGGCCACTCTGCGCGCCACCCTACAAAAGGAGGCCACGAAACCGGAGCACTACGACGCCTTGGCCGCTATCGCCAAGGCTGAAGATGCCGCCCGTCAACAAAATGAGTCGGCATTAAAGAATCATCTAAAATCCGCAGGAAAGTGGGCTCGGGACGTGGCTACGAAAATTGGTGTCAGTTTGGCGGCAACGGCCATCGGGCAGATGCTTTGAAGGAGAGAGCAATGATCCGATTTCCCTATGGCATTGCCGATTTTCAAAGTATCCGCGAGGAGGGTTACTTCTATGTGGATCGCACGGATCGCATTGCTCTCGTGGAAGAGGCAGGAAATCAACTGCTGTTCCTGCGCCCCCGCCGCTTTGGAAAAAGCTTGTGGCTTTCCATCCTGGAGAATTACTACGACCTAGCCAAGGCCGACCGCTTCGCAACGCTATTCGGTGAATTGGCGATTGGCCGCAACCCCACGCCGAGGCACAACCGCTATTTCGTGCTGAAGCTCAACTTTTCAGGAGTTGACCCAAGCGGCGACACCGAGTCGATTCGACGTGCCTTACATCAGCATATCAATAGCTGTATTTATGGCTTCTCCATCCATTACGAGAAATATCTACCGCGCCCGATTAAGTGGGTAGAGGAGAATAGCTTTTCGTCTCTGCGTAATCTACTCGCGGTGGTAGCTACAACTGAATATAAACTTTATTTGCTCATCGATGAATACGACAACTTTGCCAATGAAGTCATGACCAGCCATCCCCAGGGTATTCATCGCTATCAGGAGCTGGTGGAAGGCTAAGGGGTGATTAAGACTTTTTTCAAGGTGGTGAAGGAAGGAGCAGAGGGGCGCGGATTGGATCGAGTGTTCATTACTGGCGTTTCGCCGGTGGTGCTTTCCGATGTAACCAGTGGCTACAACGTACTGGAAAACATTACTTTCGAGCTGGACTATTTCGACCTATGCGGATTTACGACCACGGAGATCCTGACCACGCTGACGCGGGTGGCGGAGAATTGTGGATTCACTCCGCCCAGGGTCGAGGAAGTGCTCGACCTAATGCGGACCTTTTACAACGGCTACCGTTTCGGTGACGAAACCACGGAGTTGGTCTACAACCCAACGTTGGCGCTCTATTTTCTCAAATACCTTATGCGCCACTGCCGCTACCCTACCAAGATGTTGGACGAAAATCTGGCCATGGACCGCAATCGGATTCAGTATGTTGCTGCTCTGCCGCACGGTCGAACCTTGGTAACGCAGGCCCTCGCCGCCGGTGAAATCAATTCCGAGCAGGCGATTACTATCGATCAGCTCGCCGACCGTTTTGGGGTGCGGGTGATGTTGGACGCGCCGCGTGATCACGCCTTCCTCGCCTCATTGCTTTACTACTTCGGGGTGCTGACCTTAGCAGGACGAGACGAGCGCGGACGCCTGCGTCTGACCATCCCCAACCTGGTGGTGCGCAAGCTCTACGCCGAACGGCTCCAGGAGACACTTCTCCCCGACTACGAGGACCAGGAACGACGCCTGGAAGCGGCGATGAGTCTGTCCAATCACGGCCAGGGATGGCCACTTTCCGACTTGATGAGCGGCAACGTGGGCAGATCTCTGAAGGAGTAAAAACCATGAAACCTAAGAAACCAAGAATCTATCCAGATTTAAAATTTACAGCAGACCCATCTTCTAAAACTTCCTGGTGGATAATAAATGGGCCGATAGATGGCTTTGTCTCATGCGAATTTGAGTAAGACGCGAGGTTAATAACAGCAGCCCTTAATCTAGTAGCTGCGCAAAAATCAATTCACAGAAGGATAACGGGAATAATAACAATGCGTCAAAATTCGGCGGAACTATTGGACGAATCCTAACATGAGCGAGTGAAGGACTCCGCTGGGAATAGGCCAGGGAATGGCCTGCGGGCGGCGCTATGGCCTCGCCGCGTGGCGGTAGCGCACTCTCGGCCACCCGCTCGCCGTGGGAGCCACACGCAGGTTGTGGCGGCCGAAGGAACCAAGACCAGGCCCGTTTGAACGCTTGGAGACGGCACGCCCCACCTTTGCAGACCATTGACTGCAAGGATTGGCTCATTAGGTTTGGTAGAAATCGAGACAAACACAGGCATACTGCTTGAAGTCACCACGAAACGAAGGAGAAAACCACTATGCAAGCAATTGAGTTTGAGGCCACCCCGATGCATCACAACATCCGTCTACCGGCCGACGTACCAGACGGCATACCGATGCGTGTAGTCCTGCTGTGGGAGCAACCCACTATTCCTGTTACCAGTGAGGTAGATCTAAAACAACTCTTCGTGAGTGTTGTCGATGGCTTGACCGAGGATGACCTGAATCGCCAGAAGGACATGGGGAGAGAGATGTCATGGGATATCTAATTGATACCAATGTCTGGTCTGAATTACAGAAACGCAATAAGACCAATCCCGGCGTGCAACGTTGGTTTGAAGGAGTTAAAACCAATGAGTTGTTTCTATCGGTGCTGGTAATTGGCGAGGTACGCAAGGGTATCGAACGGTTACGTCACCGCGATCCTCAACAAGCTACGCGGCTGGAACAGCGCCTGCTGCAATTGCGAACCTCCATGGCGAAACGCATCTTGATGGTGTCGCCCGCTATCGCTGAACGCTGGGGAAGAATAAATGTGCCAGATCCTCTGCCTGTGGTCGATGGCCTACTAGCGGCAACGGCATTGGAGCATGACCTGATTTTAGTTACCCGCAATATCCGTGATGTTGAGCGTAGCGGTGTGCGCTTCCTTAATCCATTCGAGTAGGCCCACATGGGCAAAAAAAGGCGTGTCAAGTGACGCGCCAAGCCGGAGGAGATCACTCACCACTAATCAGCACCAACCTTACCCATCGTCGAATTGAAACGGTTGACTAATTTCCAGAGATGCCGAGTACCCTGATGCGCCGAAGTGCCAACCACGAACATGGCCGCGTCGCCATTTAATCCAGCGTACTGGCAAACGTGATAGGCAAGAACACCAGTAAACCCTGCCGTAAGCACATCGCTTGCAATCTCAATCGCCCTGCATTTCCTCAGACATCGATTAATGGCACGCACCGCGCCCGCCATTAGCGAAAACAGCAAGAAAATCCACGCTTGATAGTTAGGGTCGGGATTCATGACTTACTACTCCCTACTCAGATGAACGCAATTACAGTGCCGCTTTGTCCACTAGGGGTAAAACTCGGAATACTGGTATCACGTTTCACACACAGGGTCCTCAAACTCACGCCACCAGATGTGTTTGTCCGTGAGAAGCGGATATGATCGCCCGGACCCATGGCAAACGGACCAAGCGCACTCGTCCACGAACCGAAAATCTTTGCCGTCTGACGAACAATTGCGCCATCATTAACTCGCACAGCTAAACTATTCGCAACATAGGTGGAGCCAAACGCGAAAAGATAATACGTTCCAGGCGGAAAATTGCTCGGCATTACAAAATCTATGTAGTTGTTATCGTCTTGCGTAGAATAGTTGGATATACCGGAAGCGTGCGCGCTAATATAGATTTTAAGCGCAGTGGCGCTACTGGTAACATTTACGTCATAATCAGATAGCCATTTCCAGCCACCTGGGCTGTAGGTGCTGCCACCATCACTGATAGAACCAACGCTTGCAACGCCATCCCTGAAATCCATCCGAAGGTAATTAAATACGGGCACCGGAATGACGATATTTTGCGTCACCTGCGGTGTGGCGTTGAAATTGGTATCGCCAACCTGGTCAGCGGCAATCGTGCAGGTGCCCGCCGCAATGGCAGTAACCGTATTGCCGCTCACGGTGCAGACGGTTGGTGTAAGCGATGAAATGCTCATAGATAATCCTAATATGGACGTAGCACTAACCGTGGTAGTGCCGCCTACCACCAGCGTGGCCGGAGTAAAACTGATCGCGCCGACGATCACGTCCATCCCTGACGTGATCGTTTGGTTCCTTTTTCCGGCGCTTGTGGTAAACAAGCGGCAGGCCGTTGATGGCCTGGATCATCACGTTGATAGCATTGACGGCGGTGCCACCTGCGCCAGACAACAATGCGATCAGATTGTTGATGGCTTCAATGCGTTCCGCGACATCGGTAGTGGGGTCGAAGATATCATCAAGTGCGGCGAGCTTGGCCTGCGCGTTATTCACGCTTTCGGTCAAAGCCTGCAAGTCGGTGTAGACAATCCCTAGCTTGGTATTGGTGCCACTGGTAATCAGAGCCAGGGCATCATTGACGGCGGACGCGAGCGAGTTGACGGACGCGATATTGCCAGCATTCGCCAGAGCCAACTTGGCGTTGATATCGTCACGCAAGGTGCGGGCAGAACGATTCAATGATTCATTGGTCCAGGCCGTGTCGGTAGAGATCGCCTGAAAATCGACGGTTACGCTATCGGGTGCTGGAACCTGACTGACCACGGGCGCGGAGATAGCACCAATCGGAAGAAGGGTGACGGGATCTTGGGTTTCGAGCTGCTGTATGGTCATCGACATCGCAGTATTTCCTACTTAGGTTGTGGTACTTCTGCAATTGGACTGGCCACATTTTTCAGGTGCGACCAATCCATGTGGGGAGGGCGTGTATTAGCTGTTCTGGAGATAGCCCTGCTGGACCATCCAAGTAACGATGCGCTGCTTTTCAGCCTCGGTATCAGCAGCATTGAGGATGTCATCTGGAGATAAACCGATCTGTCCCTGCGTGCCACCATTCGACCAGAGCATGAACGCTGTCGCCGCGCTGGAATTGCTACGCAGAACAGTACCAGCCATTGTGAATTGCTGATTCAACATCTGCTCGGCACTGGATTGCATCAATCCAGCCGCCGCAAGTTGTCGGGCAACGCCAGCACTATACCCCTGGTTACGGAAATAGGTATAAGTGCCATTACCAGCAGCAATGGCCGCTGCCGCTTGACCACCTTTGACCTGATCACCAAGAATAAACGAGCACATTTCGTCAAGCGAAATTGGGGTACCCGCAGAAATCTTCGCACTTACCGCGTTGAGGTAAACCTGATTGTCGGTGAGCGTTGTGACAGCAATCGGACCACTAAACTCGCCAATGGTGCCAGGATTACCCTCGACCGGCCTTACCACATAGGTATATTTGTGGTTACCGGCAGTATTCGGAACAGTATCAGAGAACGTACCATTGTTCTTTACGCTGGTACCAGTGCTGGTACCAGTGATGGTCGGGGCAACGGTACCGACCTGAACGAATTCACCATTCGGATTAGCATCGGTATCTTGGCGATAAATCCAATACCAGGTCGCACGGGTATCTGCACCAACCGTCCACTTCAGGGTAACCTGACTCTTAGAAGTGGCAGTTGCGCGAATATTGGTCGGGATACTTGGCGGCATTTCACTCCAGTCGATAGTTGGCACGTAGCCAGTAGTGACTGGAGTAGGAATACTAAAAGGATCATCAATAAACGTTGTTTCATACTGATGAGCCTCCTGCACTGAGAAATCCACATTACCTGGAGCGTGTACGTATGCCTTGAGCATTCTCCACTCCCAGTGGGTGGGGTAGATCCTCTCAAGTTTGAAAGCAGTGATATTGCGTTGGTCGCCAGCAGAACTGGGTGCCGTGCGAATGGTGAAGTTCTGTGGCAAGCGGAAAGTGCCGTCATCCTTGAAAGCGAACTCAATCCAATTTAAACCTGGCCCTTCACTGGTGCTCTTAAAATATTGATTCCCCTCGTCATCGGTAGCAATTACACCGATAGAGTGATTGATGTTGACGATTTTTTCATCCATTGCGCCAAACGAAATATCACCGATAGCGAAATTATTGCTGTTGAGAGCGGACGCGGTGAGCCGCAGGAAGAGGTGGTTACGCCGAGCAGCAGGCTTGTCAGATGTAGCAGCAGGATCAGGGGTACGACCTGAATTCTCAAAGGTGATCATTGCTTGTTTACTCCAGTAATAGATGATTGCAGTAAGTCTAAGCACGGCATCCTTTTAACTTCTAGTTACATATCTGGTTACAGAACAGAAATTTTGCGTGCGTTGTACAAGCGGATGAGAAATAACGGGAGAGAGAGCGAGGGACTTATGGCGGTACGAAACCAGCAAAACGGAACAAAGGATTCACCAGAAAAACAATACAGAGGGACCACGAAAAACATACAGGGCAACTGCAAGCCATGCGGTTTAGCAGGCGTGGAGAGGAGCAATGGCCACCTGCGGGGCTAGGGAGAGGCTACGGAGAGATGAATAATCAAATGATTAGCGTTGGGATCGCCAATCGGTAGGGCGGTGGACCAATAGCGGCGGTCCAGAAAACATACAGCACTCAGATAAAAATGGCCGACTACGCACTGCATGTGCGCCAAGGTGGCGGGCAGAGTTGGGATGCCAAGGAGACTACCTTCGACTGTGGCGTGGCCACAGTGGGCGCTGGCATGGCCACAGTAGGTGCTTTCAATCGCAAGTGTCCGCCAATTGCTACCACACGCCAGCGATACAGGCACCCCATCAGTTACTACCGCCGTCACCAGCACTCCCCCCCCCATACAGGCTAGAAAACCCGGGTTGCCCGGGTATCGCTGATTTATCCAATTTAATCAACACGTAAACCAACCCCGCTTGGCACCTATCAACCCGGGTTGGTTTCTAACCTAAAATCGATTCCGGGTAGTTCCGGGTTGGTTTCCGGGTTGCTGATGCATAAAAACAACCTTAATATTCAATTCTTTAAATCATTAATAAAACTAATACGGGTGAAGCCGGGTAGGTCAAATGATTGACTTTGAAAAAGAAAAGCTCAAAACCACCCGGGATCGATTTCACCTGTATAGGGGGAGGGGAAATTTTCGTGAGAGCGTGCAACGTAACGTATTGATATGTTATTTCCAGTGAAGAAACGTCTAATTCAATCGGCGTTGATCAGCGGACGTTGGCTGGTGTGTTACAAGCCGGCAGCGCCATATCGCTGCGCGGTAGCGTTGTGGGACTCCTTTGGGAATAGGCCAGGGATGGCCTACGGGCGGCGTTCACAGCCCACCGCAGCCCACCGCGTTGCGGACCAACACCATCAGCCGCCCGGCGCGCCGGGAGCTACAAGTCAGGTTTGACAACAGCCGAAGGATCGAGATTGGCCTAGAACGATGGCTGGAGATGGCACACCTCCCTCTTGCTAAACCACTGACGGCATGTAGTTTCTCATCGGCTTGGTCGAGATCGAGATCCACAGGCAGGCAAGAAGCGTCGGCAGGAGCGCCGACAGTGTGGGAGGAGTGGTAGGAGTGTGGGCAGAAAACGTGGCTGGAGTAGAAGCACGCGACAAACGGGGACCATTACGGGGACCAAACTTCAGAAAACAAAAAAGCCCAGCGCTTTTAATTCGCTAGGCTTTTGATTTTATTGGTGGGCCGTGATGGACTTGAACCATCGACCAACGGATTAAAAGTCCTATATCTCCAGCATTTCCCCGGATTCACCGAGCTTCATCTACCTTTACAGTTCAATGTCATGCGGCTATCTTAACCTCTACCGGGTAACACGAAAATTCACGAATTTTCCTGTCTAGCGTTACCCCGGTGTTACCCCGAGGAGGAGACGATGGAGACCCGCATCAAGTTCAAGAAATCGGTCCTAGAGGCCCTACCCACTCCGCCCGCAGACCAGCGGGTAACGTACTACGACACCGAGACCAACGGGCTCACCCTGCGTATCACCGGCGCTGGTGCAAAGTCTTTCTCCGTACTCCGCCGCGTGAAGGGTGGCAAGCTGGAACGGATCACCCTTGGCAAATTCCCGACGCTTCCCCTGGAGGAGGCCCGCAAGAAGGCCATGGAGGCCCTTTCTGAACTGGCCCAGGGTAACAGTGTGGCGGCGCAGGTACGGCGCAAGAAGGCGGAAGTCATCACCCTAGAGGAGGTCTTTGCCGACTACTTGGAGACGCGCAAGAACCTCAAGCCGCGAACCGTGAAAGACATGCGTAGCGCATTGGACGAGACCTGTGCCGATTGGTTGAAGAAACCAATCACAAAAATCACACCAGCCATGGTGGAACGTAGGCACAAGGAGCGCGGACAGAAGTCCGAGGCCCGCGCCAATCTTGCCATGCGCTATCTTCGAGCGCTGTTCAATTTCGCCCAAGCCAAGTACACCGACGACGACGCACCCATCCTCACTATCAACCCGGTAAAGAGGCTATCTGAGACCAGGGCCTGGTATCGCGTGGATCGTCGCCAGACTCTCATCAAATCCCATGAGCTTGCCCCCTGGTTTAAGGCGGTGATGGCCCTTCCCAGTCCTGACATCCGTGATTACCTGCTGTTCGTGCTATTCACTGGAGTGAGGAGAGAGGAGGCATTAAAGTTGAAATGGGAGCAAGTAGATCTTCCTGGTCATGCCGTCACCATCCTAGACCCAAAGAATCACCTAGATCTTGTCCTGCCTCTCTCGGATTATCTGCAAGACCTACTTTCTCAACGAAAAGCGGTATCAATTTCCGAATACGTCTTTGCTGATTCCCATGGGCGGCGCATTAGTAACTTTCGTTATGCACAGGCCAGTATCGAAAAAGCATCAGGCGTGGCGTTCTGTATTCATGATTTGCGGCGTACCTATGCCACGACTGCCGAATCCCTCGATATTCCAGCCTACGCCCTCAAACGGCTACTCAATCACTCCACAGATGCGGATGTGACGGCGGGTTATATCGTCTCAACCCCTGAGCGATTACGCGAACCTATGCAGAAGATTACCGATTACCTGCTGAAGGCGGGTGGATTGAAGGAGACCGCCCCAGTGGTGGATATCTTTCAGCGTAGAGCGGGAGCCTGAACAATGCCTGAAATCTCCCGTTTCTTCGGCATCATGATTTTACATACGACCGAAGTTATCCCGTTACCGGGTTATCGTCTCTTCCTGCGGTTTAATAATGGCGAGGCGGGCGAGGTAGATCTATCTAAGGAGTTAGATGGAGAAGTATTCCTGCCGTTACGCGATTCCACGCAATTCGCAACTGCCCGCCAGCATCCAATTATGCGCACAGTGGCATGGGCGAATGGTGCAGACATGGCACCAGAATTCTTGCTTGATTTGGTGCAGCAACAACGGGGGTTGAAGGCTGCATAACCGAGTTTTGCCGCGCCTAGACTGGCCCTCGAAAACCGGGAAACCCTTGCCCGGCTGGCGCGGCATCCTTTTCAAGGGGATGCCGAAAGGGCGGTCATGGAACTAATAAACTTATTAAGAGAAAATTTACGACCATCACCAAAACCTCCAAACATGGAGCCAGATTATTGGTTTTGGCTAACTAAGGGCTTTGTTTCAAAAAAAGAGGCGGCAGAAATACTTGCCGGAATCGAACCAGGCACTTATCAACGGAGGGAATTGGACAATCGTAGGTATGAGTTACTAAAAACATATCAACGATTGATTGAACAAGACTCGGCACAGAAAGAATTCCCAGATCCAATGAGGCTACTAGACTGGCTAATGTGGGCAGAAAAGTGCGAGGAAGTCTGCCCCAAATCACCAGCGGAAGAAATCTTGACGGCTTTCAAGTCGAATGGACTTATTCCGGGCTTTGTTGTACCGAAAATTGATTCTGGAGTATTGGAGGCAGTAGATAAGAAGTACAAAGAACACAAGGATTGTAAGAAAGAAAATGATGTGCTGAAAGGTAAGTTACAGGAATGTCAGAATAGGTTGTCCATAAATAATCCTACCATCAACGATGGCGTCTTCGTCACCCTTCCGCACATAACCAAGGACCTCGAAGCCATATTCAAGATTATGTGGAAAAACTGGAAAGACCTCGACCCAAAGCGGCAACCAAAACAAGTCAACATTGCCAGGGAAATTGACATGGCACTGGGGTTGGGAAAGAAAGGAGCAACAGGTAGCGATCCCTCTAGGGACGCCAAAGTCATCGCTAAGATAATCAAACCAGATGCTACTGGTGACGACGAATAAGACGATAAAACCATACAAAAAAAGCAGGACCATAAAAAGGGCACCATGACACGTTTCCGTGCCCTATTTCATTTATCGTTCAATACGCCTATGCCGCAATCCTGCGGTGAATCTATAGGCGTATCGAACGATGCAACTAGTTAAACCTCATCAGGCGAGCACAGCCCGTCGCTCGCCCATCTCTCAGATTCCTACCGAACCCGCTACCAAAACCCAAAGTGGTTCACTGCTTGGGCGGCTACTTTCCGACGCTGAAGTCTCGATTTTGCTTGGGGTAACCGTTCACACCTTAGCGGTTTGGAGATCGACAGGCCGCTACAACCTGCCCTACGTCAAAGCTGGGCATCTGGTGCGATACAAGGAAAGTGACTTGGAAGAGTTCATCGCTCGTCGCACGGTGGGCGCGGCCACCCAGGCTGCGGTGTAACGGATTACCTGAGAGGACTGATACCCATGATCACCAATACCAATAGTTCGCCATTTGGCGAAACGTCACCCCTTTGCCAAAAATCCCAGAGCCGGGATGCGCAGGGCACAGGGAGGTGTTTAACAATGGACCGTTCCAATCTAATCGACGTAGACACCGCCTTCAGTATCGCGGATTGGGAAGTTTTCCAAGACCGTAATGGTCGCTGCTGGGCCGCAATACCAAAGGGTGACGAGTTCCGCGTGGTCCGAATTAGATCGTTGGCCTTCGCGGAGGAATTCCTGGACCTGCTGGAGCGATTGATGGAGGAGGACCGCCCGATCTGTCTAGTAAAAGGGATGCTTGGGTTAATCGAGGAGTTTGCGCAAGAGAGGAAGCTGGATATTTCCCTGGCGACGGGGGAAAACCAATGACTCAAACGCAACGAAGCCGCCCGGATCAGGGGCGGCTTCATCAAATAGGCAACGGTCAGCGGTATTCAGGCGGGAGTAATTATACCTCAAGCCGCGTGAGCCACCAGCTTGACGCCCAATGCCGCGCAAACTCGGCTAATCGTATCGAACCGTGGTTGAGCCCCTGGCCGCAGGGCTTTGTACAAAGCCTCGCGGGTAATACCGGACGCTTTGGCAATCTCGGTCATACCACGGGCACGGGCGATATCCCCCAACGCCGCTGCAAGCAAAGCCGGATCATCCTCCTCCAAAATGACAGTGAGGTACGCGGCGATATCCTCCTCATCCTTGAGATGTTCGGCAGGGTCAAAATCAGGAAGATCGGCGATGCGGATTTTCTCAACCATGGTTTATTCCTCCAGCGTGGCCGCAAGTTTCACAGCCTTGGCGATATCGGCTGTCTGTGTGGACTTATCGCCACCACCCAGCATCACGATCAGTACCGCGCCACGCTGGATGTAGTACATGCGCCAGCCTGGCCCGAAATACTCGCGCATCTCGAAGACCCCTTTACCTACCGGCTTCACGTCACCCAGGTTGCCCAACATTGCCTTGCGCAGGCGAGCATTGAGCCGTTGCTGGGTCATGCGGTCTTTCAACCCGTCGAGCCAGCCGGAAAACTCGGTGGTGTGCTTGATTGTGAACATGGGGTGATTGTAGCTGACCGATTACATGACCGCACACTGTTGACTCGCCCCCGCCACAAACGAAAAACCCCGCTGGTGGGCGGGGTCTCTCTTCAATCGGCAGTTGACATTGGCAAAGCGGGTAGGGCAAGGTTCGAACCGTCCGAGGTTCCCCGGCAAGGGAACCTCGACAAAGCCCAGTCGCATTCCCGACAAGGCACCGGTAACGCGAATTCTACCGCCATTCCTGGCGCGGTGGACAGTAGCGCGTGCCACACGCCCTCGTTTGCGGCTGGTACCGATAATTCCTTACTCGGAACCAGCACAATGTCCCAAGATAACACCCTCAATTCCGGCGCTGCCACGCCCGCGTCTTCTGCTGCCTCAAATTTACCCGTAACTTCCAATAATCCATTCTTCTCCTGCAATTCAAAGCGTGATTCCTTGTTCTCCGTCCAGTTGGGTGTCTCGATTGTGGATGCTTTGGAGCAAGCGTCTTGTTTATTGGATGTAGCACAATCACTAGCCAACCGTCTGATAGACGAAACAGATGCGGCAGCTTATTCGCTGCCATATCTCCTCGAAATGGCTAAGGCGGTTATCGACGCATCCGTCTCGGGAATGCTGCGGAAGGAGGGGGCGGTATGACCCAATCCACAATCTCTCCCACCACTCACGGCAATAGCGCATCAGCCCAGCGTTTACGACTATTGGCACGACTACGGCGTGGACCAATAACGACCCTGGAGGCTCGCCACGAATTGGATGTGATGCACCCATCCGCCCGTATTCAGGAATTGCGGGAGGATGGATATCCAATCATCACCCATTGGACACGCGATAGAACGGCCGAGGGCAATCCCCACCGAGTAGGTCAATACATTTTGATGGGGGGTGCGGAATGACCGCGACATCCACCCCAATCCCCTGCACCCCGGAGAATATCCAGGCTGCCCTATTCACCCTATCCCCTGAACTGCCCCACGATGATTGGGTAAAGATTGCCTTTGCTGTTGAGGATGGCGCAAGGACTGGTGGCTTTGACGGTTTCGACCTATTCAACGAATGGAGCCAAGGCGGAGATTCCTATAACGCTGCCGACACCTGGGCCACTTGGAAATCATTGCGGCCCGGAAAGGTAACCGTTGCAACCCTTTGGGGTAAGGCGAAGGCTCTGGGCTGGCGTCCAGGAAAAGAATCGCACCAGGAAAGCGAGGCGGAACGCCAGGAACGGGAGCGCATTCGACAGTCGGAATTGGCGAAGGAACAGGAGAAACTTGCCAAGGCTCGCAATAAGGCCGCCAAGAATGCGCGCACCCTTTGGAGGGAGAACGAAACACCTGCACCTGCTGACAATCCTTATCTGGCGCGGAAAGGTGTGAATCCTACCGATACCCTGCGGGAAATTGACGCATTGAAGGCCACCGCGATTCTTGGCTATTCGCCACAATCGAAGGGTGAATTATTGGAAGGCCGCCTATTAGTAGTCCCCGTCAGTAATGGAAAGGAATTATCCACGGTCGAATTAATTGACGGTGCTGGGCGTAAACACGCCATTAAGGATGGCGCAAAGTCCGGTTGCTTTTGGTCTACGCAACGCCTCCCAGCAGGTGCGGAGATAATATTTATTGGCGAAGGGGTCGCCACGGCGCTGTCGGCCAATGAGGCCATCAAGGCCCCAGCCGTAGCAACGCTGTCATGCGGGAATATGCCAGCAGTGGCCAAAACCATGAGGGAACGCCACCCAGCTGCAACGCTGGTGGTGTTGGCGGATGTTGGCAAAGGACAACCGAAAGCCGAGGAAGCCACCAAAGCGGTGGGCGGTGTGCTGGTGGTGCCTAAATTCTCTACCGAGGACGTGGAGGCGTTTACGGCGGCCCACGGCAAGGCCCCATCAGACTTCAACGACCTCGCGGTGCTAAAGGGGCTGGAGGCGGTGAGGGTTCAGATCGAGGCGGCGGTTAATTCGCGTGGGGACAAGAATCATCAAACGTCATACTCTCAATTACAGGAATTGACGGATGATGAATTGGCGGATATGCAAACCGCTGGGGAGTGGACGGAAGAGGAAATGCAGGAATCCATGACGGATAAATCGCGTGGGGACAAGAATCATCAAACGTCATACTCTCGGGTAAAAACTAATGATAAAGATGGGAAGAAGAAATCCCAATCAACGATACTTATCGAACTGGCGGCGCATTGGTACGTATTCCATGACGCGGATAATGTCGGTTACATTGTTCTGGTGCGGGATTCTATCCGGGAGGTGTGGCCGATACGCTCCACTGCCTTCAGGCAATGGTTATCCTCAGCCTTTTACGACCTGACCGGCAAAGGATGTAATAGTAACGCGGTATCGGATGCACTCAATACAATTGAGGCACGCGCCAATAAGGCAATGAAGTCGGAGGTATATCTACGTGTTGCCCGCACTGGAGGTAATTTATACCTAGACCTGTGTGATAACAGGTGGCGCGTTATCGAAATATCAAGCCAGGGCTGGCGCATTCTTGATAAGTCGCCCGTGTACTTTGTCAGAAAGAACGGGATGCTACCGTTGCCAATACCAGAGGAAGGCGGGGATATTTGGGATCTACACCTATTCTTGAATATTGGTGCTGACGATTTCCCTCTCGCGGTCGGTTGGATTCTTGGTGCATTGCGTGGTGAAGGCGATTACGCCGTATTGGTGCTTCAAGGGGAACAGGGCACCGGGAAAAGCACGGTAAGTAAACTCGTCAGGACTTTTGTTGACCCTTCCACTGTTCCGTTACGGTCACCCCCCCGTGAAGTCCGAGACCTGCTGGTTTCCGCAATCAACAATCACCTTGTGGTTCTGGACAACCTGAGTGGGCTACCCCCAGAGGTTTCTGATTGTCTATGCCGACTCTCCACGGGTGGCGGTCATGATGCCCGCGCCCTATTTACCGACACCGATCAAGTGTTGGTGGATATTCAGCGCCCAGTGTTGGTCAATGGTATCGACGACATTGCCACTCGCCCTGACCTCTCTGAAAGGTCCATCGTACTGAAATTGCCCGTTATCGATTCAGCCAACCGAAAGGACAAGCGAACCTTTTGGGCGGATTTTGAGATGGGCAAAACCAAGATCATGGGGGCGCTGTTGAATGCGTTGTCCTGCGCCTTGAGGCGGGAAGCATCGGTCCACATGCCTCAAAAGCCACGAATGGCGGACTTCGCGATCTGGGTGACGGCAGCGGAGCCCGCCCTGGGCTGGACGCCTGGATCGTTCATGCGGGTTTACGATAAAAACCAGCATGAGGCTATAGAAATAGGTGTCGAATCATCACCAGTGGGCGCTACCTTGCTGGAATTGCTGGAAATCCGTGGGGGTTCGTGGACAGGAAAGCCTACCGACCTCCTGACCGACCTGACAAACAAGGCGGGACCACTAGCAAAATCAAAAGCATGGCCGCAATCAACGAAGGGGTTGAAAAACATCCTTCACCGGTTGGCCCCGAGCTTGAGGAAGATGGGGGTCATGGTAGAGGAACATCGAAGGATGGCGGCAAGGCTCTACACGGTTACCCATTGCCCGGCGCAACCGTCATATCCGTCATATCCGGCA
Source organism: Gammaproteobacteria bacterium (assembly GCA_963575685.1). Lineage (GTDB taxonomy): Bacteria > Pseudomonadota > Gammaproteobacteria > CAIRSR01 > CAIRSR01 > CAUYTW01. The sequence goes on along the minus strand of CAUYUB010000488.1, from coordinate 5,626 downwards.
GGATCTATATCTGGCGCGGGTTTTGGCATGACAGATAGCATGACGGATAGCGTCTCCATGACGGATAGCGATCTTCCGCGCAACCCAACCGTCATAGATAACAATTTGTTAGTAAAAGAAAATGTCGGTTATGACGCTTATGACGGTTATCCCGCCCACTCCCCACTCGTGGGTGGTGTCGATGAGGAGGTGCTTTGATGGACGCGCACACACTCCTCGAAGACATCATCAACCACGGAATTTCCCTGCGGGTTGAGGCTGACACATTGGTGGCCCAACCGGCATCACGGCTCACGCCTGAACACCGGCACGCCATCCGGCAGCACAAGGCCGCGCTGATCGCCCTGCTGGCCACCAATGACTCGGCAGCGTCAGCACCGGAACGGAAGACGCCTACGGTCCACCAGTGCCGCGATTGCCAGCACTTCAGGCGCTTCACTTACCACCGGCACCTGGGGTACTGCGGCGCTGGTCAGATCCAGGTCGCCGTTGCTGGCTGGTGGGACACCGACCCGAGGCACTGTGATGCCTGGCAGGAAGCGCCAGGGGAGGGCAACGCCATGAGCGCCAGCCAAAGACGCAAAGGAGCCAACGGCGAGCGGGAGCTTGCCGCACTACTCCGGGATCACCTCGGCATGGCCATCGAGCGCAACCTCCAACAGACCAGCGACGGTGGGCACGACCTGAATGGTCCGGCGCTGGAACGGTTCGCCGTTGAGGTGAAACGAGCAGCGGAGCCGAAGCTATCGGCGTGGTGGGCGCAAGCCTGCGAACAAGCGGGTGGTGGCCGGGTCCCGGTGCTGGCCTACCGCATTGATCGGCACTCCTGGTATTTCGTGATGCCGTTGGGGGCGCTGCACCCAGGCTTCGACGCGGGTGACCACGGGATGACCGCCACGCTTGGGCTGGAGGAATTCGTCGCCGTGGTGCGGGAGGGATGCCAATGAATGCTCCTGAGATTCGCCTCGACGGAAACATCACCATCTCCGGCACGGAACCGGAATCAACGCGCAGAGTCATGGAGGCCAATACCTACGCCAATCCGAAATATTCGGAGGCTATTCGGCAAGGGCGGAGTGTTCGATGGATCGATCACGAGATCAGAACGTACCAAGAGACTGACTGCGGCCTGGTGCTGCCTCGGGGTTATTTGTCCGAATTACGGACATTTGAGCCAAACTGCCGGATAGAGGACCACCGCACCGATGCTGTGGCGTCCTTTCCGGCGCCGCAAGGTGTAACGCTACGGCCATACCAACTCACTGCTGTGGAGGAAGCCCTGAAGGCTGAACAGGGAATCATCCAAGCGCCAACCGGTTCAGGGAAAACGGTTATGGGGATGTCATTACTGGCCCGATTGAATAGGCGCGCCTTGGTGCTGACCCATTCCACCGAATTGGCGAAGCAATGGCAGGAGGTCATCCGGCAACGGTTGGGAATCGAAGCCGGAATAATTGGGGGCGGTAAGTGGACCGAGGGCGAGATCATCACCGTGGCGATGCTACAAACGCTCCACCGTAACCCGGAACGCACTAGACAAATAGCCAAAAGCTACGGGGTCACGCTAAATGATGAAGTGCATCACGTTTGCGCCACCACCTTTGCCGAGGTACTTTCTTGGTTACCTGCCAGATACCGGTATGGGCTTTCGGCTACTCCGCACCGGCGCGACGGATTGGATGTACTGATTCATCGGGTGGTCGGTCCAACGCTGGCCCGAGTAGAGAAGGCCGACGTTGAACAGGCGGGTGGAACGGTGCCCGCCGTGGTCAAGGTAATCGAAAGCGGTTTCGTACCTGGCTACGTCGAATCCTGGGGCGAATTCGTCGATTCGCTGATTGGCGATGACGGCCGCAATCGTCTGATCATTGCCATGGCTGAAAAGGCAGCCACAGCAATGCCTACCCTGGTGTTGGTTGAGAGAATCGAACACGCTGAAACATTGGCCGCATTGGCTTCGGTTCCTTGCGTGATGGTCCATGGCGGTCTACCTGCAAAGGAGAGGACTACGGCAATGGCGGCAATTTCTGGGGCACGTCTCACCATTGGAACCGTGGGAATGCTGGGCGAGGGTTTGGACGTATCAGGCTGGGGGGCGCTGGTATTGGCGTCGCCTATCTCGTCAAAGGTCAGGCTGAATCAAGCCATTGGTAGGATACTGAGGCCGCATATGGGTAAAACGAGGGGCTACGTCGCGGATATTCTCGATAAGCATCCCCTGGCGCTGGCATCTTTCAAAAAACGGCACGCTATTTATCGTGACCAGCGGATTCAGGTTACCTAATGATTGTGTAACCGGTTACCTATTATTGTGTAACCTGCTACACTTCGGTTATACATAAATAGGTAACCGCCATGTCTACCGTAACTGAAGTATTACTCGATCACCTGCCTGTCGTGCGGGAAGCAATCAAAGTTACCGGCAGCCCTACCACTGCCTACGAACGATTGAAATCCACTGTTCCCGCAATTGCCGCCATATCCTTGGCATCGTTTCGCGCCGTAGCCCCCGTCATTGTTGAAACCGTGCAACGGTTAAACAAAGTTAAGGAACCGGTTAAACAAGAAATAGATAACCTCAAAGAGAAGATGGCCATCGCTAATTCCGAAGTAATGCAAATAAGGGGAGCATTGGCAGCGGTTACGGAGGAACGGGACGCATTGATTCAGGAATTGGAGAGGTTGACGGTTAGCCAACAAAATGTTGAACCGCCCAAAACTTTTGAAGGCTGGACGGTACATACTGACGAGAAAGGTTATACAAGGTTACACAAGAAGGTAAACGGAAAGGTGCGAGGGGTTTACATTGGCCGTCACTGGGACGAGAACAAAGCCAGAGAACGCATTGATGTGGCAATCAACTCCTAGCATAAAGGGTATGAAATGAATCTTACACCTGAATTCAAAGCGGCAATGGAAGACTACAAGCTCTACAGCGAAACCTTGGCGCGGATTGCGAGAAATACGTCCATGCCCGCGCTCTCTAAATTAACCATAGTCGAATGGGCCATACTTCGGTCACTTTGGGAACGCGATCCTAGAAAATGGTTTCGCTGGCTAGTGCGCGAGACGAAAACGTCGCTGACACCTCAGTCCATTGGCATTCATGCCCGCCGCGAAGGTTGGGCAAAAATAGGAGAAAATATGAAATCGAAACTTACCGATAAACAATGGCTGGAATGTCGGATTCGTTGGGAAGACGAACCGCGTGATGGGTATGCTTGGCTTGTTGCCGAGCTAGGGCTGCCGGTATCCGACGAGGCAATTCGGAAACGCGCCCTTAAGGACGGTTGGAGGAAGAAGGGAGGACTAAGTTCTATCGTCCAACAGGCTCAACTTAGGGCCGATATTAGGACGGCCAACAGGTTGGTTGGCGCGAAGGTTGGCGAGGTTGGCGGCGAAGTTGGCGGAAGCGAAGCTGTTGATCTACGCTCGAAAATCATCGAAACCCACCGCGACGAGTGGGCGAAGCATCGCGGATATTTCCCTCTGAAAGACATCGCCGGAATTGATGAGGGTAATGGTGAACGGGGGGAGCCAAACCTCGACCTGGCGAAGGCCGCAAAGGCAGCGGCCGAGGTTCTGAAGCTTCGCCAGGACGGCGAGCGCCGAGCTTGGGGATTGGACGCCGTGGTCCAATCCGAGGATCACGCGGTCTCCACGGAGGAGCTGGACCGGATTTACGAGGAAGGCATGGCGCGGATGCAGTACGAGGAATTGAATGGCGAGGCGGCTGATTAGGATGCTATGTCGCCACGCTCCATGTCTGCACGAAGATCGCGGAGGACGAAGATCGCGGAGAATTTTTACAGCCCATAAAGAGGAATTGAATGGCGACGGGCGGGACTTGGATATCGGGGAGGGCATCGACCAGATCTAGGCGGCCATGGGTGGTAATGGTGGTCGGCCATCATCCATCACTATCTCCCCGATTCACGAAAATTCATCTCTGGCGTTACCCCCGTGTTACCCCGCCGAAAACAAAAAAGGGTTGCATCTCTACAACCCTTTGTTTTTATTGGTGGGCCGTGATGGACTTGAACCATCGACCAACGGATTAAAAGTCCGCTGCTCTACCGACTGAGCTAACGGCCCACATGGAATAAGGGGGAGAGTTAGTATAGAGGAAGACGCGGAGTGAGGAAAGAACCTTGGAAGAAATTTCCGCATCGTTTCTTGCCTTCGTCTGAAGGCCAAGCGAGCTGGAGCGAGGAACTTCCTTGAACCACGGTTGTGACTCTTCAGCCAGGAAATTTGTGTTTTCTAAGTGATGGACCGGCTACCCCCCGGCAACTCCCGGAGGCAAAAAACCTGTGTGTCAAGGACTTCGTTCAGGGAACCTTTTCCCCCCGGCGCTGCACCTCCTATTTTGATGTGTATCCCCCAGGATCCCACCGACCGTGAACAAGGTTGCCGTTTGACAAATCTTGAGCCCCCCCAAAAAAGTCGATTTTGGCCTTTTTGAAGGGGCCCTTGGTAAAATTTTAATTTCACAATCAATCACTTATAAGCTGATGGGTAAGACAAAATGCCCGCTTTTTGGCTTTTCGGAGGGGACTCAATCTTTTAAGTCGGGCTCCCGCTCCTTGGCCAGAGTGACAGTCAGTCAGACTTAGGGGTATTCGTCAATGTAGCCCGCTACTGAGCAAACCACTGATGCTCTCGGCATTGAGGATGCCATCAAGCCAAGCGTCAAGTTGTTCGATGGACGCTCCATCTATTCGGTGGGTCGCCCAGTCGGGCACGTGACCGAAACGTTGGGTGAGGAGGCGTTTCAAGCTTTTGGCCTCTCCCCTTGCCTCTCCCTTGGCCTCTCCATCAGCCTGACCTTCTGCAAAAATCTCCTGATAAGCGCGAGTCTCCTGAAGTGGAGTCAATATGTTCAACATTGCCCAGATCTCCTTTTTGGTGAGTGATTTAAAGTGCTCGAAGAACCGAACCATCAGAATCTGCGATAAGTTTTCCCGGACTTCTGTAGCTGCGGAAGCTTGCTGGATGGCCTGCCATAATTTGGGAGCTTTTTGGCGGAGAAGATCGCTCTCCAGCACCAAGGGAGCAAGGACCGCCAGATAGGGATTGTTCGGTTCCCGCTCCAGCCATTCGGGCAGGAAGTGGTTCAGGTACGGCCTGAAGCAAACCGCCCGCGTGCTCCATTGGCACACCCTTGGAATGGCATGGATCCAGGTCGGAATGCAGGAAGATCAGGATGCCCCTCACATCACTCTCGGGATGCGTCTCGCCATACAGAGCCACTTTCGCCATCAAGTTATACCAGACGGTATTGAGGAATTGTCCCTGAAACTCCAGCAAATAGACCTTGTTCCACGGAGCGTGTACCCAGCATGGAAAAGGGTAACGAGTGGGGCATGAAACAGCTCAGTCAATATTTACAGCATCCGGAATTAGGTTTTGACGGAGCATTGTCCGTGGTGGTGGGTGACAGCCTATACAACACCTTACCTTGTCAAAAAATAGCCTCATCTCATAACCAACTGATTCTAATTAGTCGGTTACGCGGCAATCGTAATGTCTACACACCACCGGCACCTGACGCTCAAAGTACGGGACATCCCATTTGGTATGGCCAAAAGATGAATCTAAAGGACACCGAGACTCATCCGCCCGC
>CAUYUB010000487.1:0-1399 GCA_963575685.1 Gammaproteobacteria bacterium | reverse complement strand
TTAATATCGTGCTGGCCGTACTTGGCTAGACGCGCTTGAATTTCCTATCCTTCCTCAGCCCCAGGCTATTGAGGAGATTATCGTGCGTATGAAAGAAGTGCTGAAAGGTACCCCGCCGCCCTGGCTACGTAAGGCGATGATGAAAGGAAAAGAACGTAACCTTTCCGAGTTTGAAGAAGAGATAAGCCATGTCTGAAATGGTTGGCGATGCCTTTGCCTCACCTTTCCTTCAAGAATTAGCGCGGCAATTACGTGCCCAAGATAGTTATGGCCACTGGGAAGGAAAGAGTGACGAGGAGATCCTCTTGCCTTATGTGTTGGACGCCGCAGCGCGTAAAAATTTGCCCCTCATGGACGATCCGGATCCAGACGTGCTGTGGCGCTTGGAACTTTTTTACAACGCCGTGGGTTTGGCTATCGAACGGCGCACTGGCATCATCGCAGCACCCATGATCAAAATGCACCATGAGGGCTTCGGGCGTGTGGTGCTGATTGCCGGCCGCCTAGTCGTGGTGAATAAATATTTACGTGATGTCCATCGTTTCGGCTTCGACAGTCTCGCCATTCTCGCGGAGCAAGGCGACCAACTGGTAGATTCTGCGGTAACCATGATCGAGCATTTCGACGAAGTGGCGAAATATTAATTTTGGCTCTTTCCCTAGATAGCAAAAGAGTAAAAAACATGGCTTACGCAACCGTTATTATGCCCGATGGGCGCAGTTGGATCCCGAGGTTTGTTGCTACCATCAATGATGGAAAATGTATTGGTTGTGGTCGCTGCTTCAAGATCTGCGGGCGCGCGGTGTTGCAATTGATGGCGGTAAACGACGCAGGAGAATTCATTGCCGTGGAGGGAGACGATGATGATGATGATGAATATGAAAAAAAGGTCATGACGATTGCCAACGGCAAGGCCTGCATTGGTTGCGAAGCCTGTGCGCGGGCCTGTACCAAAAAATGCATCCGCCACGCGGCAATGGAGGCATGAAGAACCGTCATGAACGCCCGTGTCCTTCGTCAGGATGAATTCGATGACCTCGTCGAATTGCTATTTGACCATGCGAGCCAGTGTAGTCAGGAGGCGCACCTGTTGGCCCGCATGATTGCCCAGGCTTGTCTGGGCGAAAACCATCTTTGGCAGGATCTGGGGCTGCCCAATCGTCAGGTACTGAACGAGTTAATGCATGATTGTTTCCCAAGCTTGCACGCCAAGAACATAGGGAATATGCGTTGGAAAAAATTTTTTTATCGTCAATTATGCGAACGGGCCGATATCCCGGTCTGTCAGTCGCCGAGCTGTGGTGTATGTTGCGACTATGCTGAGTGTTTCAGCGATGAGGATGGCTATATTGGTAACCAGTCACGCATGTCGCTGGGTGTCCTACCATAGGCGCGGTGA
>CAUYUB010000486.1:0-1400 GCA_963575685.1 Gammaproteobacteria bacterium | reverse complement strand
CGAACAGGATGGGACGACGGGTATGACGGTGCATGGTCCGAATCGCCAATTCATTGAAAGAGCCGGCCAAACCGGTAACCCCGATCAAAATTCCGGGCCGTATCGCCTCGATCACCGACAATAGGTTCGGCAGCGGTGGTTCGGGATGGGCGAAGGCGCGTTTATGAGGAGCCAATCGCTCCATCCGGTCGCGGGTTACCAAGCCCTCGGTGTCGATCATCCAGATATGTCCGCGAGCCTGCTCCAGGTCGAGCCCCCCCTCCTCGATTAGCGCGGTAACGATCTGGTCGGCAATGCCGCGTGCGGCGGAACCGGCCCCCAAAATCACCACCCGCTGTTCCACCAAAGACCCACCGGTGATACGCAGAGCGTTCAGGATGCCCGCCAGAGTGACGGCTCCGGTGCCCTGGATATCGTCGTTGAAAGACAAGACTCGGTCGCGGTAACGGCTGAGCAGGGTAAAGGCATGGTCGTGAGAAAAATCCTCAAATTGGATCAGGGCGTTTGGCCAACGCCGCTGCACCGCCATGACGAAGGTCTCCACCACCTCATCGAAGGCGGCCCCCCGCAGGCGATGGATGCGCTTCCCCAGCGATAGTCACTAAGAGAACTACGATAAGTAGGCGTGGAGGAGATTCATGGCTCGTCAGCCTAAAAAATTCGATGACCACTATGCCGAGCACGAATACGTGGAGGACGAGACAGAAACTGAATTGGAAATTGAATCGGAAACTGAAGAAAGCGACCAGGAGGTTTATGAAGAGGATGAGCTACACGATGCCGCAGAAGATCCGATAGAGGGATCGCGACGGTATCGAGAAGGCCCTTCCAACCACCCCCCACAAGATGTCACGCTGGATGCGACACGTCTTTACCTAAGCGAGATTGGTTATTCTCCGCTACTGACTGAAGCTGAAGATTTACATTACGCTCGACTCGCACAACGCGGCGATGCGCGGGCACGAGCACGCATGATCGAGAGTAATCTGCGGTTGGTGGTCAAGATTGCACGGCGCTACCTGAATCGTGGTCTCGCCCTATTGGACCTGATTGAGGAGGGCAATCTGGGTCTCATCCATGCGGTGAAGAAATTCGACCCGGAACGCGGTTTCCGTTTCTCCACCTATGCCACCTGGTGGATTCGCCAGAATATCGAGCGGGCCATCATGAATCAGGGACGTACCATTCGGCTTCCCATCCATGTGGTCAAAGAAATCAACGCTTGCTTGCGGGCTTCCGGGAGATTAGCCCAAAGTTTGGACCACGAACCCAGCCCTGAAGAAGTGGCCAACGTCTTAGATAAATCTACCGAAGAGGTCAAACGAATGCTGGGCCTCAACGAACGGGTGACCTCGGTAGACCATACCCGAGAGGATTCCGACCGTTCCCTGCTCGATACC
>CAUYUB010000485.1:0-1401 GCA_963575685.1 Gammaproteobacteria bacterium | reverse complement strand
CCCCGCCAGCAGACACAGCCCCACCAGAAGAGGCATGTCCAAATGCAGTAGACGGGCCAGAAAATGGTTGGTCTCTTCCATCTCAAACCGTCGATAGAAAGACCAAGGGGTGCTACTCGAAAATTGTCTCGTCATTATCGTCCTTACTCACACTCTCCCTGCGGGTTTTCGACAGGCATACGTTATGCTCCAACCTATTGAATATTTATACCAATTGCCTCACTATTGCGATCTGAGCGATTATTATAGGCTTTACTGAGCATTCCAAGCTTTTACGCCTCAAGGTACGGCATGGCCAAACCGAAGATCAAACCCCGCTTTACGCCCCCCACGATCGAGCAACTTCTCACCCAAGCAGCTGCTCACCAAGTGGCCCACCGCTATAAGGATCTCATTGAAGTCTACAAGGAACTGTTGAAGCGGGAGGTGCGTCCAGAGTGGCAGAGCGCCTTGACGCAGGCTTACGGTTGGCGCGTGCAAGCACTGGCAGCAAAAGGAATGTACCGAGAAGCGATAGCGATGTGGGAGAGTTGCAGAACTCCGGAAACGACGGAACCAAGTACCGCCACCGTTGTGGGTTGGATGCTCGCCGTAGGGATGTATCCCCGCATGGCATCGCTGCTGCGGGACATACCGATCCTCCCTGAGAACCTTCAGATCCGCCTCGGCGTCGTCTTGCTGATGGGTCACGACGAAATTGCCTCCGGTCTACCTGAAGATGCCCCACTCATCCGTCACCTGGGACCAGCACGGGCTGCCCTGGAAGCCTGGTGTCGAGGGGATGATGCCGTGGTGCGGGAACAACTACGTAGCATTCCCTTCCGTTCCCCCTATCGCGAGCTTCGTCAGATCCTCCAAGCCCTATTGGCTGCAGACCAGGGTCTCCTGGAAGCGATACCATCCACCTCGCTCTACGCTGGCCTCGCCCGAGCCACCCTTGCCGCACAAACGCCACAGCATGACCTGGAACGACGCTTTAGCGCCCTACGCCCCGTCGAGCAGGAACTGACCGGGATATTGCTCGGCGTCGATCCGGCCCAATTGCGGGTGTTCCTCGAAATGCGGGCCGCCACGACCAACGAAAATCTGGCCCCCCTCTTCCGCTGGGTCACTACCCGACCCGCACCGGTACACGAGGATCAGGCCAAACGTTTTGCCCTGGCCATTCTTCCCCATCAACCCCAATTAGCCGCCGCTTTTCAAAAACGCTTTGGTTCCCTCACCCCCTTTGAGAGCGCTCGTCTGCGTGCCCTATTCTCCGAACGGAAGGATGAGCTCCAGCAGGCCCAGTCCCACTGGAAGAATGTGTTTCATGCCTGCGATCTCAAAGATGCCGAGGAAGCCCTGATGGGGGCCGCGATCCTCCGTCATCAGGCCGAGATTGAGACCAAAATGTATGGT
>CAUYUB010000484.1:0-1403 GCA_963575685.1 Gammaproteobacteria bacterium | reverse complement strand
GACCAGCGGCAACGCGGTTGACCAACTTGAGGCGCTAGTTACCGTACATTCGTCAATCCGGTTCGGATAACTCAGTGAAATATTGCTGCTCATCCGAATAACCTCAAAGTGATTTTTTTGCGCTTCATGTCGGCTTCGTAGCCAACAATAACGAAGGAACGACCAGCACTGTAGCTGTATCTACTGTGCTTGATGACAATGGTATTACCCAAGGCGATACTGGGCATTTGCGAGAAAAACGCGGTTACACTGATAACGTCACGACGCACTTTGCACAATCCTAGCAGGCGATTAATAACGGCAAGCGCATCGGCTTTTTTACGCAGTCGGGTCTGTATCGTTAATGATGGAGACAATGGGTGACGCGTTAATACATCCGCATCATTAACCGAGGTATCACGGTATTCGTTTTTCAATAGCTCGGTTCGATATAGCGGGGTCGATGCGGCAACGGTGGTTTGAATGGTGTCGATCTTATTGTATTGGGCTTTGACTTCGTTAATTGGCAGCCCGTTACTGCCTAGGCCGGTCGCATCGCGCTCGATTGACAGTATTTGATACTCTTCAATCGTCGCAACCGGCGAGCCGGACGGTGCGTCGAACAGGCTAAAATATAAGGTCGATCCTAGGTAATAATAAAAACCGCCGACGCTGCGGGCAATGCTATCGAACAGCTCTTTTGACGGCGTCGTATCGGGCATATTGATGCCGATAACGCCGACCGTGTTTAGCGTGGTTACGCTGGCGCTGTCTACTGTGATGCCGAGCTCACCGGCAATCGTAGCAAATACGTCACCGGCGCTATGCTGGACGTATGCCGATACCGACATCACATCGCAGGTAATTTGTTTGCTCGGTGTTGCCGCCAGGCGGAAATAGCCGTTATATGAACTCCACGCCCCTGCGCTTACAGTATTTTGCAATTGCCCGGCGCTGGTGCCCGATCCTGTATAAAAGTTTATAATTTCAACATGGTCATTATCGGAAATAGCGGTTGTCAGAGCCGGGGTGATAGTTATCGTACCTGTTGCGCCGGATATTCCTGACGATACGGTATAAATTTTCCGGTGACTATCGAAAATGATTTTTGAATTAGTCGGTATAGACGACCCGGCAACACCTGCGTCAACGGCAATACTCGTTGCACCGGCCGCATATCCTGCGCCATTATTGACTAAATAATTAGTCAGCCTGACGCCATCATCATAAACAGCGGTGATAACGGCATCCGTGCGGCTTGAGGCTTCATAAATCAGCAATGAAGAATTGACCATCACCGGCGAAACATTGAGACAATCACCGAAAACTTTGGGCTTAATCCGGCCTTCTATTGTGTCTGTAGTGCCTTCAAGCCCGTTGGGCGGCGAGTTAGTCCCGGCATAGACCGCAGCCGGATGATTTTT
>CAUYUB010000483.1:0-1405 GCA_963575685.1 Gammaproteobacteria bacterium | reverse complement strand
TCCCTCTGTGTCAGGATAGTTGTCCGGTGGCATGATACTAGCATAGAGGGTATAATCTCTAATGATTAGAGGGCGGTTTGGAGAGAAAAGTGAGGTATTCAGCAGAGAGGAAAGAAGCGGTACTGCGAAAGATGTTGCCGCCGAACAACAAGTCGTTGAAGGATCTTGCTCAGGAGGAGGGGATATCGGAAGCCACTCTCCATCTTTGGAGAAGGGAAACACGGGCTCAGGGGCGACTACTACCAGACGCAGACAAAACGCCGGAGGGATGGAGCGCAAAGGATAAATTCTGTGCGGTGGTGGAAACTGCTGCGATGAATGAGGAGGAACTATCGGAATACTGTCGGAAGCGGGGTCTGTACCCGGAGCAAATGAAGGGGTGGAGAATAGCCTGTGAGCAGGCAACAGACAGAGAGCGTGAAAGTAGCTCACGGCTGAATGAGGTAATTCGGGAGGAACGCAAGCGTAACAAAGAATTGGAACGTGAATTAACACGCAAGGAGAAGGCGCTGGCGGAAGCAGCGGCCCTGCTGATATTGCGAAAAAAAGCCGAGGTGATCTGGGGGGAGTACGAGGACGCATGATCAGCGCCTCGGATCGCCGAGAAGCGGTAGCGCTGATCGCGGAGGCCCATGATGAGGGGGCTCGTTTGGAGAAAGGCTGTGCCGAGCTTGGAATAAACGTTCGGACTTATCGGCGTTGGACGGAAGAAGAAGGCGTAAAGAATGATGGGCGTCCGGAGGCAATCCGACCTAATCCGTGTAACAAGTTAAGCGAAAAGGAAAGACAACAGATATTAGAGACTTGCCACCGGTCTGAATTCGGCAGTTTGCCACCAAGTCAGATCGTACCTCGGCTGGCGGACGAAGGTTCCTACCTCGCTTCCGAATCGACCTTTTATCGGGTTTTACGGGCAGCAGGGGAGCAGCACCATCGTGGGCGTAGCCAAGCACCTCAGCGGCGGAATGCGCCGACGAGCCACTGTGCTACGGCGCCATGTGAGGTCTGGTCATGGGACATCACGTATCTGCCCAGCCCGATACGTGGTCAGTTTTACTACCTGTATCTGATTCTCGACATCTACAGTCGCAAGATTGTTGGGTGGGAGGTCTACGAAAGAGAATCATCCGAGTATGCCGCTGAAATTGTGAGTCGGGCAGTATTGGCGGAAGGGGGTTTGGATACCCCGTTGGTGCTTCACTCCGATAATGGGAGTCCGATGAAAGGCTCAACATTGCGCGTGACGTTGGAACGTCTCGGCGTTACTGCTTCATACAGTCGTCCCAGGGTCAGCAACGATAATCCGTATTCAGAAGCTGCTTGGACTTTGGACAACTTAAAAGAGCCGTATTGAAAAACGCCGGATAATCTGTTAGTTATTGGTTCTTGGGCCCAAACTGAAGAG
>CAUYUB010000482.1:0-1406 GCA_963575685.1 Gammaproteobacteria bacterium | reverse complement strand
CACATAGCTGATGCCTTGGAAGATCAACGGCATGTTGTCGCGGGGAAAGATGTAACCGGACAGAAAGATACTCGGCAGTATCGTCATCATCGCCAATTGCATGGCCTCTGCCTGGGAGTTTGCCTTGGTGGAGATGAGGATACCGAGGGTGAGATTGACGAATAGATAGCAGGTTGAGAGTGCTACCAGCAAGACGGCATCTCCATGGATGGGTACCTGGAACAGATAGCGCATAAAAAACAAAATGGCGCACATCTCGGTGAGGCCTAAAATAAAATAGGGCGTAATCTTCCCCAGCATTAGAGCCAGCGGCCGTACTGGTGTTACCAACAATTGTTCCAGCGTCCCGCGTTCTTTTTCGCGCACCACTGAAAAAGCCGTCAGCATCGTGGTGACGAACAACAACAATACCGCCATGAGGCCCGGTAGAAAGAAATTGGGCGAGCGAGAATCCGGGTTGAACATCACCTTCGGGCGGATCTCGACCGGCAGATGCTGCGCATCCGGCAAGACGCGGGCCAACGATTCACGCAGCCCAATCTGACCCGCGACATTGACCGCCTGTCCGGCTACCGAAGAATCCGAGCCATCAACCAGAATCAGCACCTGCGCCGTATCGCCATCAAGCAGGCGGCGTGCATAGTTGTGTGGAATCTTGATGCCGACCTTGGCGCGTCCGGCAATCAATTCGCTGTTGAGTGCACTATCGGAATCAACAAACTTGACGATGCGAAAGGTATCCGTACTGCGCAGGCGATCGAGTAATACTCGACTATCGGCACTACCGCGGCCGACCCGCTCATTGCCCTGGATCGTTCCGCTCTGGTCATACACTACGGTTGGGAGTTGCCGGACATTGGTATCGATGGCACTGCCGAGGATCGTCATCTGGATCAGAGGCATCAGCAGGGAAAACATGATCGCCATACTGTCCCGTCGGGCGTGGATAAATTCTTTGTAGACAATGGCCGTTAGGCCAAGCAATGGATTCATGCCGTCGCCCCTATTTTTAAACCGTTTATAAAATTCATCAGCTCCACAATGTCTGTAAATTAAGTACCAGGGCCCCAAAAAGGGGCCGCAGTGACTATTTTGGCCCAATGGCAGCTTTGTGCGGACGATAAGAAACCCTACCGCGTCTAGCCAAGTACGGCCAGCACGGTATCATTCATGTATTGAATATTCAATGGGTTAAGTTGGCGAGGAAAATTAATGGTCGTTCCCGATGCGGCGTTGGGGCCTGCGAGAGAAGCGTCAGCGATGTTGTAAACCATCACGTCGGCGAGCACAACCCAAGTAGCGAAGTAGCGGCGCAAAGATAGGCAAGCTCACTTTGGGAGGAGTTGTGTAGCTATCTGCCAATTGTCATCGTACCTTGACTGGTAGGACTTAGTCTTGACAGTAAG
>CAUYUB010000481.1:0-1412 GCA_963575685.1 Gammaproteobacteria bacterium | reverse complement strand
TAATTATAAGACGCAATCCGCGTCAGTACGCAGGAGTTGTATCGATATGAACGCACTTACCACCACCCAAGACTTTGCAGGCAGCGGCCAAACGCTGGCTGTAGTCGAAACAGCATCAACTGCCATCGCAGCACAAGCAAAAGCAATGGTCGAGAGTCGCTATATTATGGCAATGCGCAATCCTCGCAATATGGATCAAGTTCGCACCGACCTGTTGGCCGAGTGCAAGCGCCCTGCTTTCGCCAACAATAAAAGCGCCTACTATAAAAAACCAATAGGCCAAGGCGTCGAAGGGCTTGGCATCCGGTTTGTTGAGGTTGCTTTGCGCTGCATGAAGAACGTGTTGATAGAAACCAACATGATCTTTGAAGATCAGCAAAAAGAAATTCACCGGGTTAGCGTTACCGACCTTGAGGCCAACGTCACCTACCCGCTGGATGTAAAAGTAACCAAGACTGTTGAGCGCAGCAAGCCGAACGACGACGGCTCGTTTATCTCACAGCGCAAAAACAGCTTTGGCAAAGTCACCTACACGGTTGAAGCGCAAGACGACGACCTACTGAACAAACGTGGCGCAATGATTTCAAAGGCCGTCAGAACACTGGGCTTGCGGATTATTCCCGGCGACCTATGCGACGAGGCTGAGGCAATCATTAAGCGTATTCGCTTGGACAATGCCGCGCAAGATCCTGGAGCAGAACGTAAGCGCATTGTCGATGCTTTCGCAGGTATAGGCGTTAAGGCGGTCGATCTGGTTGATTACCTTGGTCACTCTATCGACCAATGCTCACCAGCCACCCTAGTTGATTTGCGCGGCATATTTGGCGCAATCAAGGATGGCGAGGCTACTTGGAAGTCTGTCATGGATAACAAAGCAGAGTCAGGAGCGGCCAGTCAGCCACAAGCGCCAGCGGGAAAGCCTGAATTATCAGATGAAGCATTCAACGCAGTTGCTTATGACATCTTCGACGAAGAAACCGGCGAACTGAAAAAGAATGGCTGGAAATTCGCGGTTGAGTCTGGCAAGAAAACCAACGATCAAGTCATCGCGGCTATGTCCACCCGTAACACATTGACCGAAGATCAAATCAGCAAAATCAAATCTTGGAGCAAAATCTAATGTTGGATCAAAACGCACCCGTAAGACAGCAGCATGACTTGATTCAGGGTAATTCTGAATGGCATGATTTCAGGGCGCAACATATTGGCGCAAGCGAAATAGCTGCTGTACTTGGCCTGTCAAAATATACCAGCCGCACAGAGTTGCTGAAAATAAAATCAACCGGCATTACGCCAGAGGTTGACGCTAACACCCAGCGCATTTTTGATCGCGGCCACGAAACCGAAGCAATGGCACGTCCGATTGCTGAAAAGATCATAGGTGACGAGCTTTACGCTACCACTTGGAGCTA
>CAUYUB010000480.1:0-1417 GCA_963575685.1 Gammaproteobacteria bacterium | reverse complement strand
GCACTGGTCACGCCGCGAGAAGTTCTGCATCGATGGCTGCTGCGACCGGGGTTTTCCACGGCAAAAACGGTGGATACGTTGTCCGGTCGTGGCGTCGGGTTGTCGGTACTCCACGAAGCGGTGACCCGGCTCGGGGGTGGGCTCGACCTTCGAGCAGGAGCTGCGGGCGGTACCCAAGTCGAGGTGTCGGCACCATTAACGGTGTCGTTTCAACACTTGCTGCTGGTCGGCTGTCACCGTCAGGTCTACGGCCTACCGAGTTATATGGTTGATCACCTGTACCGACTCGCACCGAAGGAAGTCGTCACGGTCGAAGGCCGACCGGCCCTACCGACGGCCGACCAGCCTGTGCCGTTGGTGGCCCTCGGCCGATTGTTGGGCAATACTGAACTGGTCGATATCGGGCGCGGGGAACCCTTGTGGGTGGTGCTGCTGCGGGTCGGCGAACGTCGGCTGGCGGTCGTCGTCGATACCCTGTTTCAGGTCCGTGAGTGTCTGCTCAATGATCCACTCAAGGGCAGTGACCGCTCGGTATTGGGTACCTTTCTTCTCGATAACGGTGCGGTTGCCTTTGCCCTGGATCCGGCGGTCTTGGCAGAGGTGCTGGCCGAAGGTGATGGGACGGGACTCTGGCTGCCCGCAGCGGGATCTGCCCCGGCCGCACCAAAAACCATCCTAGTGGTTGATGATTCCGTGACCACCCGTACCCTCGAAAAAGGTATCCTCGAAACTCGGGGCTTCCGGGTCCGTTTGGCGGTAGATGGACAGGACGCGCTCGATGAACTGCGGCGCGCGCCTACGGACCTTGTCATCAGCGATGTCGAGATGCCGCGCATGAATGGCTTGGCGCTGCTCCAGACCCTGAAACAGGACCTGTCCCTGCGTAAAATTCCGGTTATCCTGGTCACCTCGCACGACCATCCCGACGAGATCCAGCATGGTCTTGACCTCGGGGCCGATGCCTATATCGTCAAGCACCGTTTTGATCAGGACGAATTGTTGTCCACGGTTGAGCAACTGCTATGAAACCGACCCGCAAGGTGCGCGTCCTCATCGTCGAGGACTCCGAGGTCATTCGGATCTTCCTGTCCCACCTCATCGAGAACGACCCTCGGCTGGAATTGGTCGGCACCGCGGCCAGTGGCGAACAGGCGCTGCCCCTGCTGCATCGCCTAATGCCGGATGTGGTCTCAATGGACATCCGTTTACCGGGCATGAACGGGTTCGAAACAACCCGGCGCATCATGACGGAGTGCCCGACGCCGATTGTGGTGATTGCCTCGGCGTTGGAGGATGATTCTCTCGATATCTCGATGAATGCGTTACGGGCCGGCGCGCTCAGTGTGGTGGAAAAACCGGTCGGCACCCGCCATGCCGACTACGCGCAGATGGCCGACTACATCTGCACCCAGCTCTA
>CAUYUB010000479.1:0-1418 GCA_963575685.1 Gammaproteobacteria bacterium | reverse complement strand
GGCCGCATGTCGGGTGGCTTCGCTGGTAGTAGGCATTATTCTCCATTTTATGGATGAGCTACGCCGACTCACGGACCAGTACAAAGAGAGTAAATTAAAATTTACCGAAGCCATCCTGCTCTATTCGCCAGTGGCGATGGCTGTCTATCATACGATGGGTCCTTTTGTGCTGATGAACGAGGTCATGGCACAGATTTTAGGGACTACCCGCCAACAGCTACAAACTAAAAATCTCCATGAGATCGAGGCCTGGCAGACATCCGGACTACTGGAGATCTGCCGCGTGGCGGTGGCGAGCCAGGAGCGGCATCAGAAGGTGGTTGCGCTCCCCTCTGCTTTTGGGGAAAAGGTCTGGTTTGATTGTCAAATCCTACCGGTTACCCTCAACGGTGATCCCCATCTTCTCATTCAATGCCATAATCTCACGGAAGTCCGACGGACCGCCGAGGCACTACGCCAAGCCAAGGAGCTGGCCGAGTCCGCCAATCGTTCCAAGAGCGAATTTTTGGCCAATATGGGCCACGAGATTCGTACTCCAATGAATGCCATCCTCGGTCTTATCCAATTGACCTTGGATACCTCCCTCAATCAGGAACAAAAAGAATATCTGCAACGAGTCAAGAACTCCGCACAGGTGCTGTTGGCAATTCTCAATGATATCCTTGATTACTCCAAGATTGAAGCCGGCCATCTCAATCTGGGGCTGGTCGATTTTAATCTAAGCGAGACCCTTGATACGATTGAAAATATGTTTTCCCGCCATGCCAATGCACGAGGAATCAAAATATCTTTTGAGATTGCCCCGGAAGTACCCACCTTCCTGAGCGGCGATCCTTTGCGTCTTAGTCAGATCCTTAATAACCTGATAAGTAATGCGATTAAATTCACCAAGCACGGTACCGTGCAAATTAAAGTCAAACGTTCGATTCTGGGAGATAGTCTGCTGTTTTCCGTGCAGGACAGTGGTATTGGTATGACCCAGGAACAGATTGGCCGATTGTTCCAACCCTTCACCCAGGCCGACCCATCGACCACTCGGAAATATGGCGGTACCGGTTTAGGTCTGACTATTTGCAAACGCCTGGTGGAGATGATGGGAGGAAGGATTGATGTCGACAGCACCTTGGGGCAGGGAAGTACCTTTTTCTTCACCATTCCCCTGTCTTCGGCCACGGGCGGGAGTTCGGGAAATCCGGTGATCTTCACCAGCCAAACGACGAATATCTGCTCCACCTCCGGGACCAACGGCGCCACCGTGACCGGCATCAGCGCAGGAACCTGCGTGATCGCCGTCAACCAAGACGGTAACACCAATTACAATCCCGCTCCCCGAGTAGCTCAAAGTTTCTCCATCGGCCGCACCAGCCAAGTCATCAATAGCCTCACGTTGAATCCATCCCTGCTCACGGTGGGCCAAA
>CAUYUB010000478.1:0-1418 GCA_963575685.1 Gammaproteobacteria bacterium | reverse complement strand
TCGGGGAGAAGAAATCTGGGGACAGGACGAGGACAACGCTGAGAGGACGGTCAAGAAACAGACTACGCCAGCCGCTACTGGCTCGTACAAGGTATTGACCAAAACCTACAAGAGCCGAGCAGCGGCGTCAAAGGCGGCGCGCAAAGAATGGAAGCGCATCATGAACGACAAAGCCGCCCGTGGAAGCTACGTGGGCGTGCAGGCGAACTACAACGACCCCAATCTGGGGGCATCGGGACCCGTAAA
The DNA here is from genome assembly GCA_963575685.1 of Gammaproteobacteria bacterium. Classification (GTDB taxonomy): domain Bacteria; phylum Pseudomonadota; class Gammaproteobacteria; order CAIRSR01; family CAIRSR01; genus CAUYTW01. The sequence goes on along the minus strand of CAUYUB010000478.1, from coordinate 1,172 downwards.
ATACGGCCAGGCGGACGTGGACAAGGAACGTGGCCGGGCCCAGCGTCAAGCCGATAAGGATGCGGGAAAGGGGACCAACAACGCCTTCGATCACTCCGCCGACAACCTCAAGACCCTCCGGCACGTCTACGCTAGCAAAGACAACGCCAAACGCTCGGCAAGGGCCGAGTGGCGCAGATTACAGCGCGGCATGGCCACCCTCTCCCTCACCTTGGCCCGAGGTCGGCCCGACCTATTTCCAGAGTTGCCCGTCGTCGTGACGGGATTTAAACCTTCTATCGATAGCACGGACTGGGTTATTACCAGGGCGACGCACACTATGGGCGAAGAGGGATACACCACAGCGCTGGAACTGGAAATCAAGGCTACCGAGGTGCCGGGGTGAATTCTGATAATTTCAGGTTTCCGTCTTCGGTATATTCGGTTTCAGACGGCCCAACTGGATTCTCATCCATGCTGCTAGGTGACAGAGTTATGTATCATTACCTCTGAACTCATCCATAATAATCAAATAGTTAGCAGGTTATGTGATGATACTCAGTGATACAGTTTATCTAACTGTATGTGTCTGTTTATGTTATAAAAACATAATATAATTGAAGTGGCTACGAACCACGGGGTCGGGAGTTCGAATCTCTCCGGGCGCGCCAAAATCAACAAGTTGCAATATTGCCTTGTTCATATTACATATTACTTAAAAAATAAAAAGCCCCAGCCTTTCCCTGGCTGGGGCTTTTTTATTCTGCCATCCCCTTAAAAATCATACTCGAATGCGCGACGGAAGCGCTCATGAATCTCTTCCAACGTGACGAGGTGATTCTGGGTACCGTGGTGCTCTATTTTGATCGCCCCCATCAGTGAGGCGATACGTCCGGTGGTCTCCCAATCCATTCCCCGCATCAGACCCTAGAGCAATCCGCCGCGGAAGGCATCACCGCAGCCGGTGGGGTCCGCGACGATTCGCGCAGGAGCGGAGGGAATATCAATACGGCGATCCTGGGTATAAATACTAGAGCCCTGGGCACCTCGGGTCACAATCAGACCCTTTACCCGTTCGGCCAATTCATGCAGCGACTGCCCGGTGCGCTCCCGTAATAGTTCCGCCTCATAGTCGTTGAAAGTCGCCCAGGTCGCCAAGTCCAGGAAGGTGAGCAGATCGGAACCATCAAACA
>CAUYUB010000477.1:0-20877 GCA_963575685.1 Gammaproteobacteria bacterium | reverse complement strand
AGTGCCTATACACCGCTTGCGCGGATTCCACGATAAGGTCTCGTCGCAAAGCGACAGAGCTAGTCAACTTCAAGACTTGCTTTCACAAGCCTCGCCCTTTAGGCGGGGTAGTTGACGACCAATTACCGCAACTTGTTAGACCACAGGGCGAAGCCTTCATCGTTGCGCAACTGGCAAGTCTTACCATTTACCACGATCTTCTTTGCATAGACAAGTTCGTTGCCGGTCTCTTGCTGAAAAATGAAACCAGAACCAGAAATCATAATGTCATGTTGTAATTGGCATCCCAGATATTGCAGAAACCATCCCGGTGCAACGGAGACACGCCGCTCTACCCCTCCCGAGGAGTTGAGCCAAACATGCAACTGACCATCGCTTTGAGGTTGTTCGGTAATCTGCTGGACGATACCTTGGAAATTTACCTGAGGTGTCCTTTGTAAGGACATCATGCCTTTCCCTGCGCCATCCACTCTTGGGGTGGGCTGGACGGTTGCTACCGGAATCATGCGTACTGGAGCACCATCTACGACCATTGGCGTGGATACTGGTCGGTTCGCCAATGGTGAGGCATTAAACCAATCAGGGAATAATAGGGCCACCATCAGCAGTCCCATCAGTAATAGCATTCCACTGATCACCAATGACATCCCATTAATTAATGATAGCTTCTTCACCGTTGCGGCCCCTCCTCTGGCGATAGGTAAATCTGAACATTACCTATATGTTCGAGTTTCTTTCTGATCTGCTCTTCTAAGGTAGCTACAATCAGATCGCCTTCGTATACTTTCAGTGTCTGTTCGACACGAATATCGGCCTCAATATAAAAATCTTCACCAAGGCTACGCGCACGCAGATAATTAATCCCCGTTACCGAAGGAAATTTACGAATAATCCCAAATAAATCGGAAGATTTGATAAAGTCAGGTGTCGTATCCATTAAATTATTAATTGATTCGATAATCAGTGTTACCGCAATCTTAATAATCACGATTGCGATTAAGACTGCCGTAATAGGGTCCGCAATAGGAAATCCTAAGAGGGTCGCAAAAACGAGACCGATCAATACGCCTACGGAAGAAAGGGCGTCCGAACGATTGTCCCAGGCATTTGCCATGATTGCAGGACTATTATTCTCTGTGGCAACACAACTTTCATAACGAAACATTGCTTCGTTAGCAAGAATGGCGAAAAACGCACCAAATAACGCCACGCTCTTGGGTGCATCATAAGTGCCGCGCACGATATCGATGATGGCACCAGTCAAGATAAATATCGATCCGCCTAGCAGCAGTAATCCAATCATTCCTGATGAAATATGTTGAATCTTTCCATAGCCATAGGCATGAACCTGGTCTGGCGCACGGGCAGAAACCTTCAGACTAAACAAGGTAACGAGGGTAGCTAATACGTCCGCAAAGGAGTGAAAAGTATCCGCGATTAAAGCCGCGCTCCCGCTCATTACCCCCAACGCGCCCTTGAAGATAACCAACCCGCTGTTTCCAGCGAGTACATACCATTCCACTTGGTTCCTGCATTGGGAACAATGCGGATATTTCACGGTTTCACCTCAGAGATAACAGGCGTGTGATTTTCTGGTTTCACTTCACTCACTTCCTTTAACTTTGGAATCAAACGATGAAATGAATTGGTGCCCAGAGTGATTTCCATGGTATCAGGGCGATGGGGATCGGATTGAAAATAGTGATAACGGTCGAAACCACTCGCATAGGCTACGAATCGCCATGGAAAAGTGACCGTCATGGCATTAAAGATTCTCACCTTCTCGTTATATTCATCTCGACGCTGATGAATATGAGTTTCGAGGTCCATTAACTTATCCATAAGTTCTTTATAAGTGGCAGAAGTTTTGATGTCAGGATATTGTTCGGAAACAGCAAATAGTCGCGCCATGGCTTCTGGAAAAGATCCAGCAATTCCTTGAATAGCTTGCATCTTATTGGGAGCGGTTTGATTAGGCGCTGGATTTGGAGCCGGATTAGGAGCGGGAGGATCCTTATCCGGCTGGCCTTGTTTAGCGCGAATTTCCGCAACAAATCGGAGCGTTTCCTGCTCCATGGCTGCCTGATTCAGCGTTAGGTTAACAAGATTTCCGAACAGATTAGATCGCTGCTGTAATGCGTTATCAATAGCACCTTGAGCGGAAAGAACATCTTCGTTGGCACTAACGAACCAGTTGTACTTATACAAGACCGATGACGCCAACAGAAGCATGCTACCAATCGAAGCACCAATAATGAAATGCTTAGACTTGACCGGAGGTATTTTTAGATCCTTAACAGGAACCTCATTACTATTAATCCGCCCCATGATCTCTTTCATGCGACGCAAACGCTCGCTGTTGGGGGCTTCCCCCAGATCATCAGAATCTCCGGTCTTATCTTCGAGCATATCGGCTTAACTTTCTTGTAAGGAGTCGGTCAGTTCCGAGGTTTTTTTAAAGAACACCACGGCTTCGTCGTGTTTTCCCATTTGATCCAGAACAAAACCTAAATTTTGATAAACCTTAGTTTCATTTGGTCGAATACGCAAAGCTTCCTGGAAGGCAGAAATAGCAGCCTCGTATTCACCAAGATGATCATGAGCCAAGCCCAGACGATAGTGCAAATTAAAATTATCCGGGGATTGCTTGATGGCCGCTTCAATAACTTCTACCGCCTTCCGGTATTCCTTGGCCTGAATATAGGCCATTCCTAAGGTAGCGTGAATACGTGTAGAGGCAGTTTTTGTTTTCACGCTATGCGCCAGTAGTTCAATTCCTTCAATGATACGATCCATCTTTAAATAACTATAACCGAGATAGAAAATCACTGCTTCATCTACAGGCCGTTTATGCACTGCCTGCTTTAGAAAAGAAATAGCTTGCCCGTATCGGCCTTGTTTAGTGTAGTAAATTCCACGATCCCGGTAAAAATTGATCCGTAGTTCTTCATCCACAACAAACACGGAATTAAATAGTTCAATGGAGCCTACGGCAATTCGTTTGAATGCCCCAAGAGTCGCATAGGAGATGAGTTGGAGTTCATCCAGTAAATTTGTGGATGATTGATAATTATTCATGACTTTTTGCCCTTATCAATTTATTGAGTAATCTGGTGGCAAGCGCTGCACGGTCCCCGCTCTTGGTGAGAGGGAGTGGTTGCTTTAGCGGAAATGGGTGGAGGTGGCAAAATAATATTATCTGGATCAGGCACAATATGACCGGTAGTACCGATAGCATGACATTGTGTGCAGGGTCCGCGATAAGGGTGGGGCATAATTTCTCCAGGTAGGATCATAGGCGCAGTTTCCGCCTGGACAAAACCAAGATTGTCTGGCGCCGACAATGTAAAGGAAAACCATTGCCCCTTGCGGTAGACCGTCAGCACTGCGTTGGTTTTGTTCTGTACCCGCTTGGACGCCTGGACCAACTCTTCGAGACTATTCACCGCGACGCCGTCTACTGCTCCCAGCACATCGCCAGCCAGTAATCCACTCGCCGCCGCGTTCAGAGTTACCTCATCGATCAATAACCCATTCAACGTATCGGGCAAGCGCAGTTTTTGTTTCAACTCCACGCTCAGTGGCAATGCTTCTAGCCCCTGCCAATGGGCTTCCGCCAGACGAATATTAGGCGCCACGTATGCCTTGAGCTGGGGATTATGCAGTTTTCTTGGTCCACGGCCAACGGTTACTGGTGGTTCTAACTGGCCAGGGCTCATCTTCGTCGGTTGGGAACTTTCCAGACCGGAGCGACCAAAAAGGGCAGCAAGTACCACTCCACAGAGTATGAAAAAACCAACTGCTGTAATGGCATAACCAATTTGCTCAGTGCCCTTTGGCATTGATGATAATTTCGGCTTCATGACAAAAACATCCTTATCGAAATAACAAACATTAATAGTGCGTAGACCCAGCGCAAAGTGTTGAGGGGTGCCACCACAGTCAACCATGCCCCAACTTTACCACCCACCCAGGCGCCGGGAGTCAAGATGAGGGCCATAATCACCGGCGTCTGCCACTCAAACGAACCATTTTGCGTACCATGGACTAGAGCCACCACCGAACCGACTAGGGAAGCGAAAAACACCAGGGTGGCACTATTGGCGATAGCATTACGCAAGGGCACCTTGGCTATGTAGCGCTGCAACGGTACTTCTATCACGCCTCCGGTAATGCCGAGAATCCCACTGATCAGTCCCATTGGCAGCCCCAACAATCCATGCAACGTCGTTTGAGGCATCTCTCCCGGCGGGAGATCGTGGGTACCCAAATAATGCTGTAAGCGACGTATAAACTGTGGTTCCGATGAACTCTCCTCATCCTCAACTTCTTGATGGCTCTTGCTTTCTGATATCTCTACCAACATCTTGAGCGCGAGTATTAATGCAAACCCACCCAACAACCATTGGATAATGGTAGTGCTCAGCACATTGCCAATAAAATAACCAAGCACCATACCACCCATCGCCCAAGGAATAAGCGGTCGACAAAGTTCAAAATTCAACAACCCCGCTTGGCGATAGCGGAGCGTGGCTGCTCCATACATAAAGATGTTGGTGATATACGCCACCGGACGCACCAGCAATAGCTCATAGCCAAAAAACCACATTAGACCAGTAACTTTAATAATTCCTCCTCCCATGGTCATCATGCCGCCACTAATTCCAGAGGCGAATCCCAACAATAACAACCCAAGGAAATTAGCTATCGGATAGCCGAGAATTCTCGTGGTTGGCTCATGGGATGGATCACGCACTGGAAGAAAGGTGAAAGCAGCGTGTTTTCCCAGATCCGTTTGCATGAGATTCCGCATTCGTTGCCACCAGCGATCTGCAGGGCGTTCAACTGGTGCGGCGGAAGCTCCTACTTTAGGAAAGCTAACTAACTCCTGAAAATGGGTCATCAGTATTTGGGAAGGAACCGCATAACCCATAATTCCGGAAATAGGATCCTCAACAGCAAGACTGATACCAACAAGTCGACCATTCCCATTGATCAACGGACCACCACTTTGCGACCAATGTACAACGGCATCCGTTTTGATCAAATGCGTAAAACGACGGTTGAGGATTTGAATGGGGTTATTCAGATCTACTTGAGTTACGGCGCCAAGGTTTTGCATTGCATCCGTTCCCATAGGGTCACCCCAGGCCCGTACAATCTCTCCAACCTGCACTAATCCTTTTTCCAGAGGTAGATAAGGAAAACGATCATTGCTCACGATCTTGAGCAGTGCTAAATCGTGTTCTGGGACCATTTTGACCGTCTTGGCAGAGTATTGTCTTGGTCCCTGAGCAGTTTGTAGCCGTACCTGAATCTCTGCGAGATCCTGAATGAGATGTTGGGCCGTAACCACATAACCAATTGGACTGATCAGTACTCCTGAGCCTACCGAGACATAAGACAACATTCCAGCGCGTGGTGATTTTAGGGTGCCGGCAATATTCACCACCGCCTCTCGTTCCCCATTGAGAGGGGTACTCAGGGCGACGCGCTGTGCGCTGGCAATATTAGTTGGATGGTTAGCAGCAGCAATCATTCCAAGTACATTATGTTCCTTGACCAGATGATAGGTCCAAGCCAACGTAGCGAAATAAAATAGTACAAGAATCAGAACGGGAACCTTCCAGGCCTGCCAACAGAATGGCCGCAAAGGGGAAGTGTCTTTGCTCATCGAATCCCCATCGCTATATAGATCATGGAAAATATAAGAAAGACGCCAGCAATGGGTATGCCCCATTGCCTATACTTTCCCGAATCCAATATCCAGCCGGAGCGGAACATATGCCGGCGTTCCTCTAGTTGATGCAACATCTGGCTGGCTACTACCGGTCCTGCGGTTGCGCCGGAAAGAGTTGCCGAAGAACCAGCCAGAACCCCAAGGGAAAGAGCCCACCACACCGGACTGCCGGGAAAATCCCGATTCATAATTTCCGCCACGGGAACGAGCAGGGCCGTTGTGGGACCCGCGTTTAAGAAAGGGGTTAAGAACGCACTCATCACCATCAGTAATAGCAAAGACTGGGTAGGATTTTTCCCGCCCCAGGTAATGATCAGATCGTGGAGTGTTACTAATACCCCCGCCGATTGCAATCCACCTATCATGATAAACAAGGCTGCAAAGAAAAGGATGTCACCTCCGCTCATGGCTTTGAACAAGGCCTCTCGCGGTACTCTGCCGAAAACAAGGATGGTTGCACCCGCCATCAAGGCGATAACACCTGGCTGTAAACCGATAGGATAAGAGAACACCAGTGCCAACAGCATTACACCTAATATGCTAAATCCCACTCGTAAAAGATAATGGTCAATGTCCATTGTTTCAGCAACGAGTTCTCCGCTCATCACTCCACCATTACCTACGCGCACCATACGTTTTCCGAAATATCCAAGCAAGATCGCCAGCATTACCAGACACGGTGCCATCATTCCCCCGATAAAATCATCAAAGTGGAGCTTTCCTGCTGCACCAATGATCATGTTAGGGAAATCTCCGATCAGTGTAGATGCGCCACCGAGATTAGAGGCAATTAATTCCGCTATTACGATTGGTACGGGTTCTAACTTCACCGTGTTACATAAAGATAATGTCAACGGTAGCATAATCAACATCGTGGCCAAATTATTGACCACCAATGAGAAACCATAAGTAATTAACACCAGCAACACCAAAACTAGCTGCGCATTGCCATGTGAATAGCCTGCTACCCTTGTGGCAAGCACCTTAAACAATCCAGAACGGATCAAAATATTTCCGATTAATGACATTCCAAAAATCAATGCTAAGGTATCGAAATAAATAGCTCTCAATGCTTCATGCACAGTATAGAAATCAAACGTCCAACCCAACAGCAGCATTAAAACCGCTCCCGTAACCATAGCTTGGTTGCGATCTACCTTTTCAGCCTCCGCGAGAAAAAAAACTAACGCGAATAGGGTTACACTCAATGGAGCCACTGCCATCAGAGAGGCTCCAACTCAGGATGTAGACGGTTTTTGCGCAGAATATAGTCTAACTCCGGTACTGAGCCGGTGACGGATTTGAAACGAACATTAACCTCTCCCAAATGCGGAATTGATTCATACAGATTCTTTTCTACTCCGCGACTGATCTTTTTAGCATCATGAATGGAAAGTTCAGGATTGATCCCGATCACTAAGGAAACCCATATTTCTTGTCCTACCCGCCGGGTCCGCACTACCTCAACTTTTTGGACGCCCGAAATAAGCGAGGTAATTTCCTGAATCTTAGCCACAACTTTCTCTGGTGCGGAAATATCCATAAGCCCATGTACTGCATGGAAAAAGACTTCGCCCCCCATATAGCCGAGGTCGATACATTCTCCTACCGCTACTACCGTATCCAACCACGGCATATTGAGATAATGAGAACCAATAATACCCGCCGCAACTGCCAAGGAAGCCGTGGCATCCGATTTTTGATGTTGTGTCAGCACCCCAACCATCGGACTATTAATCTGGAAAGCCACGCATCGCGTGTACATAGTCAGAACCACATTGGCTCCCGCCGAGAAAATGGCGGTCCATAGGGCGATCATGTGGGGAGCCTGGTGGTTTCCCTGAATCAATTTACCTGCCTCGAAATAGAGAACGAGGGCAGTAATGACTATCAAACAGACTCCTATCATCATCGAGAAAATAAATTCAGCCTTTCCATGACCAAATTGATGTTCTTCATCAATTGGTTGCTTGGTGAATTTTAATCCCAAAATAATCAGGAACGAAGTAACAACGTCCTTTCCTGAATACAATGCATCCACCACTAGCGCATGGGAACCGGAAATGACCCCAACCACGATCTTCAGAATTGAAATCGCGAAATTAGCGCCTAAACCGATCCAACCGACCGCGTGATAGCACACGATGCATTTCGGATAGTTCATGAAATTAGATCTCGCTACTCACTCACTGGACAGACTGCATTTCCATGCGTATGGAAACGCAATCTCGCCGCACTACGGCGAGTGTCAAGACGGGATATAAAACATCCCAGGATGCGTCCCCACCAGAAAGTGGGGAAGATTGGTAGCAATCTAACGAAATGACGTTCGCAGTCATCGACAGGTTATGTCGGCTCTCTTTACTCACGATCAATATCCGTTATAGCTCGGGCGCGATTCCGATTCTTGCGTACGACGGTGGCGACAACGAAACCACCGACAAACGCCCCGGCAATGATTGCAATTAGTGGCATTGTAAATGATGATCCAAAGACCAGACGTATTTCTACCTCATGCATGTTCTGCGAGGTAAAAATTAACACCAACATTGCACCCATCAGCGAACTGTACGGTCTCGCTGTGATCTTTTTCATGGGTGATTCCCGATGCGGAGTTGGTGACATTCTTGGTTTAAATGGACTCAGCCCAATTACCAATCACGGGTAGTTTCCAGGCTCTTCCCAATAAAACTGAACTCAACCCAATTATCGATAAGGTAACGCATAGAAAACTGGATACAGTAAAAAATAAACGCCCTCCTGGTATTGCCAGGGCATAAATCGCTACAACTTCCCACATCCAGATGACTATGCCTTGACGGGCATGAAAACGAATATAGTCATCATCACGGTTCAGGACGAGCGGAACCAATGCCAGAATTCCCAGATAACTCATGCAGGCTAGTATCTTTGGACCAAGGCCTGGTTCGGTTTGTAGCGTCTGGATTTGACTCATGGTGATCTCTCGGTTAGTTACAGTTGATAAGTAGGAAAACAGCAAGTGTTATTTGGTTGCCTTATTGATTACCTGGCCAACTTGTTCCCAGTATTGGGGCGGTAGTTCCATTGCCAGTTTCAATGCTCCTGCCACACCACAAAAGTCAGGATCAGGAACTTGACGCACAGTAATTGTGCCATATTCTTGCATACGGTCAACGATTACCGTGTCCAAACCACGAATACGGGAACCACCACCAGTCAGGTAGATATTCTGTAATGCTTCTTCCTGACCTTCCGGATCGAAAAGCATGATTAAATTCTGTAGATGCTCAACGATTCCGGCAATAATAGTTTCACAGGAAGTTCTGATCTCCTTAGTAAGATTAATCACTGCCGGTTTACCACCTACGCGCATATTGACCAATTTCTCTTCTTGCGCTTCTCCAACGAAAGCGTATTCCTCTTTGATCTTACGCGCCAGGTTAGAAGTTATCTGTACTTCCGGGTGATTCTCACGGATCAAATTTTCCAGGACAAAATCGATATATTTTCCCGCTTTCGGGATGGTGATCTGCTCCTCTCCAGTGGGAATGGTGCCTCTCATCGCGCAGAGATCTGTAGTGCCGCCGCCAATATCAATAATAATAGCGTTGTTCAACGCGCCAATTTCATAGGCAACCATAAACGGTTCAGACACCACCATAGAAAAATCGAACAGTTCCTGGGTAATCTTCAGAAGTTGGGCTTTATTAAACATGGAAGCTCGAGCAGGAACGCCCAACACTCCGTAAATCTTCTCATCAGGTTGCGGATTTGCCAAACTAATCGCATGTTTGATTAGTAATTTAGCTGCATCAGCGGCCTGGTCGTTGGCTTCTTTGAGAACTCCATCCTCCAGAGGATACTGAATATCCAGGTAGGCCTGCCTTCTCAATGCCTCGTCGCCGACCAGGTAAGAATGTTTCATCAACTTCACACCAATAATATCTTTTGGGTAACCCACTACTGAGGAGACCTCAGCACGGATACCCCGGTTTGACATTATTCTGGTACGAGAAGTCCCCAGATCGATTCCGATCAACAACGGCTGATCGACCTTGTCTACCAGACTCATGGTAACCCCCGTGTATTGCTAACTGGCTACGAATTCGACAATTTGAAAGAAGTTTGGAATATGTTTCTTCAAGTCTCTTTTGATTCTGATTTACCAGTGGATTGGATGGAGCGAATTGCTGCGATCACTGGAACGGTAACCATACCGATAGTACCAATCACGATGTTGCCGCCGCCTTTTATGATTTCTTTCGCACCGGTAACCACTTCTTGTGCGCCAAGAGCCATTCTCGTTGTCGCAGATGTTTGAGAGGTTGGGTTAGTAGCAACGACTTTTTTGACACCACCACTCATTGTACGGGCAAGGTGAACCACACCTCCGACCATGTCACCAAGGGCATTAAAGACGCCAGTGCCCAGTGACTCTAAGGGAACCTCCCTACGGCCATCCTCGCGTGGCTTGCTACTCTTCTTCGATTCCTGTGGCTTATCGGCAAGGGGTTCTGGTTCTTCCCCTTTGATCTGTCTCAGATAGGCTTCGTTGATACGAGCCTGGGCAGCAGATCGAATCTCCATTTTATTTTGCGAAGAGGGTCCCACCGGGCGGGGCGGAGGTGGCACTAAAGTGTCTAGGCTGTCTAGGCTGGGGGGAAGGGTTATTTCCCTTGGCGCTTCAACCTCTGTCGTCGCAATTTCTATTGGCTGCTGGACCTGTTGGATGATCTGTTGGAGAGCCACGGTAGTTGGCGCTGTTACCTCCTCCGGTTTTTCCTCATCTATTTGTGCCGCCACGGAAACAGGTTGCTGTGCATGCAATGCCTTATTCTTCTCGATCTTCTGGGCTGCTGCCTCACGAATTTCTTTCAAACGTAGTTCTTTTTCGGCCGTTGTTACAAAAGAGCTTCTAGGTGAAAGAGAGGATGGCTTCTCGGGAGCAGTCGCTACCGCCACATTCTCTGGCTTTTTCGAGATACCAAAATGATCCAGTCTCGACTTACCTCTTTCGATTGCTTTAGAGGCCACATCGCTGATCGTTTTCAATATCTGCCCTTCTTCACCTGCCGCCACAACGGGTTTTACGGGTGAAGTGGCGGATACCATTGTTTCTTTCACCCTATCAGAAATAGGCGTCGAGGGAGGAAGAGAGGTGCTTTCCGGTCCTTTGATCTCGGTTTGGGTGTCCGTCGAGTCGGTGAGCATAACGGGTGTTACTAATTCATCCTTGTTACTCGGAGATTGATTAGCAGTTGTCGTGTCCACATTCACAATTTCTGCCTTGTTGTTTTCTGATAAGGGGTCGGATTTTTCCTCCTTTTTTGAGGACCACCATTTAGGAGACAACGGACTATGTTTAACACCCCCAGAATCTGGCGATGAGGATTGAACGGTTACATCATCTTTTATCATGGGCGGCACCGATCCATCATTCGCCGTTGCTGAGGTATTCTGTGGTCCCTGAATAGTATCGAACGTGGATTGATTGTCTTCATTCATTAGCGTTTCTCGTTGTTGTGCTCAACGCCATTCGGCGATATTTAAGAATCATTTCAAGGTGGCTAAGATACGTTGGCCACTCCGATTTACATCCAGAAGTATGGTGCTGGCCTGATTAGTAGCGGTAATGGCTTTATCAAGTTCCGTATTAGAAGAGACCGGTAAACTATTAATAGCCAAGATTACGTCGTTGGCTTTAAGTCCGGCCTTATCTGCCTGCAGGCCAGGGTCGATTTCTTGAATCACTGTTCCTGATTTACCTTTCAAGGTTGGATCCTTGGCGACTAGGGCTGCGGTAATGGGTTGTAATTCCATACCCTGCCACTCAAATTCGGTTTTGACAGGAGATATCGGCGATGCCGTTTGTTTTGGAATCATTTGTCCTGTCACTGTATTCCCTGCTTCAGGAGTTACAGTTGGAGTCACCGCGGCAACCGATTGTGCCGCTGCAGACACACAAGGATAAGCCGCCTGGGGGTATCTGCATCCTGGTCCACCCAATCCAGCGCCTAGTCCGCCACCCAATCCTGAGCCTGGCCCACTAAATGCATATCCTGGTCCGGCAACCGGTTGCGCCATCGCTGATGCGGGCAATGTAATAACGAGTTCCCGGCGTTCTCGATCGCGCATTATCCCGAGACGAATCCGTCCTCCGCTAGACATACTTGTTAGCAGGGTCTGAAATTCTTCAGGAGTACGTACCCAACGTCCATTCATTTTAAAGATGAGATCTCCATCCACTAATCCACCTTGCGCGGATGGTGAACCTGGATCTACCCGTACCACAAACACACCCCCGTCAAAAGGCGGGCGAAAGCGTTGGATCAGATAGGGATCAACGGGTTTAAAAGTGGCGCCGAGGAGATTTTCAGAAGTGGGAAAAGCAACATTGCGACCTGTTGCGCTCACCATGGGATCGGAAATCCCCGGTTGGGCGTATTGGGCTACCAGTTGGCCGGTTCTGATAATTTGATGGCAATTCTCGCATACTCCCCGATCGCCATGCGGAGCAATGGCGTTTGCAGGGATAGGGGGTGGAAATTTACGTGTGGCTACTACCGGTTGAGGTGCAAGAGGGGTGTTTATTCCGCCCGTTCCTTCCGGCAGCAAGATCACCTCACTGAGAAATTCGCGTACAGTATTCGTAGGTACCGCGAAACCAACACCCGAAAAGGCTTGGGTTGGAGAATAAATGGCGGTATTGATGCCGATTACCTGTCCGCTTGCTGATACCAGTGGTCCTCCAGAATTCCCTTGATTGATGGCCGCATCTGTTTGGATCAGGTTATTGTGGACTACTCCCTCGATAGTGACCATTTTGCGCAAACCAGACACAATCCCTTTGCTTACCGTTTGATCCAACCCAAAGGGACAACCAACGGTAATGACAGGCTCACCAATCTGTAACTCATCGCTATTACCAAGTGGGGCCACCTGTAGAGGTTGTGTTGTTTTAATTTTCAATAACACCAGGTCGCGTGCGGCATCCGGTTGTACCACCTCTGCGGGATAACGTTGATTACCCGATGGGCCAAACACAGTTACAAAAACGCTCTTGGAGTTTTCCACCACATGATAATTAGAAACGATATAGCCATCCGCCGTCACGATGACTCCCGACCCAATGCTTTCCCAAGCCACCCCGGAATAAGGACTAGCAAATTTCATAGTCCCATCTCCCGCAGCCTGCTGGTTTGCAGGGTTGGGATTCTGCCTAGGGCCAAGCGTGTTGTTTTGGGTAGAAACATTTACGACAGTGGGAAGGATGTTGCGAACCACCATGGCGAAGGACGCTTCTCCCGTTACTGCTGGGCTCATGGCTCCGGTTGGCCATGCGACGGGAGCTGCAGCTATTCCTGGCTGGGCGAGTGGCGGTTCGACTCTTGCGGAAGAAAAGGGGCCTGCCCCATATGGAGGAAGGATCCTATATTCGTGCGCATCAAGGCCTATTTCATCTAAGAAATAATTGAGGTACCAATAACTGCCCGCCAGAGTAAGGAAAGCCAGCAGGCCAATCCAATATAGGTACTTGCGCATTTCTAAACCGCACTCACTCCGTTTGAAAAACATGGTGGTCACTCATCAGTAGGTAAAGAAGTATCCGTCATTTCAGAATCCATTGATTCCTTGGAAGCGGTCTTTTGCATCTTCGTGACGCCTGCTCCCAATGCCACCAATCCTAAAATAACCGCCAACAGCGGTACTAATCCGCGGAGAACCTCCACCAATGACCACCACCACGCGGAAATACCCCATAATCCCAACGATAAACAGATTAAGCCAAATATGATTGTAGACACCCACCCCTCCCGTTTCTCAAACACATGTTAGGAAAGAAAATCAAGTTTCTGTCGGAAGATTATACCCGCAACCAATGCCGTTGGTGATTTCTTGGGTATCTATCTCATTATTTTTTTCGTTTTTCATCAGTGTCCCCGAGAAACCCCGCCCTTGAGGGCGGGGAGGAAAGGGGACGGTTTTCGCCGTCCCACCAAGAAAATTAGTTGCCGGTCTTTCCCGGCTGTCAGCGCTTACGCGCCTAGTGACGGAGCCTTTCGGCTCGCTCCCCTCGCCAATGTTGCAACGCAGCTTCGATTCTTGCGAACTTTGCAGCAGACCGTTTCGTGCGTACCCGTCGCGTGTCTGCTTCTGCTGCTTTCAGAGCTTGGAGTTGAGGAAGCGCCCCAAGGTGAGTCTTGTACTTCGTTGCAACGTAGTCCGATTTCTCGGACTAAGGCTGGTCAATCTCGGGCTTGCTTTCACAAGCCACGGGCTTTAGCCCGGGGTGATTGACTACCAGCAGTGCATAACCAAAGGTTAACAGATTGGCGATCCCTACCAGAGTAAAAGGCGCTGTTGGTCCTATCCAATCAAAAAGAAATCCGCCGACCTGTAAGAAAAAAATTACACCAATGCAGCCCACTGTGTTGAAAACACCGAGAACAGTACCCCGAATCCCTTGGGGAGCCTGCTCTAGGACCAAGATTTGTGATGCCAGAAGGCATCCGGCCTGTCCTATTCCGACTAGCACAAGTGGTGCCAAAATCCACCAGCTAAACGGATTAAGGATTAACCCAAGAGTTGCAAAACCACACCCAGCTAAAAGTAAGGCTACAGCCATTGCCGTCACCGGGCCTAAACGTTCAATAGTCTTTCCCCAGAATGGGATGGAGAGTAATACTACCCCACCCATAAATCCGATCACGATGCCTCCCTGGGACGCGGCCTGCACATGACTCATCCCAGGGATCAAATCAGCAAAATAGATAAACCACGTCATTAGGAATAGACCAATGACCACCATATCATTACGCGAGGTAAATGCCGCCACCAGGCTCAGTGATAGATTTTTTTTCTTTTTTATGAGATCGAAAATAAGGTACAAAGAAGGTTGTTTCTGACTTCCGCTGGATAGCGGTATCTCCTTCAAAAAGTTTCTTGCCAACCATGCCCCCGAAAAGGCAATAGCGGCAATCAACACCATGATGTATTTTAGGCCAATATAATTCGGGATCTGCATGAAAACGGCATAAACCAAACTAACGCCGAAGGCCATCATAAAACCAACTTTAATCACTAATCTGCCCGGATCCTTCTTTCCACCATAATCTCCCGCCATGGTAACCATCTGCGGCCAAATTAACGTAGTTCCCAACGACATTAGGATGCGAGTTATGTAGAACACCAATAATGCGTTTAATCCCAAGGTCACAGCAATTTCTTTATCGAATGGTGCAAATAATGCCATTAATCCTGTAAATAGAAAGCCATAGACCAATAAGGAAATACGTCCGATTCGGTCAGAGAGATAGCCCAAATATCCAACTAAGATTAAATCCAATACTTCTGAAATCACCTGAATATTAGCATTGACAAAACCAGCGTTATTGTACGCTAACCCAAGCACTTCCGATAGATATAAAGGTTGTAACGCAACAATAAACGTCATTAAAACCATAGCCACGGCTACTACAAGATAAAGCGCATTGTGATGGTGAGGTTGCAAAAATGGTTGTTCCAGAATCTTTCGCGGGTTTTCCTCTATCCCGGTCAACCCACAGGGATTTGAACAGTTCCGACAGCCTTCCCGTTTACTTATCTGCGACATTGAGCATTCTCTCGTAGAGAAAATTCCGGCAGTGGTTATCTATTAGATTTTATACGCTTGTGCCTAAGCACAGCAATCTGGCTAATTATAATTTCGTGGCGAGCATAAAAATTCCAGGAATCTTCCAGCATTTATTGAGAAGAACAGAAAGAATACCATATCCACTGCATACCAAGATTAAGAACGTAGAGCTGCTAGAAAAATAAAGACCTATTACCGGAAGGTACAGGGAGAAAATCGAAATCACCCCCCACATCCAGAGTACGAGCCCCTGTTTAGCATGAAACGCAACATAATCATCATCGGTATTGAAGATTAATGGTATCAGAGTCAGAACCCCTAGATAACTAAAGAGCGCCATTATCTTTCGCTGATACGGTGATGATTTTGTATTCATGAGGTATACGATATCCTCAACTAACCTAAACCCAGTAATCGTTACCATCCGATTACAGGATTTAGGTTATAGATGATTTTGTTTTTTGGTTGATCCGCCAATTTCCAATTGGCTAGCTGACAGCTTCTGCAATCTCATCTTCGGCGGCAGGCCGTTGCATATAACTATAGATCCCAACGCCTATGCCCGCTGCAACCGCAACCAATAACAATGGCCCCAAAGCCCCCAAACCCAATCCCAGGCCCAACTTGGTACCTGAGCCGGTCCAGATGGTTCCACCCGCAGCGATACCAGTAGACCCACCCGTGGCGACACCTGTAGCGCTTGCAGCCGTTTTGGCGCCTCCCATCAACATCGGTTGTCCGGTAACGACAGCATTTCCCTTAGCAAGGGTTCCCGCAGCGCCGGCAGCACCTTTTCCAGCCAGCGCCCCCTTTCCTGCGGCACCTTTCACGGCACCCACTGCCGCGCCTTTGCCTCCTTCAATTTCAGCGGCTTCAGCGGCACGAAGACCTACCTGTTGTAATCCACCACCCTTCGCGACCACGCCGACAGTAGCCACACCTTTCCCTGCCGCTGCCCCTCCCATATAGGGGTGAAGGACCAACCAGTTATTAGCAGCGGCAGCTCCTACTGGGCTCTGGCCCACGGTTACCGTTTTTCCGACCATGGAGGAAAGCAGACCTGCTTGTTGAGCACCTTCCAATTTAAGGGCGATCATGCCTTCGCCCGCTCCACAGACTGATCCAGTACAGGCAAGAGGATGTAAAAACAGCCAGTTACCCAACCCATTTCCTGCTGCAACCGTCTTACCTACCACAAATGATTGTCCCGACAACATCGGTACCTGCGCTGCTTGCGCCGCGCCACTGAGTTTTAACATTACTGTTTCTGAGGCCATTTAGCATAACTCCGTCACGGTTGTTTACGAAATCGCACAGGATTGCATTCAGTATTCAGCATCTCGATCCTAAATTTTGTGACATCGAGACCCTAAAATTCTTTACAAATCTCTCTTAGGAAAACTTCTAATTCTAATTTAATATTCTCTGGAATTGAGCCATACACGGAGTGGCCGCGAGGCTCGCAGGCTCGCAGGCTCGCAGGCTCGCAGGCTCGCAGGGATGCTACAGAAAAAAAAAAAAAAGACAAGAGTTCACTACATATAAATTGTGTAGGATGAAATGTTAAATAACACATTAGTTGTGATTAATTGTGTTGCGCTTGTTTATAAACTTTAATCGAGACCAGTGTGTTGGTTATCCGTTTGTTATCATGAGGAACTTGCTGTGAATATCTCTGTAGAAAAGAAATATAGTAGGAAGCAGTGCGTACAATGTGTAGATGATGCAGCACGGCTTGATTTTTTTGTCGTAATTGCTAAAGCCCTGTTTGGCGGGAGTATGGGAATATTGACCGGCAGTCTTGGGTTACATGCCGTTGCTTTTCTTGCCAGCGGAGATATTCTCTCAAAAGGGATAAATTGGCTCAGCGTTTACATTGCCAAGAAACCAGCAACTGATCGTTTTCCATATGGATATGGAAAGGTTCAATTTCTTTCTTCCCTATTAATTGGGGTTCTGTTGATTAGTGGGGCAATACTTTTTCTTCTTCATAACGTGCAAGATATTCAGACAGGACAAATTATCCCACCAAAAGGGTTAGCGATGCTTTCAGCCTTATTGTTAGCAATCGCCGGAGAGTTAATGTATAGAATCCTAAGTTGTGCAGCACAGCGGAATAATAATTCTGCCATCCGCGCAGCAGCTACCGATAATCGCGTTGATGCAATTTCTTCTCTAATGGTGTTGGTAGGATCATTCTTGAGTTATAGTGGCTGGTTAATCGCCGATCGTCTCATGGCATTAGCGGTAGTGATTTTCATCGTGAGAATTGGATGGGAGATTGTGAGCGAAGCAGTACAAGGATTACTGGATATTGGTTTACCAACTGATGTAGAACAACAACTCAGAACAATTTGTTCTTCAATGCCACAACTTGGCGTTCTCAGTCGCGTACGAGGCCGCCGTCTTGGAGACTATTTTTCTGTTGAGCTAGAACTTTCTCTTGCCGGTAATCTATCCTTATTTACAGTCAGCGATATTATGGAGGAACTAAAAAAGATTATTCACGAACGAGTTCAACATATAGGCACGATCTATATCACGTTTACACCAGAGGTCATATCGAACCATATTTGAAATATCGTTAATGCTAGGAGATATCCATAACACATCATGATTAGGTATAGAAATTAAATGAATCCGATCGTAATATCGATATCATTGTTGCTGTGCAGCAACATATTTATGACATTTGCCTGGTACGCTCATTTAAAAGAGCTAAGCAACAAGCCATGGATCGTCGCGGCCATTCTAAGTTGGTTTGTTGCATTCTTTGAATACATTCTTCAAGTTCCGGCAAACAGAATTGGTTATTCTTTGCTGAGCGTTGGTCAATTGAAAATTATTCAGGAAATAATAACTCTTTCCGTTTTTGTTCCATTCTCTGTTGTTTATATGAGAGAGCCACTAAGGCTTGATTATTTGTGGGCGGGATTATGTTTGGTTGGGGCTGTATTTTTTATGTTTAAAAAGGATTTACTCACTTAAGGAATATATGCAATTATTTCTACAAATGCTAGGTTCTTTTAGGTCTTCGCATCCAGACGATAACTTCGCAGCCCTTCAATAGTCAGCCCATACTCCACGTTGGATGCGCAGGTGACACCTGTTCATGAAAACACCTTTAGGTGATTTCCAGAAAAGAACCCCCAGGTCAGTCGACACTGGATTGTGGCTAGATGGTGCGAATTGTCCCGTGGAGCGAGGAAAATTTATGGGATTCTTTTCCAGAAATCACCTTAAAGGTTGACCCGACAACTGGTTAAGTGAGAAGAACAGAAAAAAGCAGAGTGATTACTTGTGTAACCACTTGTAAATTAAGAGAATAAGAGCGCATTCTGTGCCCCAAGATTCACAGTCACCGCTCCGATTCCGCTGGGAGCGAGATACCCGATACTACGAAGCCACGTCGGACAAGCCTGTGGGACATTGGGTCATCACCTTGGCTTGTGGGGCGTCGGAACTCGCAGATGGATCAGATCAGATACGACGGATCCCGTGCGAGTCCTACGAGGACGCCACGCGGAAGCTGGCCGAGGTCCAGCGCCAGCGGTTGTGGCGGGGATACGCGGAGGTTGTGGGCTAATGCCGGCCTTCTGCCAGGAATACCGCTTCCAAGTTAGGCGCGTCGAGCAACCGATCCGCGCATAGCTCCAACTCTTCCGGCTCTGCCCTCGCTAGCCGCTCCACCGCCCATCCTGGCAGAGGACCAAAGCGGCGTTGTAGCTGGCGCTCAATCAGCAAACCCTCTCCTTTGCGTATCCCCTGCTGCATCCACCGTTCAGCAATAGTTGGCATAACCCGATCCCCCTCTCGAAAGTGTTCGTTCAAAACTTGCCGTACCCATTCCTCGTCCAGCGCATATGACGCGGCGATTACATAGTTCAATACCATACGGAAGTACTCAAGCGAGCCCGGCTGTTCCTTTTCCAATTTGCTCAGGATCGCCGCGATATCGACGAACCGCTCCCTCATCTCCGGCTGGAAGATGTACTTGAGCGCCAGCAGCGCCACTCTCGATACCACTCCCGCCGGTAACGTCTCGTCGGCAACCTTGGAGAGGTCCAGCAATTCGTACCGAAAGTGTGGGCGGTAGCGATCCAGCGTCGCTGGCGCTTCCACCAAGTCCGCCACATTGGTGGAAGCCGTCCAACGATCCGCGCCATGGTAGAGCACCAACGGGATCAACGGTGGCAATCGCTGAACTCCCTTCACCTTCGCGTCCGTTTGCCGCTTCAACCAGTCTCGCCAAACCTCAACGGCGTAACGTAGCAGATCCAGCGCCACCCACCGCTCCGGGCTACTTTTGTGTTCCACCAGGAAATAGACCAGAACGGGCGATCCATCGTAACCAGCCACCTCGAAGAGCAGGTCCGTGTGGTGCTCGCGTAGCTTCGGATCAACGAAGCTCCCCTTGGCGGGTTTGATGGTGGTGAGGTCCAACGTGTCCACCACCTCTGCCGGTAGGGCGCGCCGCAATAGGTCAGCCGCCGCCTCGGGACGGGAGAAGCTTTCTTTGAAGAACCTGTCGTGGGGACTTACGGGAGTGGACATGGTGGGATTGTAACCTCCGGGCGAGAGGTTACCAGTGTAATGCCGCGTAAATTAGGAACATCTCCTGTGACCCAAGATTCACCGCCACCTCTACCGCTCCGGTTCCGTTGGGAGCGAGATACCCGATACTACGAAGCCCCCGTCGGACAAGATCTGTGGAACGATTGGATCATCACCTTGGTTTGGGGGCGTCGTAACTCGCGGATGGGTCAGATACGACGGATCCCGTGCGAGTCCTACGAGGACGCCACGCGGAAGCTGGCCGATGTCCAGCACCAGCGGTTGCGGCGGGGATACACGGAGGTTGTTGGTATGTAGGGGTGACGGCTTTTCTGAAGCTAATGTCTGCCTTCCGCCACCGCCAGGAATACTGCTTCCAAATTCGGTGCGTCGAGCAAGCGATCCGCGCATTGCTCCAACTCCTCCGATTCTGCCTGCGCCAATCGCTCCACCGCCCATTTTGGTAGTGGACCAAAGCGGCGCAGTAACTGACGCTCTACCACCAACCCCTCTCCTTTACGTACTCCTCGCAACTCTCCACGTTGCTCCCATTTTTCAGCAATAGTCGGCATGATGTTATCTCCCCCTCGAAAGTATTCGTTCAAGACCTGGCGCAGCCGTTCGTCTTCCAACCCATAGGCTGCCGCGATTAAGTAGTTCAACGTGGTACGGAAGTATTCCAACGTTCCCGGCTGCTCTTCTTCCTGTTTGCTCAAGATCGCCACGATATCAACAACCCTATCGTGCATCTCCGGGCGAAAGATATATTTGAGGGCCAACAGCGCCACCTTGGATACCACCCCAGCAGGAAGCGTTTTATCGGCGACCTGGGAGAGGTCCAGCAATTCGTGCCGGAAGTGTGGTCGGTAGCGCTCCAATATCGCAGGTGCTTCGACCAATTCGGCCACATCGGCAGGCGCTGTCCAGTGATCCATGCCGTGGTAGAGCACCAGCGGAATCAGCGACG
>CAUYUB010000476.1:0-1419 GCA_963575685.1 Gammaproteobacteria bacterium | reverse complement strand
GTCATAAACAACAGGTAGTAGGTGTCTTTATGATCTAATTGTGTGATTATTATGACTTTTTGTGGAAAGCAATGAAACCATTATTTTTATAACACACTTCAGCCTATTGATTATTAATAAGAGTTTTAAGATTGGTTTGGTGGTTCTGATATTAGCGGAGAGTGACTGGTAAATATTGTAGGGAGCGGATGATATGGCGTAGGAATTTGCCTACAGGGACAGAAACTATTGACAGACATAGTCATAAATAATTATGTTTGAACTTTTTCCGCCATCTGCTATTTTGTAATCCTAATTGGTATAGAATTCCGTTGCGCGTTGCGCGTTGACATGTAATTATGATGTGACATGTCGTAGCGGCAGTTACGATTTAAAAGTTCAGTGTTAAGTGGTTAAAAACACGACTAAACAATGCGAGGTGTATGATGGCACTGGTCAAGAAAGTTCAGCAGAAGAGTGGAGTTTCTACCCAAAACGGCGGAGGTTCTGCCCAGAGTGGGGCAGGGGCTACGGCTGGAGGGGGCGCCCAACGTCAGCAGGCAGTCCAACAGGCCGAAGCTGAGCGCAAACGCGCACGAACCCTGGCCAAACAGCAACAAGCAGCGGAACGTATCGCCTCAGCCACGGCACAACTCTCGAGCGGCATCAATGAAGCAGCCTCGGCTGCCGAGGAACTCAAACGCGCCATGGACCAGATCTCGACCGGTGCCGAAGAGGCCTCCGGCGCGGCCCAGGAATCGTTGCGCGGCGTCAATCGGGTGGCGGGGGCAATCATTACCCAAATGAAGGGCGCCGAGGTCTCTCTCCACAAGTCTCAAGCGCTTCAGGATCTTACCAACCGGGTCAGCGGCGAAATCGCCAAAACCGTCGTTGCCGTGACTGCCGCGGCGGAACAGCAGACCGGGTCGGTCAAGCTGGTGGCGGAGCTGGAACGTCAGGCTGCCAATATCGGCGACATCGTCAAGGCAGTGGCCCGCATCGCCGACCAGACCAACCTACTTGCGCTCAACGCTGCCATTGAAGCCGCCCGTGCCGGTCAACATGGCAAAGGATTTGCGGTAGTGGCCGACGAGGTACGGACGCTTGCCGAAACCTCAGAAAAGAGCGCCAAGGAGATTCAAGAACTAGTCGGTCAGATCCAGGGTGAGGTCAAGACCATTTCGGATGGCATCATTCGCTCGGCGGATAGCATTAAGAGTGAGGCCGAGAAGGGCAACACCATCACCCAACAGCTTGACCAGATACGTGGCGATCTGGCCACCATCATGACTGGGGCACAGCAGATCCTCACCGGTGCCCAGGAAGCCAACCAAGCCGCCAGCGATGCCCAGAAAGGCGCGGAGGCAATTGCCGCCGCATCCCAGGAGCAATCCGCCGCCTGTGAGGAAGAGCTCGGGACAATCGGGCAAGGAAATCAGG
>CAUYUB010000475.1:0-1428 GCA_963575685.1 Gammaproteobacteria bacterium | reverse complement strand
TGACGAGTAGATTGGTTTCTTGGAACTTTCGGTCGGTTTCTACGGAGCGTTCTTTCAGAAGTCGCTCAGTCTCTTGAAACTTTCGGTCGGTTTCCTGAAACTTCCGGTCGGTTTCCTGAAACATACGCCAGACATCATCAAAGGTCGGTACGGGATGTTGTAGAGTGATCATACGTGTGCTCCTACAGGAGATTTAATGTATCGGGAAAAAAGTGACATATGAATAGTCTTTGGTCATCAAGTGGCCCGCAAAGCTCCCCGCATAGGGTGCTCCTTACAGCCACACCAGTGGCACCTTTTGAATGGTTTCCCACCGTTGAGGTGCTCGTTTGCGTAGCACTGATTTTTTCGTCAGCCCCAGGGAGCAAGTACCGCCACATAAAGAGATAAGAAATCCAAGTGCGACACGAAGTTGCTTATAGAAGTTGTTCCCACCGTAAAGGAACAAAAGGAATTATACAGGAGGGAACCGTCCGTGTCACCGAGTGAATCAGGTCACCTATAACCAGCGAAGTGGTTTTTACGCTTGAACCAAAATGGTAACGGGAACGGGAATAGCAGTGAGTGGAAAATCTATAAAGAAAAGGAGGAGTTTCGGGAGGAATTCTGAATGATGATTATGATTCATATATTTCCTAGTGGTTTCAAACAATCCATCCGACCTCGCTTATGGTTGGCGGACGAGGTCTCGACCATTCGTTGGCGTTTACGCATGCGGGCGGCGTCGAGCAGCATTCGGCCGGCCCAGAAATAGATGTTGTACTCGCCGACCATATCACGCATCAGTTTCATCCGCTCGCGCCTCTGCTCAATGGGCATGGTGAGGCCGCGATGGATGGCCTCATTCATGGCGCGGCAGTCATAGGGATTGATGATTAACGCCTCCAGCAATTCCCGCGAGGCCCCGGCGAAGGTACTGAGGACCAGGACGCCATCCTCGTCATCGCGGGCGGCAACGAATTCCTTGGAGACCAAGTTCATGCCGTCGTGGAGACTGGACACCAAACAGAGATCGGCGGCGCGGAACAGCGTGAATACCGCATCAGGCTCGTGATGCTTGACTACCAGGATGATTGGTCTCCATTTGGGGGTGCCGAAGCGCTCATTGATCGCGCGGGCCACCACGTCGGCTTCTGCTTGAGTATCGCGGTAGACGGGAATCCGACTGCGCGTGGGGGAGGCGATTTGCAGCATGGTGAAGCGGCCGATCCACTCCGGGTGATTTTCCAGCAGGCTTTCAATGGCACGGAAGCGATCGGCGATGCCCTTGGTATAGTCGAAGCGCTCGACGCCAACCGCCAATCGGATATCAGCGGCGAGACCGTATTGGCGGCGGACCGCATCGCGGCACTCGGCAATTGGGGGTTGGCCGGTCAGGGCCGACGGCGGCCATTCGATCGAGATCGGATAGGGACGTACCACCGTAGT
>CAUYUB010000474.1:0-1435 GCA_963575685.1 Gammaproteobacteria bacterium | reverse complement strand
AGAGGTCCGACTGGCTGTCCTTGAGCAGCTCATTCTTGACCATGAAGTCCGCCTCATAATCCGTGGCGCCGAGACCCATGTACTGGACAAAGACTGGGCCGCCATACTCCTTCGGCCAACGTCTCACCGAGTACCGGACGATGGGAAAAACATACCGAACCATGGGCAAGCCGAGTTCCCTGCAACACTCGCCCCGAAAGCAGTAGAACGGGCCGAAACCCTTCACATAGTGGGTGACGGAAGCTCTGATCTCGGTGGAGAGCACACCGATAACATCCTTGACTTGCTCGGATCCCTTGTACCTCTCGACGGCAACCGACTTGATCATCTCACCTATCATCAACTTTTGCATCTTAGTTCCTTTCTTGTTTCCTTATACCCCATGATACGACGACGAACAAAAAAGAAAGGGAAGGTGTTTACACACCCTCCCTTCCCTCGAGCTCCCCACTCCACTCAGAGCAGGTCGCCCGCAGGCGCCGGAACCCCTGTCGGGGCCGCATCGGTCGCCGGGGCCGCATCGGTCGCACCGGCGGCCTCTTCCTGCGTGATCTTCGCCAGGAAGTTGCAGTCACCGTTCAAGATCTCGTTGACCCTGCTCGACGGGCGGAACCGCATCCGCTTCGCCGGCTTGTTGACCTTCTCGGACCGCTTCGAGCTGATGACTTCGAAGCGCCCCACACCGGCCAGCGAGAGCGGAGTTTTGGCGGCCAGCTCGAAAGACGCCATCTGGCACGCCTTGTAAGCCGTCCACACCTTGTTCTTCGCCACCCGCGTACCCATGATCCCGTTCAGGATCGGCGAGAGCTTCTCAACCAGATCTTCCCGGGACAACACTGCCTGCCGCGCACCTTTCACCTGGTCCGTCATGTTTAACCCTCCTTTATTTGGTTTGGACCTCTACCACTCGGAGCTCCCCTCCTCAGGGCGCCCACTCACTTCTCTCAACACTAAGTCATACGAGAAAACACACCACCCCACCTACGACTCCAGTTCCCTGTCCGTCCTCTTCTGCTCCAAAACAATCAAACCCTTGATAGACGACGCCAGGGAGTACTGAGCTAACTTGTAGAAATTCAGCTGGTCCGCTACCAGACCCTTCACCTGCCGTCGAAGCTCGACTGAGCTGTCCCGTCTGTCAGAATCAGTGAGTTGGACCTCAAACAGGGTCAGCAAGAGCGAGAGGGACACCTCAAGGGAACCCAACATCACGAGCATCCTCGAGATCTCCTGAATCCTGTCTCTGCGCTCCTGCTCATCCTTCAACTTTCCCTTGGGCATGTCAGAGAGATCCTGCTCGAGAACCCCCATGTCTCTCACTACCCTTGCCCAAAACTGTTCAATGTCTCTCATTCTTGATTGCCCTTACCTAACACTTACGACCCGACGAAGATGATGGAGGTGCGCTGTCCAGTGAGCCCCGACCATCGAAGGC
>CAUYUB010000473.1:0-1436 GCA_963575685.1 Gammaproteobacteria bacterium | reverse complement strand
CAATTGTCCGGTGTTGCCGCCAGAACCGTAATTGGCCACCAGCGCCGCGACGTTACTGGCATTGAGAACAAAGGTGTCGTCTCCCGCACCACCGTAGAGCACATCCGCGCCACCGTTACCAATGAGCGTATCGTTACCCGCACCGCCCACCAAGGACTCGGCGGCGCTCGTGCCGGTCAGCGTGTCATCACCACTGGTGCCGAGCTGGTCTACCACGATTTGCTGGAACGCGCCCGTAGTCGAGCCGAAAATCACGTAGCTCCGACCGGCATCGGTTCCTGCGGCGGGGTCGTTCCACTGCGCCCCGACGATGAGGTCGGCGAGACCGTCGCAGTTGATATCTCCAGCGCTGGCGACACTACAGCCGCTGTTGTCACCCGCGCACTGACCGTTGATGACAAAGCCACCGGTGCCTGCCTCGATTGCGGAAAGGTTTACCCCCGTCGTTCCTGTCTTCCCGAACACAACGTAGCTCCGGCCAGCATTGCTTCCGGCAGCGGGGTCGCTCAAAAGTGCTCCGACGATGAGGTCGGTAAGACCATCGCCGTTGACGTCCCCGGCGCTGGCGACACTCCGGCCGCTCTGGTCATCCGCACACTTACCGTTGATGACAAAGCCGCCGGTACCTGCCTCGACTGCGGAAAGGTATACCTGCGTCGTTCCCGTCTGCCCGAACACCACGTAGCTCCGGCCGGCATTGCTTCCGGCAGCGGGGTCGCTCAAAGGCGAACCGACGATGAGGTCGGCGAGACCATCGCCGTTGACGTCTCCGGCGCTGGCGACACTAAAGCCGGTGTAGTCACCCTGCTGGCTTCGACCTCTGATGACGAAACCATCGGTACCCATCAAGATCGACGAAAGTTCGATACGACTCGTCCCCATCTTCCCAAATACCACGTAGCCCCGGGGGTCAACGAGGCCCTTGGGCGCCCCGACGATGAGATCGGCGAGACCATCGCCGTTGACGTCTCCGGCGCTGGCGACACTAATGCCGGCGGAGTCATATAAGTAGTGATCGTCGATAACGAAACCACCGGTGCCCGCCACGACTGCCGAAAGGTTGATACTGGTCGTCCCTGTCTTCCCAAACACCACGTAGCTCCGCCCGGCATGGTGGGGCGCCCCGACGATGAGGTCAGCAAGACCATCGCCATTGACATCCCCGGCGCTGGTGACACTATAGCCGCTCTGGTCACCCGCGCACTGGCCGTTGATGACGAAGCCGCCGGTGCCCGCAGCGATTGTGGAAAGGTTTACCCTCGCCGTCCCCGTCTTCCCGAACACCACGTAGCTCCGGCCAGCATCGCTTCCGGCAGCGGGGTCGCTCCAATGCGCACCGACGATGAGGTCGGCGAGACCATCGCCGTTGACGTCCCCGGCACTGGCGACACTACAGCCGCTGAGGTCAAACATACACTGACCGTCGATGACGAAGC
>CAUYUB010000472.1:0-1440 GCA_963575685.1 Gammaproteobacteria bacterium | reverse complement strand
ACGGCGAAAACTACTGCGGGTGATACCTCGACCGCTGCGGCTCGGGCCAATACCTGGTTCTGGTACTCCAGCGGAAAGCGTAGCACCAAGTCGTCTTCCTCCTGAGTACGTCCCAGCGTAGCAATTACCCGATCCGGCCAATCCCAGCGGGCAGCGAGTTGGGCGGCTGCGGCCAGTTCCGTCGCATTGTTGCCGGTGATGGCAGCCGTCCATTCGCGGCGTCCGTCGGGGAGGTAGCCGGTGAGAAATAGCTCGTGCGCCCGGACCAGCGCCGGCCGCGTCTCCAGGCGCACCAGGTCGCCCTCAGCGGTTATCAACGGCCGATAGTTGAAGGCATAGGCGCGACCTACCCGGTCGGCGGCAAGAAAGCCATGGTAGCCGCGGTGGTTGGCTACCTCGCGATAGATCTCCTCGGCCCCCGCTTGACCGGTCTCTTCCAGGGCTCGGGCTTCCCAGTAACGCAAGCGATCGGTTGTCCGCTCCCACGGTTTGAGGGCGCGGACATAGCGCAGCACGGCCGGCCAATCCCCCTCCCACAGGGCGGTACGTACCCGAGCGCGGCGCACATCACCATCGGTAAAGGACAGGTGTTCCAACAACGCTAGGGCGCGGGGGTGGCGGTTAGTGGCCGCGCGTAGGGCAATCGCCCGTTCGGTAGCCCATTGTTCTTCGGCATCAAAGGAATAGCGACCTTTCAGCGTCTCCCACTGCTCGGTAGCCGTGGATAGATCGGTCCGAGCCAGACGGGCGATACCATGGCGGATGATGGTACGGGTGCGGAGGGTATCCGTAGCGAGCAAAGGATCGCCCAAGCCGGTCTGGGGGTTACGGTGAACCCGCGCCCAGACGCGGACCCAGGCACGGTCCGCATCGGGCAGCCGTGCGCCGATCTCTTCGGCCAGATCGACATTGCCGGCATTAAAGGCGAGGGTAATGCGTTGCCACAGGTCTGATGGGGTCATTCCCCCCGCTTCCTGCCAGGCAGTAAAGGTATCTTCGCATTCGGCGGGTTGGCTCTTGCCTACCAGCCACAGTGCCCGTACCTCTTTCATCCATTCCTGGAATACTCCGGGCGTGCCTTTCTCTTGCGTGGCAAAACGCGCCCGGGCATGGAGACAACGCAATGCCGTTTCCTGGGTATCCCGATAGTTGGCAAGGAAATCAGGCCAGCGTTCTTCCTCGGCGAGACGTTTCAACCAA
Organism: Gammaproteobacteria bacterium; assembly: GCA_963575685.1. Lineage (GTDB taxonomy): Bacteria > Pseudomonadota > Gammaproteobacteria > CAIRSR01 > CAIRSR01 > CAUYTW01. Next base: position 240 of record CAUYUB010000472.1, on the reverse strand, counting down.
GTGTTGCGCAGGAGCGCGGCCACGGAGAGGTCTGCGTAGCGGGTGAGGAAGGCCCGGATCTCGCTGTCGGAGGCATCGTCAATACGGGCCTTGAGGCTATCGTATAGGAGATAGCCGTAGAGCGGATAATCGACAAGACTGGGCAAAAGTTGTTTAAAGGTCGCTAAGTCACCCCGATTTTGGGCATCGCGGGCTTCCCGGAAGTCTTGACGTTGGAGGGCAAGGTTCCCAGCAACGGCA
>CAUYUB010000471.1:0-1441 GCA_963575685.1 Gammaproteobacteria bacterium | reverse complement strand
CGCGATGTATTTAAGGGTTATCCTGGGTTCGCTTAATCCTGAGCACGTTCTCCGGGAACTCGGTGACGGTGCAATCATGCTGTGTTGGGAGAATCCCGGTGAGTTTTGCCATCGGAATCTCGCTGCAGCGTGGCTCCATAACAGAACAGGGGTTGAGGTTGCCGAGGTCCCGAAACCTGTGAAGCATGTAATTGAAAGTCCGCAACTGAGCTTTTTTTGATTATCTTAAAAGGGGGGCCGATGGTCTCCCTTCTGCTTTTTTAGCCAGAGCCAGAGCTTTTAAATCGCCAAGGGTCGCACCCGTTAACAGCGAAAGGCGGTTTTATGTTCATTGGCTCAATCAATCAGCATTTACGCGAAATTCTCAAAGAAATGGCGGTCGGATGGCAGGGGCTCCCGGTTTACGTTGGGTGTTCCGGCAATTTCACGGTAGAGCGGGTGCTCTCCGGGTCCGGCATTTCGTCCCTTCACGGTAACGACGTTTCACTTTATTCCTGCGCGGTCGGGCTTCACCTGGGCGGCGGGGAAATCCCCATTTCCATAAAGCGCGAGGATATGGCCTGGTTGGGGGAGTACCTGCAGGGCGGCGTGGAAAAGATTTCGGCGCTGCTTCTGTGTTCCGCCTATTTCCAATTCCTTGACCGTGGCACCCCGTACCACAAACGAATGGAGCGCCACTACCGGGAAAACTTTGCCCGGCTCCATGCAGCAACCACTGAACGGGTCAAGAAGGCTATTGAAGGCGTCCAGCTCCAAAAGTTCTACCCCATGGACGTGATGGACTATGTGCGGGACGTAGTACCCCCTACAGGCGAGGTTCAGGACTCATTCCACATCAAAAACACGGCCTCCTCCCTTACCGGCATCCTGGACGTTTTCACGGCGCACAGGACCGACCTTCAGGAAGGTTTCATGCAGGACGACCCAGGCGATGCAAAGAAGGAAGTTCCGGCCTCAACCGTCTTCGGCACCGACCGGCTCGTTGAACGCTACGCTGTCACAATTGTGAAGGCTCTCAAAAAAGCCCAGGAATCCGGGCAAATCCAAGAAAAAAATCTGTGGGAGTTTGTGTTCAAATTATCAGAGCAATACCTTACAACGGTTTGAAAATCAACGGGGTAGGTATTGGATAACGAAACAGCAGAAACCAAAAAACGGAAACACGCATCAGAAGAGGACTGGAAGCGCATTCGTTCTTTTTGGGAAGCTCGCCAAGGGACATTTAAGGGACTTTCTGAACAGTTTGGGATTCCTGAAAAATCCATTAGAAATCGGTCATCCCGCGAAAATTGGCAACAAGGGCGACTTCTTCCTGCTGTTGAGAAGAAAATTGAGGAGGACACGGTAACCTTACTCGCCGGAATGGGGATGAGTAAGAAGAAGTTTCTGAAAATGGTCATGGACCGAGCCACAAAGACCGAGTTTATGCGGAACGTGAAGC
>CAUYUB010000470.1:0-1452 GCA_963575685.1 Gammaproteobacteria bacterium | reverse complement strand
GGGAACGCTTTGGTCAAAGTTGTCATCTGGAGCAGGTTGAACCAAGGGGTCCCAATCCTCATCAGAGGGCCACCAACGTAAAGTTACGCACACACACTTTCACGATGGATTATAGGGTCGCGCGAGGAGGCCCGCTCGGATGGGATTGAGGTCTACATAAGCCATGGCCGATAACAACGCGGTTTCGTCCAATAACGCTTGACTCTTGAATCGTCCTTCCCAAAAACGTCCTTTCACTCCATCTTCCCGATTGGCCTCGCGTGCGATGTTTTCATTCAATATACGCATGAACCACGAAATGCTGATTAACCGCTCACGATATTCTTCCGCGATTTCGCATACCCGGTCACATTCCGCTGCAGTCATTGTAGCCCTGGTTTCCGAAAGATAGCGTTGTACGAGTAAGGGGCTGGAAAAGAGTTGCGTCCAAGCTCCAATACCTCTTCCACACTCCAAGTTGCCGCCCGTTTCGCATCAATCCTCACCACGATGTGATAGTGATTACTCATCACCGCTTAGGAGGCCACATCAATGGCGAAAATGTTGGCCAACCGTAGTATCCAGCCTACCAACCAATCACGACGATGTTCGAAATTCTTATCGGTAGCGTGATCTTCGCCACAGAGGAAAGCTCGGCGCACGCAACGAGCCCCTCCCGTTCGAGATAGTCGTGCAATAGCTCTACCAGATCCACATCGTCATCAACCAGCAGGATTCGTGTCGCCATCTTTGCAGAAACCGCAGAAACAAAGGTTCTAAAATGGACATCAAGTAATTGTCGATAAAAATGGGTCCGGCGTTTCTTATGGAACCACAACCAAGGCCCACCAACATTTTACACAAAACCATCACCAGCGGTAACTTTACTTATATTTACACGGCATTAACCATTTTTTACCGAATTATGCGTAAGAATGATACCTGGCAAAACTTGCATCAGAAATAATTTTGTCATTATGTCGAATGCATCGTTTATTTTTTTGATGGCGGTCCTAGTATTATCGGGATGCACCATGATTCCGGAATACGAGCGTCCTGTTGCTCCCATACCTGCTCATTATCTGGAAGAGACCGCAACGGAAACCCGTACCCCCGCCGCCGACATCGCCTGGCAAGATTTCATCGCTGACGAACGGCTAAAAAAACTCATCACCACGGCATTGGTGAACAACCGCGATTTACGGGTTGCCATACTCAATGTCGAAAAAAGTCGTGCACAATATCGCATCACGCATTCTTCCTCACTGCCTAAAATAGAGAGTACCGGCAATTTCACCCGTTCTCATTCGGCTGGAATGAGGTCGGATTTGTGGAGTGCGAGTATCGGTACGTCTGCGTATGAATTGGGTCGATTTGGGCGGGGGCGGAGTGTGAACCAGCAAGCGCTGGACAGTTATTTTGCAACCGCGGCAGCGCGGCGGAGCGCCTGGATCTCTCTCGGGGCGGCCGTCG
>CAUYUB010000469.1:0-1455 GCA_963575685.1 Gammaproteobacteria bacterium | reverse complement strand
AGACTCATGCGCATGGCAGGTGTGAGCAGGATATTCTCGTCGGAACCCGACGCACGAATATTGGTCAGCTGCTTTTCCTTGAGCGGATTCACCACCAGGTCATTGTCGCGGGAGTGGATGCCGACAATCATCCCTTCGTAGACCTCCTCACCTGGGCCAACGAATAATCGTCCCCGGTCTTGGAGACTAAAGAGGGCATAACCAACGGTTTTACCCATGCCGTTGGAGATCAATGCCCCATTGTTGCGCCCACCCAGTGAACCCTTTTTAAGCGGGCCATAGTGGTCGAAGACGTGATAGATCAGCCCAGTGCCCGAGGTCATGGTCAGAAACTCGGTGTGGAACCCAATCAACCCCCGTGAAGGAATCATGTAATCCAGGCGCACCCGCCCCTTACCATCGGGGACCAAGTCCACCAAATCACCTTTGCGCTCTCCCAATTGCTCCATGATCGCCCCCTGGTGCTGTTCCTCCACGTCCAGGGTCACCACTTCGTAGGGCTCCATACGCTCGCCGTCGATCTCTTTGATAATGACCTGCGGCCGAGACACGCCCAGCTCGTAGCCCTCACGGCGCATATTTTCGATAAGAATGGAGAGGTGCAACTCACCACGTCCCGACACCCGGAATTTGTCCGGGTCATCACCATCTTCCACGCGCAGGGCGACGTTGTGGATGAGTTCACGGGCCAGACGCTCGCGGAGCTGGCGGCTGGTAATGTATTTACCGTCGCGTCCGGCAAACGGCGAGGTATTTACCTCAAAGGACATCTGTACCGTCGGCTCGTCTACCTGCAAGGCGGGCAGTGCCTCGATACAGGCAGGATCGCAAAGAGTATCGGAAATATAGAGTGGTTCGATGCCGGATAAGGCAATAATGTCTCCGGCGGCTGCTTCACGCAAATCGAAACGCTTCAAACCCATTAAACCATAGGGCTGCAAGACTCGACCCGAGCGGCGATTGCCGTGTGGATCAACCACCACCACCAACATGCTAGGATGTACGCGACCGCGAGTAATGCGGCCAATGCCTATAGTTCCTATATAACTGGAATAGTCTAGGGAACTAATTTGCATCTGGAACGGTCCCTCGGGATTCACATCGGGATGGCGGACGCGGTCCACGATGGTCTGGAGCAATGGGTCCATGTTCCCCGACCGTAGGTCGGCGTCCAATCCGGCGTAGCCATGCAACGCCGAGGCATATACGACCGGAAAGTCGAGTTGTTCGTCGGTTGCCCCAAGGCGGTCGAAGAGGTCGAAGGTAGCGTTGAGCACCCACTCGGGACGCGCCCCAGGACGGTCGATCTTGTTGATGACGACGATGGGATGAAGACCCAGGGCAAACGCCTTTTGGGTGACGAAACGGGTCTGCGGCATGGGGCCGTCGACCGCATCCACCAAGAGCAGCACCGAATCCACCATCGACAGAACCCGCTCCACCTCGCCGCCGAAG
>CAUYUB010000468.1:0-1455 GCA_963575685.1 Gammaproteobacteria bacterium | reverse complement strand
GGCACAAGCGACGCGACGTGGGGCGCCTGGTGTTCTGCCAAAGCCGCCGTCTCCCGAACATCTTTTGGAAACCCTGGCTGCGCTGCCTCCTGTCCCCCCTGCCGCCTCTGCGGCCTCTCGTACCAGACGACCAGCGATTTCTGTCGTGATGTACTCTCCGGCGGGAGGCGTGACCGGTGTCGGTGTCGGTGTTGGCGCAGGGGCGGCGGCAGTGGGTACAGGAGACAGCGCAGCAAGGGTTTGAAAAAGATGTTCGGGAGAAGGCGGCTTTGGCAGAAAACCATTCGCCCCACGTCGCTTCGCTTGTGCCCGATCCTCATCCGTATCATTGGAAGAACACATGATGACCGGCAGGTGGGCAAGTGCCGGTTGCGCACGGATTGCCTCAATGGTTTGGTAGCCGTCCATGCCGGGCATCATGATGTCGATAAAGGCTACGTCAGGGGGAGGGTTGGCACCCAGATAGGTCAGGGCTTCCTCGCCGGAACTGACGGCATGGGAGGAAATCCCTCGCTCCTCCAGGATCTTTCCCAGTTTAAAACAGACCAGCTTGGAATCGTCTACGATCAACGCCCGGCGAATATCCATCAAGGATCTCCTACAGGTAAGGGGTTAAGTACGCATTCGGAGAGGGACGCGCAGGGTATTATCAACATTTTTCATGGCGGTTACAGTATCCCCTTCGCCTCGGAAATCATCCGCGGTATTATCTCTACTGGCGCCGGGTATTTTCAACATCACCGTGCCGTTGGATTTTCCATCTGAATCCGTCGCCGCAACAACTCGAAAACAATCCCAACCTGGAAGACCGCGATAATCGGTCCCAACCAGAATAACTGACCCTGACCGGACGGGAGCAAAATAGGATAGACCAGATATCCGGTACCAACCAGATTCAATAACGGCGGCAGCACCACATAGAGCACTACCAAATAAACTAAGGTAATGGCATTGGCCCGATCCGGTCGTTCGCCCAGACTGAAAAAATAGAGCAGGCCGACATCCCGGAACATCAGCAACACGGCGGTCAAGGGTGATAAAAACAGCCAGTAAACCTGCCAATTGATCGGCTCCTTCGGCGACAGGAGGCTGGTTGCAGCGGCACAGATTAGGGCGAACAACGCCACCGGCATCCAATCGGGGGTTGCTTCCAAGGCGCGACGGAACGGCTCTTCTTTCCAGACGCGCAGAAATCGCCGCAGGGCAATCCAATCCCGCCGTTCTTTCCAGGCCGCGAAGTAAACCGACGCGATCCCAACCATCGCCCCGGTCACCGCAAAAATCCTGGCCGGATCCCATAATAATTCGTTAAAAAAGCCGCAGCTATACACGCTCAAGAAAACCACGAACCCCAACCCTGCCCAGGGCACCACGCGCACCTGGAGTATTTCCGACATTAACCGGGATGTCGGCCTGCTCTATTTTTTCAGTCTGGGCGAACGACCGGATCGGGCC